>CANQUN010000032.1 GCA_947627065.1 uncultured Clostridia bacterium
CCGGAGCAAGAATATTACCCGTGCGTTGGAGCAAGAGTACGGGCTGCATACCGCCGAGCGCAAGCGGCAGACGCAGCGCGAACCGCTGCGGCGCGTGGATGCGGCGCAGGGCGATGTGAAGAAGCAGATCGGAAACGTGCTGAAAGGCATATCCGGCAAGTACCGCTTTCAGTCGCTCGGAGAATACCGCGCCCTGCTGTCGCTCTACGGCATAACCGTCGAGGAGTGCAGAGGAGAGATGCGGGGACGCGAATATCACGGCTTCGTCTATTCGGCCATCGACGCGCAGGGCGAAAAGGTCGGCACACCGATCAAAGCCTCCCGTTTCGGCAAACGCTACGGTTACGAGGCGTTCGGGAGGTGGTGCGAGACAAGCAAGGCGCAAATCAAGAAGCAGAAGACGGGCGACATGACAAAGGCGACCGTGCTTGCCGCCATGCGGCGCACGAAAGAGAGGACGGAGTTTGTCGCGGCACTCGAAGCCAAAGGCGTGGACGTGGTACTGCGCGAGACCGACACGGGGCGCATATACGGCGCGACGTTCATCGACCATCGCACGGGTTGCGTCCTGAACGGCTCACGCATGGTCAAGGAGCTTTCAGCAAACGCTTTGCAGGAACATTTCGCGCCTCCCGCTCCGGGGATTCCGCTCTCTATCGACCTGCCGCAACCCGTAGAAGAAACGGCGGACAGCCCCTTGCAGGTGGCCGGCTATGAAGAACTGCCGGACGCTTTGGGGCTGTTCTCGCCGTCGGCAGGCGGGGCGGATGCCGAGGAGCAGGCGTTCATGCACGAGATGCAGCGGCGAAAGAAGAAAAAAAGAAAACATCGTAAAATCTAATCATTATGCAACAAGAAGACGATTTGAGGGCATTGGCGAAAATCATGGATTTTCTGCGTGCCGTAAGTATATTATTAGTAGTAATGAACGTGTATTGGTATTGCTATGAAGCGATACTCGCGTGGGGCGTGAATATCGGTGTGGTCGATAAGATTCTGATGAACTTCGACCGCACGGCGCACCTGTTCCACTCCATACTCTATACGAAACTCTTTGCCGTCGTGCTGCTCGCGCTCTCGTGTCTGGGAACGACGGGCGTAAAGGATGAAAAGATTACGTGGCCGAAAATCGGCACGGCACTCGTGGTGGGCTTCGTGCTGTTCTTTCTGAACTGGTGGCTGCTCGACCTGCCTCTGTCGCTTACGGCGACGGTAATACTCTACATCGCAACGGTGGCGGCGGGATACGTCTGCCTCCTAATGGCCGGGTTGTGGGCGAGCCGCCTTTTGAAGAACAACCTCATGGACGATCCGTTCAACAACGAGAACGAGAGCTTCATGCAGGAGACACGCCTTTTGACCAACGAATACTCCGTGAACCTGCCCACCCGTTTCTACTACAAAAAGAGGTGGAACAACGGCTGGATCAACATTCTTTTGCCGCAGCGTGCATCCATCGTATTGGGCACGCCCGGCAGCGGAAAATCCTATGCCGTGGTCAATTCCTACATCAAGCAACAGATCGAGAAGGGCTACTCGATGTATATCTACGACTTTAAGTTCCCAGACCTTTCAACCATTGCTTACAACCACCTGCTGAACCACTTGGACGGGTACGAGGTAAAGCCGAAATTCTATGTAATCAATTTCGACGATCCGCGTCGTTCGCACCGCTGTAACCCCATACATCCCGACTTCATGGAGGATATTACGGATGCCTACGAGAGCGCGTACACAATCCTATTAAATTTGAACAAGACGTGGGTGCAAAAGCAGGGCGATTTCTTCGTAGAATCGCCCATAATCCTCTTTGCTGCAATCATTTGGTATCTCAAAATCTACGAGAATGGAAAGTATTGCACCTTTCCGCACGCCATTGAATTTTTGAACCGTCGGTACGAGGATATTTTCCCGATACTATCCTCTTACCCCGAACTTGAAAACTACCTTTCACCCTTCATGGACGCATGGCTCGGCGGAGCTGCCGAGCAGCTTCAGGGGCAGATCGCATCGGCCAAAATTCCGCTTTCGAG
This sequence comes from uncultured Clostridia bacterium, assembly GCA_947627065.1. Taxonomy (GTDB): domain Bacteria; phylum Bacillota; class Clostridia; order Christensenellales; family Borkfalkiaceae; genus RGIG3732. Next base: position 2,034 of record CANQUN010000032.1, read on the forward strand.
GATGATTTCGCCGCAACTCTATTGGGTGATGTCGGACAGCGAGTTTACACTCGACATCAACAATCCGCAGGAGCCGAAAATCCTCTGCGTGGGCAATAATCCAGACCGTCAGAACATCTATGGCGCAGCGCTCGGTCTGTACAACTCGCGTATTGTTAAACTCGTAAATAAGAAAGGAAAACTCAAATCCTCGATCATCATAGACGAGCTTCCGACCATATATTTCAAGGGTTTGGACAATTTGATAGCGACAGCACGAAGCAACAAGGTAGCCGTGCTTCTGGGATTTCAGGATTTCTCCCAATTAGTCCGCGACTACGGTGACAAGGAGGCCAAAGTCGTGATGAACACCGTCGGCAATATCTTTTCCGGTCAGGTTGTCGGAGAGACGGCCAAGACGCTCTCCGAGCGTTTCGGAAAAGTCTTGCAGAGGCGGCAGAGCATCACGATCAACCGCAACGACAAGTCCACCTCCATCAACACCCAGATGGATTCGCTTATCCCGCCCTCGAAAATTTCATCTCTGACGCAGGGAATGTTCGTCGGCTCCGTAGCGGACACCTTCGACGAGCGCATCGAGCAAAAGATTTTCCACTGCGAGATTGTCGTGGACGCTGAAAAAGTAAAGCGGGAGGAGAAAGCCTACAAGCCGATACCCGTTATTACCGATTTCACGGACGAGAACGGCAAGGATTGCATGAAGGAGCAGATACAAGAGAACTACAACCGTATCAAAGCCGACGTGCGGCAAATTGTCGCCGACGAATTGCAACGCATACAGAACGATCCGGCGCTGGCGCATCTGTTGCAGCAGAAATAGCATAATCATAGAAAAGGCGGTAACATTCAAATTTACCGCCTTTTCTATATATAATATGTGGTACTTACCGACGCTGCCGCTCCCGTGCATCGTCTCGCTGCATCCGCAGATTCAGGCGCTCGCTCAACTTGTCGAGAAAGTAAGTCCGGCTCTCGTTCTTGCGGCGTTTCATATCCAGATAGGCGTCGTAGCAATGTCTGTCCTTAATCTCCAGACCGAGCAGCGAGCCGAAGAAAGTCGCCAGCTCCTTGATATTGTTCTGCCCGTCATTGATGCAGCCCAGCTCGTCGAGGGCGTAGATAATCTCAATCAATTCGACAAGGCTGCCCGTCCAACGGAAAGAGCTTGTCGGTTGCGAATCGGTTTGCGGGGTGGATAGTGGCGGCACTTGGGGTACAAGAATCTTTTGTGTCCTTCGCACGAAAGCGAGGGCTTTGCGGATATACAATCCCGAAACGCTGTCCGTTTCCACGCCGTAAAACTTCCGATGGAATTGCAGCTCCGTCTCCACATGGATAAGGGCGAGGACGGCATGGTGCAGGTTCATTCCTCCCATACAAAGTTGTATCACTCTATCGGTAAAGTCCCGATAAGACGAACATAGGTCGTTCAGGCTGTCGGCCTCATTGATGCGACGGAAGAAATCCGTTTCCGTCAGTACGATATATTCCATTTGTCATTTCTTTTTTTCGGTTATTGACTCTGTTTTCTGTATGCGCACGTAAGTGTTTAGAACAAACAGAGTTCCAGCCAATGACAAATTGCAATAAGCTATTTACATAATACTGATAAACAGCAATATAAATGCGAAAAATATTTTGAGACCGCTTTTTCGGAGAAGTAAAAAGCGTAAAATTATTTAACAGCGTTAAGTTTTTTAACGCCTATATGGTGTAAAATGCGTTAAGCCTCTGTCAGTTGCTCCGACGAAAAACGGCCTGCACCGTGCCGTCCGTGCAGATGCGGGTGGAGGTACATTTCCAAGAAATTTCGGGTAGTGGGGATTGATACAGTCGTTTGCCGTGACCGAGAATGACGGGTATCGTGTAGAGAACAATCTCGTCGATCAATCCCATTCGGAACATTCCGTCGATGATGGCCGCCGTTTGGTTGTCGGCCTCGATAAGATAGGTGATGTTCGTCGCCTCATTTTCCGCCCAATCGCTCAACATGGTCAGCGAAACGTCTTTGTTTAACAAGTGAGTGGCGACAGTTCTTAACTTCGCTATCTCGTCGGAAAGGACAGCGGACAATTCGGAACGGTTATCTATCATGTATCCGTCGATGGATTGGAGGGCGAGCATCTGTACTTTTGCCATATCATCCGGTTTTTAGGTTTTCAACCGGAAGCCCTATAAAAGAAGCGTGCAATCCACGCTATCTCTAATGGAGGCTCTGGAATGCCCTTAACAGGAATAGGTGAATGCACGCTATGCAAAGGCATAGCATAAGCAGTCACGCAATAGTTCCTGTTAATGTTAATTTTCCAGATTCCCATTAGGACGACTTGCGGTCTTATGTCTATATATAGTCGAACAGAGAGCATAGGCTTTCTGTCCGCTTTTTCTCAAATGTCATGCAAAAGTGGATCGTCCACTTCCGCAATCGTATTGCAAATATATTCTTTTTCTACGGAATATCTTTCATGTTTCATCGCTTTTCTACTGTATGTTATATTGTTCCATCTTCTTATACAGCGTCGGCGGGCTTATGCCGAGCAGCTTGGCCGCCTGCCGTTTGTTCCCGTCCGTCTGCTTCAATGCCTTTATGATACGGTCTTTCTGCATCGTCTCATCGACCAGCGCGAAGTCTGAAACCCCGCTTTCCGCCTCCGTTACATCGAGCCCCAATGCGTCGGACGGAATCAATCCCTCTCCGGTCATTAGTACGGCGGTCTGTACGACCTGCCGCAGCTCTCGGACATTGCCCGGCCAATGATAAAGGGCTAACAGTTTCTTCGCCTCCGCATCGAATCCCGTTACGGACTTCTTCAGCTCCGCGTTCATCTCGCCGATGAAGAACTCCGCCAACGGCAGGATGTCTTCCCGACATTTCCGAAGCGGCGGCAGTTCGACGACAAACTCCCGAATCCGATAGTAGAGGTCTCGGCGAAACCGTTTTTCTTCGACCGCCTTATTCAAATCCTCGTTGGTGGCGGCGATGATACGCACATCGGACGCCTTGTCCCGATTTCCTCCGACGGAGCGATAGGTTTTGCTTTGCATGGCACGGAGCAACATCTGTTGTACTTCCATCGGCAGATTGCCTATCTCGTCAAGAAACAGCGTACCGCCGTCGGCCTCTCCGAAATAACCCGCCTTGTTGTCGGTCGCACCCGTGAATGCCCCTTTCTCATGCCCGAAGAGGATGGAAGCGGCCAACGACGAGGACAACAGACCGCAATCGACAGCGACGAACGGTTTATCCGCCCGGTCGCTTCGGCGGTGTATTTTCGCTGCGATATGTTCCTTGCCCGTACCGTTCTCTCCCAATATAAGGACGCTGATATTGGTCGGAGCGACCAGCCGGATGCGGTGGTCGATTGCCTGAAACGCCTCGCTTTTGCGGTCGAGTATATGCTCCCGCTTCACAAGACTGCGGCTCTTTCGTTTCAGCAAACTGCGGATGGTGGGCAGCAGCTCCTCTTCCAATGTCCGTTTGCTGATATAGTCGTCCGCACCCGATTTCATGGAACGGACGGCGGTCGGCACTTCGTCGTAGTCGGTCATAATAAAGAACGGGTTGCGACGACCATTTTCACGCATATACTTCAAAAGGTCTATGCCGTTCCCGTCGGGAAAGCGCAAGTCGGAGAGGATTATGTCATCATCCGAAACGGACAAGACGGCTTTCTTTGCAGCCGACAGACTGTATATCCTCTCCGTTTCAATTCCCTCTTTGGCCAGAAGATTGCCCACATGGTCGCAATAGACCACATTGTCGTCGATGATAATCACTCTGCCCATAGTCCCTCCTTTGTCTCTCGTGCCAGACGGATAATCCGCTCCCCGTTATTCAACACAGCCTGCACCTTTTCATTCAACAAGGCTTTGTCATCTTGCGACCGGTGTATCAACTCATACAGCTCCCGCAAAGGCTCGTCGGCATTGATCAGCATCCACGAACTGCGCAGGTGGTGGAGCAGGTTATCCAATTCGGCCATATCTCTTTTTTCGTGGGCTTCACGTAATTCTGCCATCTCTTTTTCGGTCTCGGTTATCAACCGCTCCAAGATCTCCTCGTTATTCCCATAAGCGAGCAGCGGCGACAGCGTGATTTCCCGCTTTTGCGCCTTATCCTCGATGCAACAGGAGACTGCCTCCAGCAGTTCCGTTGCGGAGAACGGTTTGAACAGGCAACCGCTAAATCCGTTGGCGAGCAGCTCCTCTTCCGAACTGCTGTCCAATGCCGTTGCCACGACAATCGGAATACTCCGTGAGTTGCCGATTTCAGACGAGCGCAACAGTTCCAGCACCTCGTAGCCGTTCATATCCGGCATCTTCAAATCCGTAATCAACAAGTCGTAATTCCGTTCCCGCATCATGTTCAACAACTCGCCCACATTGCGGCAGATGTCGCACCCGATTTCGTAACGGGCCAACATATCCCGTGTCATCGTGCATTGTACCGCATCGTTATCCAACACCAGCACGGAGGCGTTGCTCAGGTAGCGGGATATTGGAGAAACGGACGTTTCCCCGCCAAATTCATCCTCCGCCTTTTTGAGCGGTATTCGTACCGTGAAATGGCTGCCGATTCCTACCACACTCTCCAGAGAAACTTTTCCTCCCATCAACTTTGCGAGGTCGCATACAATAGGCAACCCAAGCCCGAAGCCGTCTTGCGTGGCGGCATTAGTCAGGCGTTCAAAAGGATGGAAAATCTTTTTCTGCTGCGCTTCGGCAATTCCGAACCCCGTGTCCGAGACTTCGAGTGTGAACACTCCGTCCGAGTAGCTCGTTTTCAATGAAACAGAACCCTTATCCGTAAATTTCACGGCATTGGACAGCAGATTACTCCCGATTCGGAGGATCATGTTCTTATCACCGACCACTACATCGGTTTCACAAGCCTCGATGTGAAACGCAAGGTGTTTCTTCTCCGTCCTCGGCGTAAACTCGTGTTTCAGCGCGTTGGCGATACATTGTAATTGGAACGGCTTGGGGCATACCTGCTCCTTGCCATTATCCAGCCGAAAGAAATTCAGCAGGTCGGCGAGCATGATGGCCATACGACGGACGGACTGCCGGACGGCTTTAACATGTCGGGTGCGTTCCGCCTCGTCGGTATCGGCGATAATCAACTCCGTATTGCCGCTGATGGCGGACAGAGGAGAACGCAATTCATGGATGATGGTCTGCATGGTTTGACGGCGAGCCGTGAGCAGCTCCTTGTTCTTTTTCACGCTCAGGCGCAGTTTCTTGATCAGTTCCTCCAATTCCCGTTTGGTACGCGCTTTCTCCCGAATATCCCGTTGGATAATCCAATACGACACGACCAGAAGAATGATAGCACTTACGATCAGTCCGGTAATAATCATGGTCGAGCGGTCATAGGATTGTTGGAGATACAACTCCTTGCCTTGAAATGTGGCTTGCGTTTGCTCGTCCATGTCTTGAATCAACACGTACAACTTGCGGTTCAACTCCCGATTTTGAACACGCAGGCTGTCCGTGTAAGTGTCGATTGCCTGCTGCCGTGCCTCCTCCATCGAGATCAACTGCTCGTTCAGGGAGTGAAACGTGTTTGAAGTAGTCGGAACTTGTATGGTCTCCTTACCTCCGAAAAGTCCGGCAAGACCTCTCTTTTTTCGGGTTACGGTACGGAAACTTCTTGTTTGCCGGGCAAGGACGGGCAGGTGTTCCGACAAGAGGCTGTCGTGTTGTTGAAACACCTGCATGGCTTGGTGCAGATGCTTTTCCTTATTAGCCAACAGAAGACGGAGCGTGTCTATTTGTTTGGTCGGGACAAACTCTTTATAATCCCGTTGCAAAATCTGCAAAAGGCTGTCTATTCGCAATCGTCGCTCTTGATACTTCTGATAATCTTCTTCATCCCATGTTATTGCGGCCTCTCCCAATGTTGCAAGAACGGTAATATGCCGATGGGCGGCGTTTATGGTACGATTGGCTTCCCGAATTTCGGTTATTTCCGATTCGAGATTTTGCACTCGGTTACGCTCATAGAACAGGATAGCAGCCATACTACCGATGACTGCTATCAATATGGTGTATCCTATAAGTATTCGGTGTTGAAGAGATAATTTCATCTTAATCTTCTACTATATTTCATTACAGATTTACAATATATTCAAAGGATGTAGAATCGCTTTTATCATTCGTTTACGGGATTGCCGATAACCGAATATAAGCCTTGCAAAAACACCATTGAGTTGCATGGATTCGGGATCAATTCCCGCCATTGTTGCATATCGTTTAAGAATGTACAGAAAAGAGGGGATAGAACAAGATAATCGCCGCAAATTTTGTATCCGCTGGTGCATAGATAATAGCGAATGAAAAACCATCCGATTGGTATCGACGACTTGAAAATCAAAACCTTCTATCGTGTTGCATTTATCGGAGTATAGTATATTCCCCATATTAAGGTCTTTATGCAATACACCAGCCCAATGTATCTTGAATAAAAACTTCGCCAATGCATCGAGAAAAGCATATCTTTCATCGTTTGGCATGCAATCTATCGTCGTAGAACTCAATGATTGGTAGTCCGAATATAAAGACACAAAATAACAGGAGCGTAACAATCCATAACGTCGGATTTCGGCAAACGCAATCTCTTCCGGTGTGCCAATTCCTAATTTTTGCAACCTAACTGCGTGCAAATATGCCCGTTCTGCCTTGCTTTTTCGTAAGGTTCCGTAAACCAAACGATTAAACAATGTCAGATGTTCATAGCTTTTCACGACAAGTCGTACCCCATCAATCTCGAACAGCTTGATCGTATTACGCCCCGTTTGCAGAACCTTTCCGTTGTTGAAAAATTTGCTTGGATTACAGATGTCAATAATGGAATCCTTGCAAAAATCATATCGGGGATTGATGATTATTCGCATACCATTTACAATTTAATTATTAGATCGGTATTCACTCGGTGCGTATCCCGTATGTTCTTTGAAGAATTTTCCGAAAAACGACTGATTTGGGAAATTTAACTCGAATGCGATTTGTTGAATAGACATATCGCTATGCCTCAATAGAAATTGAGCATTAGAGATTATAAAATCGTTGATCCAATCCCTTACGGATTTTCCGGTGGTTTTCCGTACAAGCGTCATCAAATACTTTGGTGTCAGACATAGCTGTTCGGCATAGAAATCAACACGTCGAGAGATTTTAGGGTGTTTTGCCAGCAAGTCGATGAAACGAAAACAATATTCGTCCTGACGGCTTGGAGCAGAAGCCTTCGTTCCTTGTGAGGCTGCCGCCCGTTGCAAACTGTCTCCGATAACATATAAAAACATGGCTATCCCATTGTATATAGCCTCGTCGTTGAATTTTGAACATTCACTGTTATCAGCCACCCAACGTATGCTTTGCATCATGGCAAGGATTTGAGTATATTGTTCCGAATCCATCTTGTATACGGGATGTTGCGTGATATGCACCAACAAGGATGTCGAACAGAGCATTGACAGCATATATCGGTTCAGATAGCCCGTAGATAGAAAAAGTCCTTTTGCCGAAAATGTACGATCATGGCGAACAATGATACGAAACATTGGTATGGCAAGAAACAGATCTCCCGATGTGATCCGATATTCTTTCTCTCCGATATTTACGACACATTCGCCTTCCGTACAAAGAATTAAGCTATAAGCCTCCAAACGAAACGGTTGCCCCATCAATGTCTTAACGGTGGTTTGGTCTATATCCGCTAAAATACATCCGTCCTGCCGTATATCTTCCGCTGTTCCGATATTTTCGAGTAAGTCCCTAAATGTAATGTCGATCATAACTATCTCTTTTTTATCCGAAATAAATTGGATGGCGATTTTTCGGACTTAATTCGATGACCGTTCCGATTTCACGGATATAAATTTTGTCCTCGGCTGCCAGCCAACCTGCGGCCAATGCAGCGATTTCAATACGGATATTAAGTCTTGTCGCCAATTCCGACAGCGAAATGTGTTCCCCGTCGCTTATTATATGCCATGCCTTTTCCGAGGTATGCCTTATGTTTATTTCATTCATCATATAATCTCACTTAATGTTTCGGTATCCGGTCGTATTCGCCGTTATTTGTTTGTATCTTAATTCCTTGATGCGATAGACCGAATAGGCATCGCTATATTGATTATGGCTTTGCCGAAATAAAACCTGCGCATCCAGCAATTCTGTCAAAGGAACTGTCCCTGCTTTATATGTATTTTCAACAATCCGCATATTTTCAGCCGATTGTTCGATAGAGGTCTCCGCAAGCAATAATTGTTCGTATGCTTCAATCAATTCATTCCATATTTGTTTGGTTTCAACCGTCATTAACTCTATTTTATCCGCCCGGTCATTTGCGGCTTGGCGTTCGAGTACGCGATGCCGTTTATGCGCATGGCTTCCTTTCCACCAGCCAGAAATAGGAATCGAGACCGACGCATAAATCACTCCTGAATTGTTCGATTTCCCTAACAAGTCATTATAGAGATACCCTCCTCCGAAACCGATACTCGGCAGTTGTTCTCCAAATGAAATTCGCTTTTTCAGTTTGGCCGCACGGACATTCAAATCCAATAATCCGGTTTCGGTACGGTTCATCACAGCTTGTTGGGGATCGCAATATATGGCAAGCGGCTTCTCGCAATTTTTTGTCATGGAATATTGTAACTCGAAATTATCCGTATCCGCTCCGATGAACTGCGCCAACTGCATCTTACATACCGCTATACCATTCTCTATTTTCAATCGGCTGCTTGCGACATCCTGAATTTGAAGTTGTACACGCAACAAATCGTTCCGTGTCGTCATTCCGGCCTCGACCGCTGTTTCCACATCTTTCTGCAAACGGTCGAGCATTTCTTGTATCGAACCGATGGTTGCGAGTTTCTCCTGAAGATTGATAACCTGCCAAAAATAGGTATTCGTAGTAAATACGATTTCGTCTTCTGTCAATGCCTGCTGTAAGCCTGCTGCCTCTTCGCCGACTTTGGCGAGTTTGTTCCCGTTTACGATTCTGCCGCCTGCAAAAACCGGCATCGTAGCGGTAACGCCGCCTACCGTTCCGTTCTTGAGCAAAGAGACCGGAATAGACGAGGGTAATGCCCCCAATAGTTCGGGAGGTAACATCGTGCCCAATTCGGGAGGCAATAAACCTCCCGTCGATATATCGGTACGCGCTAATCCATGATTGGCATTGAACCATGCTCCCGTTCCGGAAATTTCAGGAAAATAATTGGTAAAAGCCTCTTTGCGGGTTTGCCGTGCTGCCTCGACGGACAGTTTGGCATTTTGAAGTTTGCGGTTATTCTCTATCGCCATGCGTTCGCAATCGGATACAGAATAGATGGTTTGGGCATTTGCCCCCGACACTACGGTCGAGAGCAATACCACTGATAAAATATACTTGATTTTCATTTGTTTTACTTTATTTAGTTTTCTCAAAGATTTTCCAATACAGCACAGGCAGTACAGTAACCACTAATATCATGGACAATATCGTTCCCGTAAAAATCACGATACCCATAGGTGTCCACAACATCGTTCGTCCGATAATCATCGGGACGATACCAATAGCCGTCGTTGCCGAAGTCAAAAAAATCGGAACCATGCGCCTTTTTCCTGCGTCGTAGGCTGCTTGACGAGCTGAGAAATGTGCGTTCAAGCGCAGATTTTCGGCATGGTCGAAGATCATGATCGCATTACGGATAATTACACCCATTAGGCTGATGATTCCCAAAATACACGTCAGACTGAATGCCGTATCCGTCAGATATAACCCCCAAACCGTTCCCGGAATACAGAATAACATCGAAAGCAAAGCTGCCAGCGACACGGATATTTTCCGATAATTATAAATCAAGAACAGGAAAATCAAGAATATGCCTGCGAGAATAATTTGAATAATCAAGGGGATCACTTCTTGATCGACTTCGTACATTCCGCCGTATTCATAATCAATCGTTGCAGGCAATGTAGGTACGACCTGCTTTTCCATTACTTTTCGCATATCGGCAAATACCCGCGATTCGCTCATGCCTCTTGCTACGTCTGCTTGGATAGATATGGTGCGCACACCGTTTCGACGTACGATTTGCCCCTGCGTCCATACGGGTTTGACGTCCGCAATTTGTCGAAGAGGAACGGAGACATTCGGTAATAAGGAGTGTATGTATTGGTCTCCGACATTTTCGGGAGAATCGTATGCCGTCGGTCGCTCCCGTTTCAATACGACGGAGAGTGGATAATCCTCTTCCCATACAGTTCCGACCGGAACATTACCGTATGCGGATGCGATCTCTAATTCCGCCAAAGAACGGGATATACCCAACCGCGAGGCTGCAATCGCATCCAGCTCCATTTCGACAGCGGGCAACGGTTCTTCGTAGTTCGTATGACGCCAAACCAAACCTTCGACGTCTTTCAGTGCCGTCAATACCGTATCGGCATAGGCTTTCAACTCTTCTACATCCGCTCCGGACAGACGTATTTCGATAGGTATTTGCGCTTGCTGGAAATCGAGCTGTTTGAAACGGACATAAGCGTTCGGAAAATGATACGAATACTTTTCCGCATATTCATCCAATACCTCTACCGTCGCATCGTTAGATTGGGTGTTTACGATAAATTGCGTATAATTTTTCCCTGCGACGACATTCGGTGCATAAGGAGCCTGAAAACGCGGGGAGAACGTGCCGACAAAAGCGGTTACGGAGGTGATTCGCTCATCTTGCTTCATTACCCGATAAAGGCTGTCGGCCACTTGTTCCGTCTCTTCGAGCGAGCTTCCCTGCGGCAGATAAATTTCCACAGCAAATTGGTCTCTGTCCGAGAACGGGAACATACGCACCGGAAGACGGAAGAAATAAACGACCGATACCGCCAGCAACGCTACCGCTATGCCTATCGTCGCCTTCGGGAAACGGAATGTTTTGTCGAGAATACGCTCGTATCCGTGTTGCACATAATAAGTCAGCCCTTTACGATTCGGTCGTTTCGGAGCAATATTCTCTTTGGTTATAAACGTGTATTCCATATAAGGAATGCACAACATTGTCAATGCGAACGATACCATCAAACAAATAGAAAATGTCCACGGGAAATGACGCACGAAGTCGTACCACATTCCGTTCAAAATAATAAGCAACGGAAAGAACACGATACAGATCGACAGGGTGGCGATAAAAATAGCTCCGGCATAATTTTTCGCACTCAGATAGGCGGCGTGCCAACGCGACATACCTTTATTCAGATACTCCAGATAAGCATCGATCACGACGATGGAGTTATCTCCGACCATTCCCAGAATAACGATCAAAGCGGCCAGCGTCACCGTATTGAGCGGAATATCGAACAGAAACATGATGCCGACGGATATGAAAATCGTTATCGGTATCATAGAGGCCGAAACGAGAGCCGACCGCAAGGGGAATAGAATAATCAAGACGATAATAACGATAACAATAGCCAAAACGAGGTCTTTCAGAAAGGATAAAACCGACTGATCGACAACTTTGGGTTGATCCACGATTCGCTCGATTTTCACGTCATCGGGCAATGTTTCCGAGAAAGTTTTCAGCACCTTGTCCACATCCTTGCCGTATTCGACGATGTTATAGCCCTCGTGCATTTCCAGCGAAAGGATGATGGATTTTTTACCGTTATTCAAAATATAACTGTCGGGGCTGTCGTATTCGCGCACAATAGTGGCGATGTCTTTCAGTCGGATGATTTTTCCCGAAGGATCGGAATAAACGATTTGCTCGCCGACCTCTGTTTCCGAATCGAGCGTAGGCGCAAAATAAAGAGGATAGTCTTGCGTCTCGGCTTCAATCGTACCTGAAACGGTAGTGAACCCTTGCGAAAAAAGGTTTGCCCCCAACATCTTTCTGTCGATTCCATAGGCGGAAAGTTGCTCCGCATTCAGGTAAACGCCGATTTGCTCTTTTTGCAGACCGAATCGTCGAAGATTCGATACGGATTCGATGCGCCGTAGTTTCCCTTCCAAAATTTCGAGCCAATCCTCCAATTCGCGATAAGAGCGAGTTTCCGATTCCAACGAAATAAGCAATGCGGAGGTGTCGCCGAAATCGTCATTGGCAATCAAGGCCAATACGCCCGGAGGAAGTTGGGCCTTAAAGAGAGACAAACCATGCTTAATTTTCGACCAGACTTCGTCTTTATTATCGACATTTTCCTCCAGCTCCACCATCGCATATACCACTCCGTTGCGAGACATCGTATATGTTTTGCTTTTGCGAATCTCTTTGTAGGTAAATAGGAACTCCTCCAGCGGTTTGGCCAATTGCTCCTCTACTTGTGCCGATGTGGCTCCCGGGTAAATCCCGACGATAACGCCTTGTCGAATCGTGAAGGTCGGGAACTCTTGTTTGGGCATTTTCAGCAGTGCATAAACTCCTAAGAGAATAAGCAAGGCAATTAAAAAAAATGTAATGCCTCGATTCTGCATTGCCGATTTGATTATATCATTTCTGCTTTTCATAGATTACAGGATTTTCAACGTAGCACCATCATAAAGGCTTTGATAGCCTTCCGTTACAATCTCTTCTCCTCCTTGCAAACCGGAAAGAATCTCCACGCCATGCGGAGTGAACTTACCCGTTTCCACACTGCGTCGCACGGCTTGCCCATTTACGATGCACCATACGAATTGTTTGTCTGCCGAAGTTTGTACGCATTGCGAGGGAACGATAAACATTGCCTCTTTTGAATTGTCGGTTGCGACCGATACTTTGCAAACCATGCCGGGGAGTAATTCCGAAGCCGGATTGTGTACACGAACCCGCACGGTATAGCTATGTGAAATAGGATCGGCGACGACACCGCGTTCCTCTGTCATTCCCTCGTAGGACGCATCATGCAGGGCGGGAATCTCTACCTGCGTTTGTTGGTTCTTCAGAATATCGGCGATCTCTTTCTCCGGGACGGATACCTTGATCTTTACATCTTCGATCTTCAACAACGTATATACCGGCTGGCCGGGTAATACGTTTTCTCCGCTTTCAGCACTTTTTTTACCTATGATGCCACTGAACGGTGCGGTTAAGCGGCTATCGGAGAGATTCTTTCTCGCTATGGCCTCCATCGACCGTGCCTTTTCGAGTTGTGTTTGAATGTCGATATACTTTATTTCGGGGACACTTTGGTTGTCGTAGAGTTTTTGTATTCTCTTCATGGCATCCTCCGCCTGCGAGAGTTGTGCTTTTGCTGCATGATAAGCATTCGACAAATTGGCCGTATCCAATCGAGCGAGTAATTCTCCTTTATTTACTCGCTGCCCTTCTTCCGCATACATCATTTTCACAGTTCCCGCAACCGTGAAACTCATTGCAGATGAGCGTTCTTCCTCTACGACTCCAACATACTCGTATTTATTTCGGCCTTTTTCTAAATCGGCAATAACCGTTCTGACCGGAATCGAGGGGATTCTTTCTGAGGTTTTCTTTTTTGCACAGCCTGAAAGAAGTGCTGCGATAATCAATCCGGTTAAAATCAACTTCTTTTGCATACATTAAATTTATTATTATTGTTTTTTCAGTGCAAAGGAACATGGTTTTAAGACGCGATAGAATATCCGAAACGCAAAATAATATGTCTAAAAGTCGAATTTAAGCCAAACAATCGAATTTAATAATTACTTTTGTCGTATAAATACGGAAATAATACCCAAAAACTCAAATATGAAAACAGTCGAGAAATTATTCAGCATAACGATTTCCGAATTCATACGGAAATATGGTATGGGCAATGCCTTGAATGACAATTTTATCATCATATCCGACGTTGCCCAATCTATTGAAATGTTACGTTTCCCGCTACGTGTCGATGCTATGTTAATAGGTATCACACTCAACGGTCAAATTCGCATGACGGTCAATTTGCAGGAATGGACGATGACGGAAAATACCAGCATGATTTGTTTGCCAGAAAACCTGCTCGGAGTGCAGTCGATTTCTCCTGATTATAAAGGAGCGATCATCGGGGTATCGTTATCCTATTTGCGCAATATGAACATCGACCTTAAAAAGATCATTCCCTATTATTTGTCGGTGTGCAACCATCCGCTCATGCAGTTATCGAATGACGAAATGGGAATAATAAGCCGTTTGTATAACCTGATTATTTCCATATTGACGGAAGAGGTTGCAGGAAAAAATCGAAATGAAGAGGTCGTAGCAAATCTGCTTGCCGCCCTTATCTTTCGGATGTGCGATCACTTCGACCGAATAAATCAAGGGAACAGAATCCTGAAAACCAAAAGTAAAGAGTATTATTTCGTGCGATTCATGGATTTGCTGCAACGTGATTTCCGGCATCATCGTGAAATCGGTTATTATTCCGACCAGCTCGCAGTTACACCTAAATATCTATCCAAGTTGATAAAAGACATAAGTGGATCGTCAGCAGCACAATGGATTGATGAATTTACAGTTGCCGAAGCCTCCGTCTTACTGAAATTCTCGGACAAAAACATCCAGCAAATAGCCGAATATCTCGACTTTCCCAGCCAATCTTTTTTCAGCAAGTATTTCAAACTGCATACGGGTTCATCTCCCAGCGAATGGCGGGGCAATAATCGGAAGGAACTCCTTTGATTTGATTAAAAAAGGACAACCGACTTTACAAAATCGGTTGTCCTCATACTAAATCTTCATCCCTCTATTCTGCATTTTGGACTCGTCTGATATTCCCGGTCTCATCACAAGCACATGATTGCGGATAAAATCGCCGCTCGTGTCGGGTTTGACGGTTTGCGAAGGTTGTTTGCATTTTACATTCTCCTGCTGCACACCATCGGTCTGTTCCTGCCCGGCTTCGGGTTTAGGCGGAGCGAGTGTAAGTTGTATCTTTCTCTCCAACGCCGCGACCTCCGCTTTCAGCGCTTTCAATTCATCCTCTTTCTTCCATACTCCGCCGACCGTTTCCTGCAAAATCGGAATATCCCGCTCGTAGGTTACGTTCTGCGCCTTGTATTGCTCCACGAGTTTGGGTATGCGCTCCAGCGCGTTCAGGAAGTTCATCGAGGCCGCTTTGGTGTCGGCCATCGCTACCTGCCCGTTGTTGTAGGTGTACTTGAACGCTCCCTCCACGAAGAAACGGTTTAGCTTGCTCTCCTTGCCGTCTTTTAGCAGCGGTTCGGTTTTCACGAGCAACGGGAAACCGTACAGCTCGCCGATACGCATATACTCGCCGCCCGTCGTGGCATTCTTGGCTATCTCCTGCAAGCGTGTCCCGACGCTCTTGTGATCGGTAGCCTCCAGCCCGTCGAGCCGCACGGCATTGAGCTTGTTACCCTCCTTGTCGGTCTGTACCCGTGCGAGGAACGTCTCGAAGTCGGCGGACATCTTGGCGATGCAGTCATTGTTGAAAGCGAGTGTCTTGGTGTACTCCTCCAATTTCCACGAGGAGGTGCTTTTGGCCTTGTGGAACGTCTTGCGCTCGCTCTCCAATGCCGCGACCTTCTTCTCCAAACGGGCTTTGTCGAGCAAATCCGTGTTCCCCGAAAGAATAGCCATGTACTCCGAGAAATTCATGCCCGATTTCTCATCCATCGCCCCCTCGTCGATGGTACGCGCACCCATCGCGCCGCTTTTAAGCTGACTGATAAAGGTCTGCTTGCAGTGCAGCAGGTTGAACTTGTAGCTGTCGAGCGACTTTTCAACAGCATAGATGATTACATTGACCTTGTTTCCTGCAAACAGCTTGGCTATCTCGTTGCCCTTACGCACGGCGCGTCCGTCGCGTTGCGCAAGGTCGGAAGGTCTCCACGGCGTATCGAGATGATGCACCGCCACCGCCCGTTTCTGCGCGTTTACGCCCGT
The DNA here is from genome assembly GCA_947627065.1 of uncultured Clostridia bacterium. Lineage (GTDB taxonomy): Bacteria > Bacillota > Clostridia > Christensenellales > Borkfalkiaceae > RGIG3732. The sequence goes on from CANQUN010000032.1 coordinate 17,867, forward strand.
TCCGAGCATGGAGGTCGAACCGAAGATTACCCGCACTTTTCCCTCGTTCATCGCGTCGATAACCCCCTTGCGTGCCTTTTCGTTCTTGCACTCCTGAATGAAGCGTATCTCCGAGGAGGGGATGCCGTAATCCTCCACGAGCTTGCGTTTGATCTCGCTGTACACGTTCCACTGCCCCGGCTGGAATGTCCCCAAGTCCGAGAAAACAAACTGCGTTCCTTTCTGCGCATCGTATTTGTGGTAATACTCCGCAATCATTTTTGCACAACGGCTCGCCTTGTTGTCCGGGTGGTCTTCGTACAAGGAAGAATCAATCAGACGCATATCGAGCGCCATCTTACGGGCATAGTCCGTTGCGATCAGCATTTTTGCTTTTTCCTCGGTTTCCGATAGTTTCTCCCTGCCAAGTATCGTGGCATCGCCCGACTTGGCGAACTCCATCAACTTCTCGATGAACTCCTCCTGCTGCGGCGTAGGCGGTATGTTGTGCAGCACTTCATTCTTGTCGGGGCGATCCACACCCACGTCCTCCGCCGTGCGGTAGTCGGTAATCTCGGAATAGAACGCCGCCAGCTCCGGCACTTTGATAAAGTAACGGAAGCGCTCTTTCTGCACGATGTTGTTCGTTACCGAAAACTCGAAGTCCACGCTTTTCTTGGCGAAGATGGCCGCCCATGCGTCGAACGAGTTGATGTTCTGGCGCTCCAACTCCTGCGGCCGCAGGTATTTGAACAGCAGGTACAGCTCCGTGAGCGAGTTGGAGATCGTTGTGCCGGAGAGGAACGTCGCCCCCAAATCCTTTCCCGTCCGCTCCTGAATGGTGCGGATGGCATAAAGCATATTGAGCGCCTTTTGGCTGCCGTCCTGATTGCCCAGCCCCGCTACACGGTCGTGGCGCGTGTTGAACATCAAGTTCTTGAATTGGTGGCTCTCGTCCACGAAGATGTGGTCGATACCCATCTGCTTGAAGT
>CANQUN010000033.1 GCA_947627065.1 uncultured Clostridia bacterium
GGGGTATATTTTGTTACGTTGCCCACCTCAGGCGCATGCGCGCCAGCCCCTCCTCGGGAGGGGCCTTTTCAAAAGTCAGGCCTTGCTCACAAGACTTGGGGTTATAAGTTTTGGTTACCGAGAAAGAGAATCCGACGTTATCGTACTTGTATCTCAGTCTCGGTATAATTAGTTACCGAGAAAGAGAATTATTTGCTCATTCTCTTTTTGGCGGCAACGGCCGCGAGGGCGAACACGCCGAACACGAGACCGGAGGTAGCGAGGTCGCCGCTGCATCCGCCGCCCGTGTGGGAGGTGTTACCCGAGGAGGACGAAGAGCCCACGCCCACGGTGCAAGTGCAGCCTTCGCCGGTGGTGATGGTGAGGACGCACGCGCCGAGGTTGAAGTTGTTGAGTTCGCCTGCGGAAACGGTCTGTTCGCGGGCGGCGTCAATCTTGAAGGCGAGCGAGCCGTTGGTGCCCGCGCTTATGGTGAGGGTGTGAGGACCGAAGGCGGACTTGTTGTCCGAAGCGGAGATACTCAAAGCCCTGTTGATGGCGGGGAGAACGGTGAGGCCGTCGGCGTCGATCATCTCTATTCTCGTGTAGAGAGCGGGGTTGGTGTTGTTGATCTTATCGTCGGGATAATTGGCCCAGACGGTATAGATGAGGGTGTAACCCGTGAACGGATCTTCAAAACGGAAGGAGACGGGAGAGCCTGCGTTGGCGCTGTTTTCGTAATATTCCTTGACGGCCGAGATGTTGAAGTTGACGGTGAGGGTGCCGCTGAGGTCGAACACCTGCTTAAGCATGTGGCTGACTTCTCCGTTGTAGCCGTAAGAATTCTTGCCGACGGACTCGAGGGTACCCGCGCCTGTCTTGTAGCCGCTTTCGGCAAATTCACGGACGTAAACGTAGCAGGGATAATACTTGCCGCCGGCGGTAACGATGAACTCGTCGATACCCGCGTCGTTTCTTATGGCCGAACGTTTGACGGTGAGTTTGGTGCCGCTTACGGTGTAGGCGGAAGAGTCGAGCGCGACGTCGTTTTTGGTGACGGATTCGACGGCGGCGCCGATGTCGAACTCAACGTCCTTGCCGTCGTCAATGCCCGCAAAGGCTATCTTGGCTTTTTGCAGACCCTGACTGCTGTAAGCGAGTTTGAACTGCGTGCCCGTCTTGCTGTCGTTATCCCAGATGGAGATGACGCCGCTCTTGGAGTACGGGTGGGCTGCGAAGTAAGCGGCCTTTATGGTGAGGGTGGAAGTTGCGCTTTCGTAAGCGTATTCGGAAGCCGAAAGGGTCTTGCCCGTCTCGTCCTTGACGGTGAGGTTGCCCGCGGTTTTGCCGAGGACGACGCTGAAATCGGTGGGCGAGGAGAGAGATTCCTTAAACGCGCTGTCGTAAGACGGGCTTATGACGCTGACCGCGTTGATGTGGCTGTTGAACACGTAAGGATATTCGGCAACGTCTACGTCGTTGTTGTCGAAGAAGAAGCCGATGTAAGCCTTGCCGCCCCTGAAGTCGCTCTGCAGGGCCGTGGGCGTGGCGAGGTTTTCGCCGTTGACTTTGAAGTAACCGGTCTCGCTGTCGTCCTTTGCAAAGTAGATTTCGACAACGAGGTTCTTCATGGTAGAAGCGGTGAAGTAGACGTTGGTGCCGCCTTCTTCCTCAAAGCCGAGGAACTTTTGCATATCCGAACTGCTGTGGCCGTTTTTGCCGCCGAAGAACAGACCCTGCAACTTGGAAGTAGCGTGGCTGTTATCGGAGAAGTAGTCCATTTCGACGAGGGAGTCGGACACGTTGAGCATTGCCCATTCGGTGTGGGCGTAAGCGGGCGACATCTCGATGGAGATGGGCCGGCTGACGTCGATACCTTCGTTGTAGTATATTCTCGAGGAGAGAATAGCTTCTTTGAACACCGCGGTCTGGACGGTGGTGTAGTAATCGTCAACGACGGGTTCGGTGCCTTCGGCAAGGTCTACGGATCTGGTTATCCAGCCCTTCTGCTCGCTCCTGACGTAAACGCTGAGGTTGGTGGTGGTGCTGCCCATGCTGACTTCAAACAGTCTGCCGCGGTAAACTTCGGTTACAGAGGCGATGTAGTCGCTGAGAATGGAGAGTTTGTAAACGTAGCCGCCTGCGGTGGCAGAGCCGCCCGACACGGCGTAATCGGTGCCCGGGGTAAGCGTGGTAGCGCCCGAGTTGGATTTTGCGAAAATCTTGGAAACGATGGTAAAGTCGCTCGATTTGAGACCCTGACGGGCGGACGTGAAGTTGAAGGTGGCGTTTTCCTCCCCCCCTATCACCTGCTCGGTGGTTTCAAACACGGGGGCTTCTTCAAGCGCGACGTAGAAGAGAACGTTGGCTTTCTTTTCGGCGCCCGCTACGGTGAGAATGGAAGTGTTGGCAAGGTCGGCCTTGGCGTCTGCCCTGTTCCAATATTCCTTTTTGAGGGTGATGGCAATCTTGCCGTCCTCGTCGGCGGCGGTGTAGTAAGATTTGTCGATTACGTGGCCGTTCATGTAGAGAACCGCGGCGTCGGCAGTGGCGTCGAGATCGGAAACCTTGAAGGAGACGTCATTGCTCATCGGGGTGGTCTCAAACATCTTTATGGTGTCGTAATTGTAGTCGAGGTCGGAGACCGAAGCCTCGCCGTATTCGCTGAGGTAGAGGTTGCCGACGGTGGTGGTGTTGAGGTGCATTACGAAGTAGCATCCGTCGGGGAACATGTCGGCGGTGAGGCCTGCGTAAATGGAAGTCTGCTGGCCTTTCTGAACGACGAGTTTATCGTCCATCTTGATGTAAGAAGGATCGTCTCCGCCGTTACCGATGTGAATCTCGATGGGGACGAGACGGCGGTCGAGATCGGTGGGTATCTGGTCGGCTTCACAGAGCATGCTGTCGCCCTTGCCCGAAGCGAACATCTGGCCGCTGCTGGTGTGTTCGGAGAAAATACTCTGGAAAATGAAGTGGTAGTAAGGATCGTTTTCGTCCTTCTGACCCGTCGTCCAGTTGTAATCTCTCCAATTCTGGCCGTTGATGAAGTACATTGCCGACCAATTCTGGTTGGCGGAGTCAAACATCATGTTGAACTTGACGGTGTGGCCTTCTACGGAGAGAATGTCGGTCTTGTTGACGACCATGACGGCGTTGCGGGAGTGGTGGAACAGCCCGTCGGTCTCACCGTATTCGGTGTAGAGGGTGTGGTCGTTACCCGCAAAGGTCTGCCAGGCGGAGGTCGCTGTCTCCTGCGCTTCGTCGGCGTGGACGGGCAGACTTGTTATGCCCATTACGGTAAAGCACAGCGCAGCGGCAAAAAGTACTGCCGCGGCAAGGAATTTTGTTGCCTTTTTCATAATTATCCTCCTAAGATATTCAGACGGTTTGGTTACCGTTTATTATATATTGAAACTGTAAGAAATGCGGCCGATGGGCGCACAGTCTCCGTTGGTGTAGAGTTCGGTTATGTCAAAATCCTTTTGCAGATTGTCGCAAACCTTGAACCTCATGGAGAAGGAGTTTCCGCTTATGCCGAGGGCGGATTTGGAAACCTTGATTATCATGTGCCTGCCGTCGAGTTTCATCTCGGCGGTGCCGACGTTTTCAAAGGAGTTTGCGCCCACTCTGTCCAGGCTTGCGGCGGTGGCGGTGCCCGAACGGTTGAGGACGTAGCCGTAACCGTTCCAGCCGTTTTCAGCGCCTTCTATACCGACGAAAACGTTCATCCAATTGCTGTCGCCCGCCTGCCTTTCGGTTATGTCGGCGGCGGCGGTGACGAGGAAGTAAACGTCGTCTCCCTGAACGGCGACGCGGACTTCTTCTATGTCGTTTCTGCCCGTGTTGTTGGTGTAGATGTTGCCGCCGGCACCCGGGAAGTTTCTCGGTTCGGTTTCGCCCACGAGGTCGGCGTAAGCGGTTACGTCGCCCCACGACGAAACGTCAAACAGGTCTATTCCCTTGGCAACCTCAACCTCTCTCACCGAATCGGCGCCCGTGCGTTTGTAGCGGCGCACGTTTTCGACGAGTTGTATGAAGCAGTTATCGAGATAACCGCCGTTCATCATCTCTATATCGCGGGAGAATTCGGTGTTGAAGGTGTCCACAAAGTGGCCGTAGGTGTTGCCGAGGATAGGCTCGTCGGTCTGTTTTTGGGCAACCCATTCGTTCCAGCCCGTTACGAACACGAGGTTGACGTCGGTATTGTTGTACACGGTCTCCCACTGTTCGTTGAAGTTGACGTTGGCGTTTACCTTGTCGGGATCGTTGGAGCCCGCCTTGTGGGTGTAGCCCCTGCCCCAGTTGGCGTTATAGTAAGTTTGCGCCTGCGATTTGCTTATCTTGTTTTTGAAGAAATCGCTGTAAGAATCGTAGTCGTTGTACGGGGCGCACAGACCCGAGAGGGAGAAGTTTACGCTCCTTGTAAGGCCGACGTGCTGGGCGACCGAAACGCTCATTATGGTGAGGTTTTGGGGAACGTCCTTGTAAGTTTCCTGCGGCCAGCGCCACGAGATCCACGGGAAGGTGTCCGACCTGATGGTGGCGTTGGGCCACTGGGCGGCCTTGAAGTAGAAGTAACTCTGCACGTCTCCCCTGAAACTCTTGGAAGAGGAGTCGTAGTTGCCTATGATCCACGGGTCCTGACCCTTGCCGCGGAACCATATCGGGTCGTACTTGTGGTCTCTGCGGTTGTAGATGTTGTCGTAAATCTGGTTTACGCGCCCCACGCTGTCGCTGTTGGTCATGAACATGGCCTTGGGGACGTTGTAACCGAGGTTGTAGTATTCGAGCAAGGTGTCGAGCACGGCTTCGGCAGCATTCAAATAATAGTCGTTGTTGGTGGTGTCAAAGCAGATGAAGTCGAGACCCGCGTTGATGAACAGTTCTACGTGTTTGCGCACGACCCATCTGTCCTCTACCTGATAGAAGCCGTACATGGGTTCTCCCCACCAAGTGAAGGTGGGCGCGTAGTTTATGGTGTCTCCCGTGATGGTAACTTCGGGATTGGCAAACGAGTTGATGGTGTTGGCGTTGGACGCCGCCTGACTGAGCCACAGGAAGTAGAACAGACCGACGTATTTGGTCTTGGTGTATTCCGTGGCGGGAGTGAGCGTTCCGCCGTAATCGTCTTCCGCTACGGTGCGGAGGAAACCCGTCTGTTTGTCCGTGCCTACCTCGTGGGGTGTTCCGCCCGAGGAGGTTCCCCCGCCCCCGCCCGTGCAGGCGAAGGCGGCGGTGAGAAACAAGCAGGCTATCAAAGCCGTTATCCTTTTCATAGATTCTCCTTAATCCTTAAAAGCCTTACGCTCATTATGCGTAAGGATTGGCCTGTATGTTCTTGGCCGCGTCCTTATAGTCGGTGTAGGTGAGGCGTTTGTTTTCGTCCTTGGTGGCGTAGTTGGCAAACGTATCCTTCATGGTCTGGTAATATTCACCCGAAACCGTGCTCCACTCGTAATTGCCCCTGAAGTAATCGGAGAGGATTCTGGCGATCTTGGAGTCGCAAGTGGTGCCCGTGTTGCCGATGTTAAAGCCGCGCAGACCCGTGCCCCTGCCGAATTCGAGGTAGATGTTGGACGAGCAGTCTCCGTGAGGATCGATAAGGCCCGTAAAGTCTATTTGTTCGGGAAGGGTGGTGTTTTCTACCAGCGGGAACATGCAGTAAGGAGCGTGGTTCTGGCTGAGGTAGTGGGAGTAGATCTGTTCCTGTCCCTGAGGCGAATAGAGGTACATGAGGAAGTCTATGGCCTTTTGGTCGAGTTGGGTGTTCTGCGTGCTGACCACGCCGAAGTTTTCGTTGGGACCGCCGGTGGCGCGGATGTTTTTGGCAACGCCCTCGAGGTTGGATTCCATTGCGGGAAGCAGGAACCAGCCGAGGCGGCTGCGGATGGTCTCTCCCGAAGGATAGTTGCCGCGGCTGTCTTTGAAGGCGTCTCTGTAAGTCCTGATATAGCCGAGAGTTTCAACGTAGAAGAGTTTGTGGTTGTTCCACCTGTCTCCGCTGATCTTTTCGTACATCAGCGTGGTTTCGTTGAAATCGCTGAAGCAGTTGTTGTACGTTCTCGTCGGGTCGGAATAAGAGAACAGGTCGTGCAGGTTGCCCATGAGTTCGGTGTATCTCTCGCTCGTGGGGGCGTACTCGGTCTTGTTGAAGAAGGAGTCTATGACCCTGTTCATGTTGTAGGTGTACGTGCCGTTGGAACCGAGGGTCGGGTTGTTTTCGTCGTAAACCCAGTTTTTGTCTATGCTGGGGACGTAACTGTAATCGCCTTCCTGCGAGTGTACTTCCTCGAGGAAATCACGGAAGTACTGGTCGAGGTAAGAGTTCATGATGGTGGTGATTACGTTGAAGCCCGTTTCGCCCGTGGACTGCGTGCTGGTGGAAACGGCAAGGGGGTATCTGAAGGCGTTGACTTCCTGAGACTGTCCCCTGTCGTCGGCAACGGTAACCTTGAAGTTGTCGTTGGTTCTGGCGTGCTCGAGAGCGCCCAGCATCCAATCCCACGTTATGCCGCTGTTGTCTATGGTGCCCGTTTCGTCAACAAGGTCGTAATCGGTGCCGAGTACGGCCTTGACCGCCGCCTTGTCATAGAAAACGGTAACGTAGTTTGCCGAGTAGCTTATGTTGGGGATAGTGGCGGTTTTGCCTGCCGTCTGCGTGCGGTAACCGTCGGGTTTGAGCACGTCCTTCCACTCCTCGTTGCCCTCTACGTAAGGATTGGGTTCGTGCAGGGCGGCCGTGAGGTCAACCAACTTGTTGGTGCCGTAGTATTTGGCAACCACCGAAGTCATTGCCAGCGTGGGGTTTTTAACGCCCGTGGACATGAGGTTGTTGATGGTGGTGGAATAAGCGTCCGGGTCGGTGGAGTTGATGATCTTGATGTCCACGTTTCTGCCCTGCTCGTACATCATGTCCTCGTAAGAAGCGGCGACTCTTTCAAGCGCTTCCTGCTCTATGATGTTGACGGTGGTGTAGAAGTCGATGGTCTCAACGTCTCCCGTGCTCTGTCCGCCGCCGGTAGAAGTTCCGCCGCCTGTGGAAGTTCCGCCGCCGGAATTTCCGCCGCCACCGCCGCATGCAGCGGTGAGCGTGAGTGCCGCGGCCACGAAGCCTACGGACAGCATTTTCAAGAATTTTTTCATGATATCCTCCTTATTTCACGGGCGTTTGCCCGCAAGGTTTTCGGTTTTTGGTTTTTTATAGGTTGCCCACCTCAGGCGCTCCGCGCCAGCCCCTCCTCGGGAGGGGCCAAATGATGGGTTTTTGTGCGTTTTAGGGGGGGTTGCGGGTTTTAGGGCTTGATTGCCCACCTCAGGCGCTCCGCGGCAGCTCCTCCTCGGGAGGGGCCAAATGATGGGTTTTTGTGCGTTTTAGGGGGTTTTTGCGGGTTTTAGGGCTTGATTGCCCGCCTCAGGCGCTCCGTTCGGCAGCTCCTCCTCGGGAGGGGCCAAATGATGGGTTTTTGTGCGATTCAGGGCACTTTTGGGATTTCAGAGTGTTTTGGGTTGTTTATAGGTTGCCCAGCCATCACAGTTTCATGCCGCTTGCAAATTCGCCGTTGATGAAGAACTTGATGGAGATTGCCGTAGATATGGCAAGCGGTATGCCCGCGACTATGTACATGGCGTATCTCGCGCCCGCGGTCAGGTTGTCGTTCATGCTGCGAAGGTACGGCATGAGCGTGCCGCGTTCCTTGTCCTTGAAGATGAGTTCGGGCCAGAGGTAATCGTTGTATATGGAGCCGAACACGCCTATTCCCTGCACCATCATTATGGGGTAAGTGAGGGGCAGGCAGATGTGGAAGAAGAGCTGGAGTTTGCCCGCGCCGTCGAGCCGCGCGGCCTCGTACAGAGAGTCGGGCTGCTGGCCCATGAACACCTTGAGCAGGAACACGGTGGCGATCTGGTTGCCCGCAAGATACGGCAGGATTATGCCCCACCAGTTATTTTCGTAAATGTTGAGCCTTACCGCCACGATGAAGGTTGGCGAAAGGAGTATTGCGCCCGGTACGAGCATGGGGGCTATGAGCAGGTAGAACAGCAGTTTGTTCGCGCCGAATTTATGCCACTGGAACAGGAACGCCGTGTAGCAACTCATTATCATGACGGTTACGGTTACCGCAAGGTCCATGCCGAAGGTCTTTATCATGGGCATGGACACCGCGCCGAATGCACGGGAGTAATTTTCGCCCGCGGCGTTTACCGACCAGCTGTTTTCCCACGTGGGGAAGGACCAGAACGGGAAGTTGTTGATGTCCGGCTGGGATTTTAAGGACATTACCACCGTGATGAACAGCGGCAGCAGCGTGAGCGCAAGGAGCAGGACGAGGATGATGACGAGTACAGTTTGCGCAACCGGGCCTTCGATACCCGTTTTTCTCATGTGTCTTTTAACGGTTTTCATCTTCTCCCCTCCTTAAATCTCGTTGTCCTTGTTCTGCATTCTGAAGTTGATTACGGTGGCCACGGCGAGGAACAGGAAGATTATCATGCCCATTGCGCAGGCATAACCGTAGTTGGTCTGGGCGATTTCCCTGTACATGAGCAGGGCGGGTGTGGTTACCGTATCTTCCACACCGTACAATATGTACAGCGTGCCGTAGTTCTGCGCGGACGCTATGAAGGAAGTGATGAACACGTATTTTATCTGGGGAACTATGAGCGGGATGTCGAGGCTTATCATCCTCCTCCACCAGCCCGCGCCGTCCAGCTTGCTGGCTTCGTAAATAGATGCGTCAATGCCCGTAAGCGCGCCGTAGAATATGAGGTACGCGCCTATCCACGGGAAGCCGAAGGCGATTATGGACGGGATTGCGCTTGCCGCCTCTCCGTAAAGCCAGTTTTTGGCAAAGCCCGGGACGAACAGGCCGATGAAGGCGTTGAGCACGGCCGTCTTGTCGCCGCCGAATATACCCGTCTGCCACAGCAGCGTGGTGGCCACGCCCGGCAGTATTCCCGGCAAGAACAGGAGTATTCTCGCCCAAAGCGAGAACCGCTTAAACTTTACCGCAAGGATACATTCGGCAAAGAATATGGGCGGAATGAGCGCTTTGAGCAGGTCCGCCACGAGGAAGATGAGCATGTTGAGCGCGGAGTGCCAGAAAGCGGGATTCTGTACCAGTATGAGTTTGTAATGTTCAAAGCCCACAAACCAGCCGTGGTCACCCGGCAGATAGTCCATGAACGAGACCGAAAAGCCGAGGCCGATGGGCATGTAGTAGAAGGTGATGAGCAGGGCGAACGGGATTATCATGTAGAGGTAGATGGAGTAATTTTTCTTTACGTCCCTGCCCGCCGCAATCACGGTGTTTTTGAGTTTTACGGCGTTTTCCCGCTTGAAACACAAAAAGGAGACGACCGCCGCCGCGAGTGCAAGAACGGCCAACACGCCCATTGTCCACGCCAGCGCCGTGTACGCGGGGACGCGGCGGGCGTAACCGTCAACATAATATTTATAACCCTCGTTGCCCTCGGCGCGGGTGTCGGACATGAGTATTCCGTTCTCCGACCAATAGGCAAGCCCGAAGGATATGTCCGCGCCTATCTTGTAAACGGTGCGGCCGTCTTTTGCCGACATGCAGGCAAAGCCGCCGTTGCTCAGCTGCGCGTACATTACCGAACCGCTGCCGACGGCCGTGTCCATCTTGGTGTTGAGACCGAGCGAAACCGTGCGGCCGACCTGCCAGCCGCCTTCCGTCTTGTCGAGGTAGACGAGGTTACTCTTCTGGTCGTAAACGCACAGACCATTCGGCGCGAGGGCGATGGCCTGAACGTCGGACGTCAGTTCGTCAAACAGCTGGGTTTCCTCGCTGCCGTCGTAGGCGTAAACCTTATTCTTCCACGCGTAGTAGAGGGTCTGGCCGTCGTAGACCGAACTGACCGAAGCGCCCAGAAAGGTCTTTTTTTTGTTTATCTTGGTTCCGAAGTCATCGGGATCGGCTTTGTCAAAAAGCATGACCCTATATTCGAGCGACGTGATGTTGAACGCGCCGACTATGAAGAACCTGCCCGGTTCCACGACGTGTATGCGGGTGTTGTAAACGGTGCCGTAAGTGCCCAGGTTGTCGGTGTCAAATCTGGTAACAAAGTCGGGTTTTTGTGCGTTTTCGGGGGTTTGTGGGGCTTGCGCGTAGGCTTCGGCCGCGTCGGCTTCGCTGAAATATACCGCGTAATACGGGGCGAGCACGGCGTAAACGTCGCCGCCCGAGACCTGAATGTCAAGCACCTTGTCATTGCTTAAGGGACCGACTTCCCACAACTTTTGACCCTCTTTGAACGCAAAAAGCCTGCCGTCGGAAGTGCCCGCGACAAATTCGCCGTTTTCTCCTTCCGCAAGCCGGCAGACCGATTCGTCAAGCGCGTAACCGAGGTCCGAAGCGCCGTTTGAACGCACGCCGAAAATTGCCGTGCCGACGGCAAGTCCGACGAACAATATCACGCTGATCGCCAACGCCAATGCTGCTTTTTTCATTTTCTCGCCTCTTATCTCACGGCGGAACCGATCGTTTTCCGCCGACTCGTTCATTTCCCTTACCCGTTTCCGTCTTTTTTATCTTATGCGGCCTTGCTTTTGCGTTGCCTCGGGCTTGCCGTTGGCTTGGCTTTGCGGTGCCTTGCGGGGTGCCTTGGGGCTTGGCTTTGCGGTGCCTTGCGGGGCGCCTTGGGCGGAACGGGGTGTTATCTGCCTTGTTTTTTATGGCATATAACGCATTATTTGCGGAATCGCGCAAGCGATTCCGCAGGGGTGGTTTGAAAAAAACCACCCGAGGGGTTTTTCCTTCCCCTCTTTTTCTCGTGTCCGTGCCGTCTGCGGGAGGTTTATGACGCGGGTCAAAACCTGTTTCTAAAAATTTCGGCGTCCGGAATCGGCCGCCGAATCGTCCGACAGACAAGACGTAGTTCAGCGCCTTGAGAAACACGAGTTTCTTATCCTGTGAAAATATTATAACATTATTGAAAACGCTTGTCAATACCTTTTTGAAAAATTCCTTGGGAATTTGGGCGGAATTTTCGGCGGGAAAAGGGCAAAATGCGGGGCGGGCGGTCCCCTCCCCGCCGCCGCGTGGCGGAAAGTTGGGGCCGACACGGCAAAAATTGCGGCGGATACGGCGGAGTTTGGGGCGGAAAGGAGCGGCGACGGGCGGGATTGCAACGGAAATTTTGGCAGAAAACGGCTGGGTTTTTGCGAATTGCGTTCCCCTCTCTGCCGCCGCGGGGACGGATTTTTGGGAAAAGCGGGGTGGATTTTTTGGGAAAAGCGGGGCCGAGCGGCAAAATATCCGTTAATTTTCTTGCGAAAAAAGCGCAAATGTATTACAATATACCTACCGAAACATGACAAAGGGACGCCCGCGTTTTCAGACTGCGGGAGAGCGGAAAGATTTTTTCCCATTTTGGAGGTTCGTTATGGAAAAGTACGCATGGAGCGCGGTTATACGCGACGGCAAGTACGCCGAATACGTCAAGCGCCACGACGAGATATGGCCCGAACTCGTGGAGGTTTTGAAGCGCGCGGGCATACGCAACTACACGATATGGACGGACGGGCGCACCCTGTTCGGGTACTACGAATGCGAGAAGGGCGTGGACTACGCCGCCCGCGTTCAGGCCGAAAGCCCCGTGGTTGACAGATGGAACGAGTTTATGGACGACGTTATGGTAATGCCGCTCGACCCCGAAACGGGCGCGCAGCCCCGTCTGAAAAAGGTGTTCTCGCTCGATTAGCGGCCTTTTTCGCACAAAAACGGGCTTTTTCGGGTTTAATCCGAACTGTCCGACGGCGGCAGTGGCTTGCGAAATTTTTCACGCCTGCTGCCGAGGCCTGCGGAACTTTTCCCGCCTGCCGAGACTTGCGGCGGGAGAAAAACGGGGAGAAAGAGAAAAAACCGAAACTCAAAGAAAAAATCGGACGGAGCAAAAAGCCCGATTTAATATTGAGTTTATAAACGTATTATATAATATCCGTTGCATTACCCGCGTTTGCGTTATATAATATATAACTTCGTCAAAAACGTCCGAACGGCGGGCGGAGTTGCTCCCGAGGCAACGGGAAAGCCTGTGCCCGAGCGGCGGCGTTTCAGGCGGGCGGGCTGTCCCGCAAAAACAATTTGCAAGGCAGACCACCCGAAACGGCAACAGACCGAGCAGCGATAACAGGCAAACTTACGCCAAACAACATTGAAAATGGGCGGACTGCCCGAAAAGCGATATTCCTGAGGGATTGGGAGGATTTATGAACGTACTGAAAAAATTGTTTTCGAGACCCGTTACGATATGCACGATTGTTGTGGTGTGTTTTGGGCTGGGTATAATGGCGGTAACGGACATGGACGTGAATCTCCTGCCCGAGATGTCGTATCCCGCGCTCGGCATAACGGTGGCTTATCCCGGGGCGAGCGCCGAGACCTGCGACGAGGACGTCAGGCCGCTGATGGAAAACACGCTAAAGACCACGAACGGCATAAAGAGCCTGACTACCATGTGCATAGAGAACGCTTCCATTGCCGTGGTAATGTTCGATTACGACACCGACCTTGACAAAAAAATGGCCGAAATCGAAGATAAATTCAAACTTGTGCAGTTCCCCTCCGCCTGTTACGACCCGATTTATCTGCAGGTGGATTTCAACGGGCTTGCCGTGGCGACGGTTACCGTGTGCAACCCCGACGACCCGCAGAAGAGTTACGAGGCGGCCGAAGAGTTGCGCACGCGCTTCCTTGCGGTGGAGAACGTGGGTTCGGTTACCGTAACGGGTATGCCCGAGGACAGCATTACCATAAGGCCCATAAAGGGGCTGGAGTCCGTAATCTTACTCATAGCGCAGACGCTGCAGACCAACGGACAGCTGGACATTCCCCTCGGCAACCTTGTGTTCAACGGGGAAACCGTGTCCTTCCGCAACGATTCCGAAGCCGACGACATTGACGCCATACGCAAGACGCCCATGGAAATTCCGCTGACGGGCGACCTTGCCACCGCGCTGACAACGGCAAAACGGCTTTTGGACTACGTTTCCTCTTCTTCCGCAGACGAACTTGAAAACACCAAGGGAGAGATTGAACGGCTGTATTCTCTGTTTGAAGGCATTGACCCCGAAGGCAAGACCGACGACGAACTGCTCGGCGAGATTGCCGCCGCCCTTCCCCTTGAAAACCTGCCCGAAAACCTGAAGGGCACGGTGTACGAAATAATCCTGAATGCCCTGAGAGATTCGGGGGACATAAAGGGACGGCTTGCGGACATAATTGCGGGGTTTGACGAGATTATCGCCATGAAACGCGGACTTGAGGAGAGCGGCGCCGAGCCGACGGCCGCAGACTACAAGGCGATGCTTGACATATTCGTGGCCAAGACGGGGATAGACGTGCCGATGGAGATTTCCGAAGATCTCGTCGGGCTGTTGACCGAAATAAATCCCGATGAGTTCGAGTACGAACAGGACGGTTCGGCCACATTTGTGGCAACCATAGAACAGGTGGCGGAAGTGGTGAGTTCTTCGTCCAATTCCTCTTACGCCTACTACAACTCCAAACCTGCCGTAACCATTGAAGTTTATGGGATATCGGGGGCTAATACCACCGCGATATCCGAAGAAGTGAAGAAGATTCTCGCCTCTTCCGACGATCTCGGGGCCGAGGCGATACTCCTCGACGACACGTCGAGTTTTATAAACGACAGCATTACCAACGTGCTTTCCTCCATGCTCATCGGCGGGCTGCTTGCGGTGCTTGTGATATACCTGTTTTTGAGAAGGGTGCGCACTTCGGTAATAATCGCGATTACCATGCCGCTGTCCGTGCTGCTCGCCCTCATCTGCATGTACTTCATGGGGATTACCCTGAACATGGTGTCATTGGGCGGGCTCGCCGTAGGCATAGGTATGCTTGTTGACAACAGCATTGTGGTTATCGAGAGTATCACGTGCGAACGGGACAAGGGCAAGACGGCCATTCAGGCAGCCGTGGACGGCACGAGGCTGGTGATGGGTTCGCTCATCGCCTCCACCCTCACCTCCGTATGCGTGTTCTTCCCCATACTCTTTACCAAAGGCCTGACGAAGATGATATTTACCGACATGTCGTGGTCGGTAATCTTCTCCCTCACCTTCTCGCTCATCGTTGCGGTTACGGTAATACCCACGCTGTACTGTCTGGCTTACGGAGACAAACTGATGCTTTCGGGCAAACTGTTCAAGGCCGAACACGCGCGCGCCGAACGGCTGAGGCAGAAACAGGAACGCCGCAACGCCAAACGCGCCCTTCAGGGCAAACCGCCCGAAAAAGGCGGCGTGATGGGCACGATGATGAGAATGTACGACAAACTGCTGCGCGGCCTTTTGAAACGGCGGTGGCTGGTGCTGACGGTGGCCGTCGTGCTGTTTGGCGCAAGCACTTACTTTGCGTTTGCAACGGGCATTGAGTTTATGCCCTCGGTCGATCAGCGCACCATAGAGGTCAAGGTTACGTTCTCCCCTTCGGACAACATGGATTATTGCCAAGAGACCAGCCGCGCGGTGTACGACGCCATACAAAACAACGTTGAAGGCATAAAGCACCTGTCGCTTAACGTGGGAAAAGCGGGACTTGTTGCCACTTCTCCTTCGGGTACCATAAGGATAATCCTCGAGGACGACGGGAGCAGCACAAAGGAAGCCGTCGCCCGCGTGCGCGAGGTGGTAAACGGGTTCAACCTGCGTTCGAGCGTTACCGAGGTGGACGGCGTGCTCGCCTCGCTCATGAGCGGAATGGGCGGAATTTCGTCCATTGCCGTTTCGGTTGCGGGCGAAGATATAAACGTGCTTGAGGAAATTTACGCCAAGGTCAAGGACAAGGCGCTTGCCGATTACGATTATTTCAAGACGATAACGCACGACGCGACGGACACCGTAACCGAGTACCGGTTGGTGTTCGACAAGGAAAAATGCCTTAAAAACGGCGTGGATTACATGGTGGCCGTGGGCACGCTGCGCGCGGGAATAGCGGGCTTTACCGCATGCACCGCAACCGAAAACGGAAAGACGGTAAACGTCAACGTCATATTCGATGAAAACACAATTACCTGTGCGGACGATCTCAGATCCTTCGTCCTCGGCCTGCACGACGGCGCCGCCGTAACCGTGGCCGACGTCTGCACGGAAATCAACGAAACGCAAACAAGAACGGCTATAAAGAAAGAAAACGGCAAATACATACTTTCCATCTCCGCCGAGGCGCAGGGCGTTGACGCGGGCACTGCGGGCAAGACCTTCAAGAGTGTGG
Source organism: uncultured Clostridia bacterium (assembly GCA_947627065.1). GTDB lineage: Bacteria > Bacillota > Clostridia > Christensenellales > Borkfalkiaceae > RGIG3732. The sequence continues at coordinate 15,237 of CANQUN010000033.1, forward strand.
TGGCGGAAGTGGTGGCCGATTACGAAGGGTACACCTATTCCGAAACGGGCGTCAACTTCTACTTGAACGAAGTGTTCCAGGGGCTTATCGTTTCCATAATCGTCTCCTTCCTGTTGCTGTTTGCGGTCATGGCGTGCCAGTTTGAATCGCTTAAAAAACCGTTTATCGTCATATTTGCAATTCCCTTCTCGTTTACGGGCGGTTTCCTCGCGCTGGCCCTTACGGGAATGTCGCTCAACGTCGTTTCGTTCGTCGGGCTCATCATGCTGATGGGCGTGGTCGTCAACGACGCTATCGTCATGATTGACAGAATCGGGCAGTTCGAGGCCGATGGCATGAACCGTTACGACGCGCTGATTGAGGGGAGCAAGTCGAGAATGCGCGCCATCTGGATGACGACGCTCACCACCGTTCTCGCCCTCGTTCCCCTCGCGCTCGGCATAGGCAAGGGCGCCGAACTCATGCAGCCGCTCGGCATCGTGGTGATAGGCGGGCTTACGCTCGCAACCCTCGTAACCCTCGTCCTCATCCCCACCGTCTACTCCCTCGTCAACAGAGTGCCCATCGAACGGGGCGACTCCGAGACTGTTTCCGATGGTGGCGTTTCGGATGGTTCGGCCGACAATGTTGTTGACGGTGTTGAAGGTGCCGACGGCCGTGGTTGCGATGATGCTGACGGCGGTGATGGTGCTGACGGACGTGGTGATAATGATATTGGTGGGCGCGTTTTGGGCGGCGGTTCAGCCGCCGCGGGCGGTGCGGACAGCGGCTCTCCTGTTTTTGTCGGGCGTGCCGCGGGCACGGATGATGCCCATGCGGGTGATACAGGACGTGGCGGCCGAACGGCCGGGGCGGGTGAATCTGCCCATGATGGCACAGAAGTGCCCGAAAACGCGCAAAAACCGACAGGTGCGGGTGATGAAGGCTCGCGCGGGAACGCGGGCGGGAATGCCCGCGGGGTAGGGGCGGGCGCACGTGAAGCCCATGCGGGTGCACGCGCCATGAGGAGCGCGGGAGCCGGGGCGGACGGCTACGGCGGATCCTACATAGAGATGACCGAACGCCCCATGAACGGGCGCAAGGATAGTCCCCGCCGCAAACGTTGAGGCATATAAGAATCGTCATTGGCAATATCCGCAATCCGCGTTTGGATATCCAAAGGCCGAATTGAAAATACGGCTTGAAACTTAAAACTGCCGTTCCGAAAATCGGAACGGCAGTTTTGTTTGGTGCCGGACGAGAGTTTTTCGCTTTGTCGCAGGACGTTTCGGCTCTCGGCGTGGCGCGGTTTTGTAATATGATTGGTTGTTGCAGGGGGGTTGTTGCGGTACGTTGGAGAGAGATTGTAAGAGGCGTGTTGCGGCTCGCTTTTGCAAGGGTGATATGCGCGTGATTTTTTAGGATTGTTTTGGCTCGTTATTTGCCCCCTCCCGAGGAGGGGGATTCAGGGGGTGGGCAACGTATCGATTGAAGTTCACGTCCCCTCGTCGTCTCTCGCCCACTATGCCCACCTCAGGCTCACTCCGTTCGCCAGCCCCTCCTCAGGAGGGGACATGGTAAAAAAACGACCTACTTGGAAGAGGTCAGAAAAAAACACGTCTCCTCATGAGGGGCCAAGATAAAATAAAAGAGACAAGTCAGCATTGGAGAAGTAAAAAAATACGGCTCTAAAAAGAGCCGAGGCAAAATGTAAAACACTTTTTCTATTGTTGCCCCCCTCCCGAGGAGGGGGATTCAGGGGGTGGGCAACGCATCGATTGAAGTTTACGTTCTCTCGTCGTCTCTTCTCCGCTATGCCCACCTCAGGCGCGTACGCGCCAGCCCCTCCTCAGGAGGGGCCATGGTAAAAAGAACGACCTACTTGGAAGAGGGCAGAAGAAAAACACATCTCCTCAGGAGGGGGCATAAAACGGAGAGCAAGATAAAAAATGCGGCGATTTTGTGAGAAAAAGGCGGGTAATCGGGAAATTGTAAGGCCGAGTAGTTCAGCCGCGGGCCTTGGTGAAGATTTGTTCCAAGGTGGTTCCGTAGGTCTCGGCGAGGGCGGAAAGTTGGAGCGCGCTCGGGGTCAACTCCCCCTTCTCCCACGCCTTGACAAGGCGCGTCTTTACGCCCACGGCCTTTGCCGCCGCCGCTTGCGTAAGACCCGCCTGACGGCGGTAAAACTCGAGCGAAGCCCCGAACTGCACCATGAATCTGTGCGTTTCGGGTTCGGCCTTGGGCGGGCGGGAGCCGCGGCGCGCCGTCTTGGTTATCGCTACGGCGAGGTAGACGAGCAGCGCCACCAGCGCGGCCATGAAAACGCCGCTTATCGCTATGAGAGCAACTATCATTATTCTCTCCTTTCCCGAGCCTTTCGGGTACGTCGGGGTGTTTTGGGTTTACTTGGGTTTCGAGGGTAAGCCTTGGTTTACTTTGGGTTTCGGTTGATTGGCGGGGTCGATTCTTTGCAAATTCTCCCGTCGGAATGTCTGCGTTCATTTACGGCGAAAGGTGTATCTGTTTGCGGAAATGCCGTGTTTTTGTGCGATTCAGGCCACTTTTTAGGTTTTGGCGGGGTTCTATCTGTATTCGCAGTACACGCAGTGGTCGTTGATTACGCCAATGCCCTGCAGGTAGGAATAGACGATGACAGGCCCCACAAATTTGAAGCCGCGGCGCTTGAGTTCGGCGCTTACCCGTTCGGAGAGCGCGTCCTTGGCGGGCATGTCCCTGCAGTCCTCAAGGCGGTGGTCAATGGTCTTTCCGCCCGTAAAACTCCAGATAAATTTGTCAAAACTGCCGTATTCGCGCTGCACGGCAAGGAAGGCGCGGGCGTTGGAAATTGCCGCGAGCACCTTGCTGCGGTTGCGGATTATACCCTTGTTTTGCAACAATTCATTGATTTTTTGCTCGTCATAATTCGCCACGACGGCGGGGTCGAAGCCGTCGAACGCCTTGCGGAAAGCCTCTTCTTTATTGAGAATCAAATTCCAGCTGACGCCCGCCTGCATGCCCTCGAGCACGAGCATGGCGTAAAGTTCGCCGTCGCGGTGCTCGGGTTTGCACCAGCGCGTGTCGTGGTACAGGAGGGACGGTTCGGGAATGCGCCCGTTCGCGTCAGCGGTGAAATTGCAGCGTCTTTTGTCCATTCTTCTCCCCTCCCGTCC
>CANQUN010000034.1 GCA_947627065.1 uncultured Clostridia bacterium
CACGGCGCCCGCGGACAACGTAACCGACCCCTACACCCCCGCGTGGGTTCAGATTGACCTCGGCCGCCCGTACAAGGTGGGCAGAATAGTGCTGTTCCCCCGTTCGGACGGCGGCGCAAGTTACGCCGAGAGTTTTCCCGTGGACTTCACGGTAGAAGTGGCGCAAACGGCGGGCAGCTGGACAAAAGTCTACGAAATCAAAGGTTTTGCCAAACCTACCGAACCGCTTGTCATCGACACCGACCCCGACCTCGTGTGCAGGTACGTCAAACTTGACGTAACCCGCCGCACGGGCGACGACAACACGACGGGCGGCGGCCACGCCAACGACGGCAAACTCGTTCAACTTGCAGAACTCGCCGTGTTCGGCTCTCCCGAGACCGATTACGTAGCCCTCGACAGACCGGGGCTGGAACTCACCGTCGGCATGAGCGACACGCTCACCGCAACCGTAGAAGGCAATTCTGCCGTAGAGTGGATGGTGGACGACGACGAGGTTGCCACGGTAGAGGGCGGACAGGTTACCGCCGTGGGCCTCGGCAAGACCGTGGTCAGGGCCAAGGTAGGCAGCGCAGAAGCCACCGCCGACATCTACGTCGTGGACAAGAAGTTCGACTTTGACGACAACATTCTCATTTCCGCATTCTGGGCGCCCACGCTCAAATACCTCGGCTCGGACGAAACCCGCTGGGACGAACAGTACAGGCTGATGGCCGAGGGCGGAATAGATTACGTAAACAACGTTACCTCGGGCGACCTCACGCTCAAGGAAACCAACCTTAAAATGGCGGAATACGCCTACAAGTACGGCATGCGCCTCAGCGTTGCCGAGTCGAGATTCGGCCAGAACCTCCTCTCCATGAACGCCGGGCAGATTACATCGCTCGTCAACGAGTACAAGAACGTACCGGGCGTTGCGGGTTACTACATCTGGGACGAACCCGCCCCGACCGCCGACCTCGCTTCTTACAACGCCGTTTACGAGGCGATAAAGAAGGCTGATCCCCAATCTTACGCCCACCTCAACTTCCTGCCCGCGTGGGCTTACCCCGCACAGGGCGACAAGACTTACATCGACGTGTGCAAGGACGCCATGCGCACTTGGCTCAGGCTCAACGAATACTCGGGCTATCCGCAGGATTATCTGATGTACGACTACTATCCTTACGACCTTACCGACGGCATGAACAGGGACATATTCTTCCCCAATCTCGAAGCGGTGAGGGAAGTGGGTCTTGAATACGGCGTAAAAACGGCTTCTTACCTTCAGTCGGTCTGTTTCGTCGGCCAGTACAGAAGCCCGCTCGTCAGCGAGATCCGTTATCAGACTATGGTCTCTCTCGCTTACGGTTTCAAGCAGTTGTCCTACTTCACGTGGTTCACCCCGGGCGTCAGGCCGGACGGAACGTTTGAAGACGGCGTTGTCAGTTCAAACGGCGTGCCCAACCCCAAGACTTACGACGGCGTAACCCAACTTAATTCCGAGATTCACGCCCTCGGCAAGACGCTCGTAAATCTCGACTCCACGGCCGTTTACCACAACGGAACGCAGTGGGCTTCCACCAAACCCGTGCCCGCCTACTTCCCCGCAATCCCCGAGGACAGCGCGTCCTACGCCGTATCCCTCATGAGAGACAGGAACACGGGCCGCAACTACGTGATGTTCGTAAACAACGATTACCGCAACGCCACGTCGTTTGACGTGCGCTTCCGCTCCGAGATTAAGACCCTCGGCGAAGTCAGCCACGACAACGGCGCCATTCTGCCCGTCTCCGTACCCGCGGGCGGCAAACTCCACATTCAACTCGAAGCGGGCGACGCCGTTCTGTACGCCCTGCCCGAAGGACAGGATTACGTCGTGAGCGAAACCGACGTGCCGTACACGGAGGGTGCCAACCTCGCTCTCAACAAGCCCATAAGGGTTACTTCTTCCCGTCAGGACGCAAGTTACTCCGCCGCCTACGTAAACGACGGCAGAACGGACAGAGGCTGGAAGTCTCTCGAAGGCGAAAACCAGCACGTAACCGTTGATTTAGGGGACATATTCTACGTTGACAACGTAAAGATAACCGCTCCCGCCGCCGTCAACCTCAACGTTTCGGCGGACGGCATAACGTGGGTTAAGGGCGACCTTCTGGAAAGCGACGGCGCTTACGTATTCTACAGTCCCGACGCGTTCGTCCCCGTCCGTTACGTCCGCGTCTCAGGCTCGGGCAGCGCGGCCGAAGTTTACGAAATTGAGTTCTACGGCACGCCCGCCGTGGACATGGACGAAGTTGACGAATTCGTCGCCTCGGTCAGGTCGTCGCTCGGCGCGGTACTCTCCGCGGGCGTTTCCGCCGACAACATGAAGCAGCTTCTCGAAGTTTACGAGGATATTCAAAACGCAACGCACAACACCGTAAAACGCCTCATGCTCGCCGCCGCAACCGAAATGGAGACTTCTCTTTCGGTAGACACGACCGAGGCGCTCGAAGCGCTCCGCCGCGTTGAGGAAGCGGCCGACCGCCTTGCCGGACGCGACACCGCCGACCTTGACGACGCGGTTGCCGCCCTCAGGCAGGCGATAGAAGAGGGCGGGGTCAACCAGAACATTCTCGACGACCTCACCTACAACGTCAATTACCTGCTCGACAAGGCGCTCTCTTCCAAACCTTCCGGCGGCGGAAACGGCGGAAGTTGCAGCGGCGCCATGGGCGCGGTTCTGCCCGCACTGTCTCTGGTGCTCGCGTGCGCCGCGTTCGTCTCCAAACGCCGTAATATAAGGTAACTTAAAGTTCGCCTCGCGCGGGCGTAATATATGCAACTTATGTTTGCCTTGCGCGGGCGTAATATAAGGTAACAAAACATTCGCCTCGCGCGGGCAACAATTCAAAAGACGGGCGGCGGGAGAAACTCCCGCCGCTTTTGCGTTGCGTTTTTCCGACTATGTGCCGTTTTTGTGCGTTTTACAGGGTTTTTCATCGTTCCCGCGCTGCGCCGCCGCTCCACTTTTATCGTTGCACCTGCCCGTCCGCATCGTAAATTCGGCCGTTCGCGCCGTCCGCGGTCTCTCGTTCTTTGGCCGCAAACCCTCCCGCGGCGGTTTATCTCGCCGTCATTTTCGGCGGAAATTTTCAACCGAGCCTTCACTTGATTGACAAAGACAAACGTTGGGTGTAAAATATTTCTATGGAAAAAAATAAAGAGGGCAAGACTTACCGTCTCAACTTCGAGTTGGTGCCCGACAGTTGCTGGCAGAGCAACCTGCGCACGCTGTTAAAACCCGCCGTGTGGGACGCCATACGCAAGACCGTTTACGCCGAATATGGCGGAAAATGTGCGATTTGCGGGGCTAATTGTCCCCGCCTTGAGGCGCACGAACAGTGGGAATACGACGAGGAGCGCAAGGTTCAGCGCCTCGCACGGGTGATTGCCGTGTGCCACCTCTGCCACTCGGTAATCCACATCGGTTACACCCAACTAAAAGGCGACGAGCAGGCCGCCGCGCGCCACTTCATGAAGGTCAACGGCTGCACTTACGCCGAATACCGCAAGGCGCTTGGCGAAGCGAACGAGATTCACCGCCGCCGCAACCTCGTGGACGAATGGCAGTTGGACGTTTCCGCCCTCGAACGCTACCTTAAATAACCTCGAACGTTACCTTAAATAATGTTTCACGCGGCGTCCCCAAAATGCGGACGTCAGGGATAAAATATGAAAAAACAAGCGAAAACGGCGCTCAAGTTCTTGCAGATAACTGCGGGCGCATTCATCTACGCGGTGGGCACGGCGTTTTTCGTCAACCCGCACGACCTTGCCCCGGGCGGCGTTACGGGCATTGCCATAATCCTCAACAGGGCAATGGAATCGTTCCTTCCAATCCCCGTCGGCCTTCTTGTGTTCATTCTCAACATTCCCCTTCTGATAACGGGGCTTGTAAAGTTCGGCAAGGAATTTCTGCTCGGCACGGTCTACGGCACCACCATGCTGTCCGCGCTCATCGCCCTGCTCGAAAAACTCAGGGATTTCCTCGCCGACAATTACCCCGTCATAATCGAAAAGATAAGCGTGAACGACGTGATTCTCGCAAGCATAATCGGCGGCGTGTGCATGGCGGTGGGGCTTGGCGTGGTGTTCCGCGCGGGCGCGACGACGGGCGGAACGGACATAATCGTCAAACTGCTGCGCCTTAAATACCGCCACATCAGGACGGGCAGAATCTTTTTGATAACCGACACGATGATCGCCTTTGCCTCCCTTCCCGTCGTCGGGTGGAAGCTGGAAACGGTGTTCTACTCCATCGTCTCCCTTCTGGTGTGCGGCGTGTTGCTCGACGTCGTTCTGTACGGAACGGACGGCGCAAAACTCGTTTACATAGTCTCGGACAAGTCGTCCGAAATCGCCGCGCGCATCCTCTCCGAACTCGAGATAGGCGGCACCTTCCTCGACGGAGTGGGCGCGTACACGGGCGAAAAGAAAGAGGTTGTCATGTGCGCGGTCAAAAAGCACCTGTTCCCCAAACTCAAGGACATCGTAACCGAAGAGGACCCCACGGCCTTCCTCATAGTCTCCAGCGCCAGCGAAATTTACGGCGAAGGCTACAAGGACCACTTTACCGAAAATATGTAAAACCCCCCCTTGAATCTCACAAAAACCCGCATTTTTAGGCTACACGTGATTTGAAACAAACCCGTAAATATAGCCGCTCCGCAGACATAGTATACCCGCAGACCAACATAGTCATATCCGTGGGCCGACATGGCCCGCCGCGGGCTAACCAAAATAATGAAAAGCGCCGTTTTTCACGCGAAAAACGGCGCTTTTGCCATATTTACCTATTTGTAATTTTACGCCCTCAGCCACGCTGCCTGCGGGGAGGGGCTTTTACCAACCCTTACTTTTCAGTTTGGAGAGGAGGATTATGGCCGTCTGCACGGGTATGCCGATTATGATTATCGGCCAGATGTTGTACTGCATGAACTGAAAGCACAGCGAGAGGATGAGCGACCACACGAACAGCGACAGGAAGATGATGCTGTGCGTCTTTATCCCCACGAGGTACTTGTTGGAAAAGCCGAGCACGAGGAAGGAAGCGGGCACCGCCCAGACGTAAGTCATCCACACGAAATCGCCCGTTCTTAAGTAAATGTACACGAAAATGGCCGTTGCTATGAGCCATATCGTCGTTACGAACAGCGCGATTACGACAATGCGGTTTATCTTGTCGCTCTCCTTTTTTCTCAGGTTTATCTTTTCCTCCGCACTGCCCTTTTTCACGAGAAAGTCAACGGTAACGCCGTACATTTCGGCAAGTTCGCACAGCACGTCTATGTCGGGCAGGCTCTCGCCGTTCTCCCATTTGGACACCGACTTGTCCGAATAATTGAGCTTTGCGGCAAGTTCGGCCTGCGTCATTCCGTTCTCTTTTCTCAGCGCCTGCAAGTTTGCGGCAACTATCTGTTTTACGCTTTCCATGGCTTTATTATAGCACAACAACGCCCGCCGTGCAAGCGTTTTTGGGAGAAAAAGGGGTTTTTCTACTCTCGCGAGAGTAATTCGGAACCTCTTTTTTTGGTAGAATTTGTATCTCTATTGATTCTATACCGGTAGAATTTTATTCTAAACGATTCGCTTGCCTCTCCGCCCTTGCTTGTGTTATAGTTTTTGTCGAAAAAGGGAAAAAGGAATACTCATGAAGATAACTGTCGTTTGCGACGTGCTTGGAGAAGAGAACAACGGCACGACCATCGCGGGAATGAATCTTATAAGAAGTCTCAAAGAGAAGGGGCACGACGTAAAGGTCGTCTGTCCGGACACCGCCGTGGACGCGGAGTTCATCACCGTGCCGCGCCGTTCGTTTGGGATATTCAACGATTACGTAAAGCGCAACGGCGTGGTTCTCGCCCGCCCCGACGAAAACGTGCTGCGCGGCGCCATCGAGGGCGCCGAGGTCATCCACGTGCTCCTGCCCTTCGGCATGGGCAAGATGACGGTGCGGCTTGCCAAGGAGATGAACATTCCCGTAACCGCGGGCTTCCACTTTCAGGCCGAAAATCTGACCGCCCACGTGGGAATGCAACATTACGACATCATAAACAACGTTATATACAAGACGCGGTGGAACGAGTTTTACCGTTACGTCGACTGCATCCACTATCCCACGGCGTTCATCAGGAACGTGTTTGAAAACGCCATAGGCAAAGAGACCGTCGGCAGGGTGATTTCCAACGGCGTCAACCGCGACTTCGTGTACACGGGGGAGATGGGCAGGGACCCGTCGGGCAAGTTCACCATAGTCTGCACGGGACGTTACAGCAGAGAAAAGAGCCAGACCACCCTGATACACGCGGCCAAACTGTCCAAGTACGCCGACAACATAAAGATAATCTTCGCGGGAGACGGGCCGCTCAGGGACAAGCTTGTGGAAGAAGCGCGCGAACTCGGCGTGGACGCAACGTTCGCCTTCTTCACTCGGAGCGAACTCATAAAGATACTCCGTTCGGCGGACCTTTACGTACACACGGCGGAGGTGGAGATAGAGGCCATCGCCTGTCTCGAAGCCATCGCCTCGGGTCTCGTGCCCGTAATCGCCAACTCCCCGCGTTCGGCCACCAAGGATTACGCGCTGGACAAAACCAACCTTTACGAATTCGGCAACCCCGCGTCGCTGGCCGCAATGATAGACTTCTGGCACGACAATCCCGAACTTAAAGCCGCCGCGCGCGCAAAGTACGCCGACTTTACCAAAGAGATAGAATACGATGTCTGCATGAACAAGATGGAACAGATGCTCATCGACACGGCGGCGGCCAAAACCCGCCCCGCAGGCGAACCGATATGAAAAAGACGCTTTATTACAAGGACGAGCTCAGCGACGATTTTGCGGGTAAGTTTACCGTGAAATACGCCCCGCTCGGTCAAAACTTCAAATACGTGCGCAAGGGCTTTTGGTACAGGGCGGCATCCTTCGTGCTGTATCGGCTGATAGCCGCGCCCGCCGCGTACGTCTACCGCCTGATCTTCGGCGTAAGGATAAAAAACCGCAGGGCCGTGCGCAAGGCCAAGGGCGGGTGCTTTCTCTACGCCAACCACACCATGGCTGCGGGCGACGCTTTCTGTCCTTCCATGGTCAGTTTTCCCAAAAAGACGCGCGTCGTCGTCAGCCCGTCGGCGGTAACTTTCAACCGCTTTGTCGGTTCGGTCGTGCCCATGGTGGGCGGCGTGCCGCTCCCCTGTGGGCTTAAGCAGACGGCCGCTTTCAAAAACGCAATAGAACAATACATAAAAGACGGCGAGTGCGTTACCGTTTATCCCGAGGCGCACATCTGGAAGTATTACACGGGCATCCGTCCCTTTACGGACGCGTCCTTCCGCTACCCCGCCGAACTCGGTGCGCCCGTGTTCGTCTCCACCACAACCTACAAAAAGCGGCTCTTCGGCTCCCGTCCTCGCGCGGTGCTGTACGTGGACGGGCCTTTCTACCCCGACATGAACCTGCCGCCCAAAGAACGGCGCAAGGTGCTGCGCAATCAGGTGTACAACGCAATGGTCGCCCGCTCCGCCCTCAGCGACGCCGAGTATTACACTTATATAAAGGAACCTTCTGCCGAACAGGCCGAAGCCGCATAACCAAGTCCCACAAAAACAAAACATATACGCGAGACGGCCTCCGTGGATTTCCACGGAGGCCGTCTCGCACCCTTTTACCTTTTTGTTAAAGTTGCCGACCCGCCTTCCATACGCACGGCTCAACATTTGCAAATAGCGTCGCCCCGCAATCTTTTGTCTTGGGGTTGTTTGTCGGCCGCATGGCCGCCACCCCGCCCGACCTTGCACACGTCATCAACCGAGCCGCGGGGTGCGGGCAAAAAAAACCGCCCGAATCGCAAAGGAAACGGCGGTTTTTAATCCTGAAAAATTTTGTTGATATTTTACATGTTTTACCGAATTAAAAGCGCGATATATTTCAAAAGCGGCCTTTATCTCACAAAATCAGCGTATCAGATTATCCACTTTTATGCTCTTTGCGTACTCCGACGGGTTCATGTCGGTGCGCTGCTTGAATATGCGCGAAAAGTAGTGGACGGAACTTATCCCCAGCATGTCGGCAATTTCGGTAAAGGAGTATTCGTTGCGGCTGATGAGTTTCTTGGCCTCTTCGATCTTGAGGTCGATGTAATACTGGATAACCGACTTGCCCGTGTACTTGCGGAACACGTTCTTGATGTAAGTCTTGCTGAAATACAGTTCTCCCGCAATCTCGTCGAGGGTAATTTTGGAATACAGCCTCGACTTGAGAATCTCGATTATCTTAATGGCAATCTCGTCGGTCTTGCCCGATTCCTTGGTCTGCATCTTTTCGCCTTCCCTGCCGCGCACGAGCAGCACCAGCAGGTTTTCTATGTCGTTTTTAATCAGTTGCTCGCTGCCGAAGGGCACGGCCTGCCGCCTGTTCATCTTGGAAAGGTAAAGTTCGTCAAGTTTGTCGGCGTAAGTCCTGTTGCCCTCGGTTATTATCTCGCTCAAAAGGGTCTTTTCCTTTTCGCCGAGCGTAAACACAAAGTCTTTCAGTTTCTTTGCCGACCTCGACGAACATTCAAAACTGATTATGGCGGCGCTGGCAAACTCGTCGCCCGTGGAAATGGTGTGCACAACGTTGGGCGCGTGGAACACCGCCTGCCCTTGCTTAAGGCGCGTGCTCTTGCCGTCGGCGGTTATTTCGGCCTGCCCGCCGTCCACGTAAACCATCTCCCAAAAGTCGTGCTTCTCCTCGGGAAAACGGAAGTTACGCCCGTAGCGGAAATAGTGAATGGTGTAAATGCTCGTTACGTTAAACGCGACGGGCAGACTGTTCTTGACGTAAACGTTTGCCATGGGCATATTATATAACAAAAATTTGCGGATGTAAAGCGTTGTGTCCTTTTGTGCAAGATATTTTTTATATTTTCTATTTACCCGCGGCGGGTAATAATGTAAAATATTATAAAGGACGGGACAGAATTTTACCTTAAACAACCTTGCCGCTTGCGGCAAAGACCAACCACGGCATACCACGCGGCGGACACGGAGCCAACCGACCGGACAACCAACGCCTTGCCGCTTGCGGCAAAGAGCATAAAATAAAACCCGCGGCCGACGCTGCGGAACATGGGAGAACGATATGAAATTTACAACCGAACTTGACAAGGGCTACCTGCCCATGATAGTTAAACTGAGAGAGTTTGCCAAAGAAGCCGCCCGCCAAGGCGCCCGCCCGCTCGGCATAATGGTGGAGCGCAACGGCGGTTACAACAGCGTGTACCGCATGAATATTTACGCCGACGAAGGACGGGACGCCGAGAGTTACCCCGTTGTCGAACGCGTGGTGAAAACGCTGCTGTGGGTGGCGGGCGGTTATAAAATTTACATCGAGGGCAGCCGCTACATTGCCAAGAGGCTTGCCGCCGCTTATTCAAAGGGGGGAGAGCGGGAGTTTGACGCCGACTTTATGGCGGGCGTTTACGAAAGACCCTTCGAGGTGGTGTTCACCGAAAAACTTCCCGAGGAAAAGAAGTATTCCGCAAAGATAGGCGGAAACCTCGACGGCTGCAGGATAGGCTTCGACGCGGGCGGCAGCGACAGAAAGGTGTCCGCCGTGGTGGACGGCGTGCCCGTTTACAGTGAAGAAGTCGTCTGGCAGCCCAAGACGCAGTCCGACCCCGAATACCATTACCGCGAGATAAAAAAGGCGTTTGAGACGGCGGCTTCCAAAATGCCCCGCGTGGACGCCATCGGCGTTTCCTCCGCCGGCGTTTACATTGACAATAAGATAATGGTTGCATCCCTGTTCATCAAGGTCCCCAAGGAAGAATTTGACAGAAAGGTAAAGACCATGTACATCGACATCGCACGCGAGTTCGGCTGCCCGCTGGAAGTGGCAAACGACGGCGACGTAACCTCCCTTGCGGGCGCCATGGAACTTGGCGACAACGGAATCCTCGGCATAGCCATGGGAACGAGCGAGGCGGGCGGTTATATCAACACGCAGGGCGGCCTCAACGGCTGGCTGAGCGAACTCGCCTTTGTCCCCGTGGATTTCAATCCCAAAGCCGCCGTTGACGAGTGGAGCGGAGACGCGGGTTGCGGTGTAAAATACTTCTCGCAGGACGCGGTCATCAAACTTGCCGAAAACGGAGGCATGAAGTTTGACAAGGGGCTTACCCCTGCCGAAAAACTCAAAAAAGTGCAGGCTCTGTTTGACGGCGACGACGGGCTTGCACAGCGGATTTTCCGCGATATAGGCGTCTATTTGGGTTACACCATACCCTATTACCGTGAATTTTACGACATCAAACACGTCCTTCTGCTCGGCCGCGTAACGTCGGGCAAAGGGGGAGACATCATCCTCTCCACCGCGCGCAAGGTGCTTGAAGAAGAGTTCCCCGAATACGCCTCCATCGACATCCGCATGCCCGACGAGTCCAACAGGCGAGTGGGGCAGTCCATCGCCGCCGCTTCCCTCCCCAAGATAGGTTAGCGGAAACGGGCGTTCGGACATATTACTAAAAGGCTTAAAAGCAGAAAATAGATGATAAAATATCAAAATAACAACCCCGACGGATTATCGTCCGTCGGGGTTTTGTGTTTATTATGCTTAATACGGCCGTCTGTATTGTTTTGGTTGTGTCTGTGTCGTTTTCGGTTGTGCTGATCCGTTTGACACACCTGCCGCATTCCGTTGCTCCGCCCGTATTTTGCGGGCGGCGTCGGAAAGGCAACGGCCGCGGCCGCAGAAGAACTGAAAAAGACCTTGTTGGGCTATTGGCAAATGGCGGCAATAAACTCAAAAATCTGGGCGGGCAAAATGAGGGTAAAAATTCAAAAAGCCGCCCATTTCGCACATTATCGCACGATTCTGCCGTCTGACACGGCTATTCCTTCAACGCCCAAAAGAAAGATTTTCTTGTCCAATCCGCCCGCGAAACCCGTCAGGCTTCCGTCCTTGCCTATCACTCGGTGGCAGGGGACGATTATGGGAATGGGATTTGCGCCAACCGCGCCGCCGACGGCCTGCGCCGACATCCGCTGTCCGAATTTTGCCGCCAATTCGCCGTAAGACGTCGTTTGGCCATAAGGAATATCGAGCAGCAGCCGCCACACGGCAAGGCGGAATGGGCTGCCCGACGGGGCGAGTTTTACCTCACGGGGAGAGGGCCTGCCTCCCGAAAAATATTCGTTAAGCCACGCCCGCACGGCTTTTGCCGTTTCCGCTTCCGCCGAACCCGCGGGCGGCGCATTTCCGCAAACTCCCGCACCCGTTGCGCCGTAAAATCTCTTGTTTCCAAGCGCCGCTCTGTCGGCAAAATAAAGCCCCGCAAGGCCCTCTTCCAAGATGTATGCGTACAGTACGCCCATGGGCGATTCGATTGGCAGCGTATACATAAAAACCCCCTGAATCTCACAAAAACGGCCGTTTTCGGCAAAAAAATCCCCGCAGGAAACCTGCGGGGAAATTCATCACATACATTCGTCGGCTTTGCCTGCGCAACCGAGAACGTCTCTCAGTTTGTGGCGGACAAGTTCCTTGATGTTGGCGCGGGCGGGTTTGAGGTACTCGCGCGGGTCGAACTTGTCGGGATGTTCGGCAAAGAACTTTCTTATGGTACCCGTCATGGCAAGGCGCAGATCGGAGTCTATGTTGATCTTGCAGACGGAAAGTTTTGCGGCTTCACGCAGTTGCTCTTCGGGCACGCCTATGGCGTTGGGCATCTTGCCGCCGAACTCGTTGACCATGGCGACGTATTCCTGCGGAACGGAAGAGGAACCGTGCAGAACGATGGGGAAGTCGGGCAGCCTTCTGCTGACTTCCTTGAGGATGTCAAAGCGCAGAGCGGGGGGAACGAGCACGCCCTTTTCGTTGACAGTGCACTGTTCAGGCTTGAACTTGTAAGCCCCGTGAGAGGTGCCGATGGCAATGGCCAGCGAGTCAACGCCCGTCTTCTGGACGAATTCCTCAACTTCTTCGGGTCTCGTGTAAGAACCGGCGCCCTTTACCACAACTTCATCCTCTATGCCCGAAAGGGTGCCCAACTCGCCTTCGACCACAACGCCGTGATCGTGGGCGTATTCAACAACCCTTCTCGTAACCTCGATGTTGTCCTTGAAAGGCATGGACGACCCGTCGATCATTACGGATGAAAATCCGCCGTCTATGCAGGCCTTGCAGGTGTCGAAATCGGGACCGTGGTCGAGGTGGAGAGCAACGGGAATCTCGGGGCATTCGATGATCGCGGCCTCTACGAGTTTGACGAGGTAGGTGTGGTTTGCGTAAGCGCGTGCGCCCTTGGAAACCTGAAGGATGACGGGGGCTTTTTCTTCACGGCAAGCCTCGGTTATACCCTGTACGATCTCCATGTTGTTTACGTTGAAGGCTCCCACGGCATAACCGTTTTTATAAGCCTTTTCAAACATCTTTTTTGTTGTTACGAGTGGCATGATAGTTTCCTCCGACTTAATTTCTCAGTTTATTATACAACATTTTTTCGCAATTGTTAAGTGTTTAATAAAACTTTCCGTGCCAAAATGAAAAATTTGTGGATTTCTGCTCGTCGTCCGCCGTCTTTCTCTTGCCCCCTCCTTGGAATGTTTTTTCTCTTGCTCGCTACTTGAAATGGGCTTTTTTTTGCCCCCTCCCGAGGAGGGGGATTCAGGGGGTGGGCAACGTTTCCTCGTTGTACTTTGTACCTTTCTACTCGCCGTCCGCCGTCCTGCCCGCGTTTTATCAACCCACGCCGCACCCTCTCGCCGTTTACGCCCGCGCCGCCCCGCCCGTATTCAAAACGCAAATCCATTCGCCAACAACGTTTATCGGATTGACATAATGCCGTAAAAATTATATAATATAACTGAAAGAACAGGCCGAGTGCCAACGGAGGTTAAACATGAAAGATATAGAAAGATACGCCGACCTCATAGTCAGGCAGGGCGTCAACCTCAAAAAGGGCGAAACGGTCGCCTTAGCCTGCCCCGTCATCGCCGCCGAATTTGCCGAAGCCATTGCCGAAGCCGCTTACAAAAACGGCGCCGAACGCGTGGTGATGTTCTGGGGAGACGAACGCGTTTCGAGACTGAGATACAAGTACGAGAGCCTCGATTCGCTCACCGCCGTGCCCGATTACGTCGTCGCATCGAGAGATTACATCCTCGACAAGGGCGGCGTTTACATAAGCATAATCTGCGATATACCCGACATTCTCGCCGACGTGGACCCCAAGGTGGTGGCGGCCGCGGGCAAGGCTTCCAACAAGGCGCTGCACCGCTTCCGCGAGTCCACGAGCGTAAACGCCACCCGCTGGTGCCTTGCCGCATATCCCAACGTTGCGTGGGCGGAAAAGATGTTTCCAAACCTCAAGGGGCAGGCCGCCGTTGACAAACAGTGGGATTACATCTGCAAGACCCTCCGTCTCGACGAGGAGGATTACCTCGGCGCGTGGAAGAAGCACGAGCAGGCGCTTGCCCGCCGCAGCAAATTCTTAAACGAAGCGGGCATCGTCTCCTTCCGTTACACCAACTCGCTGGGCACCGACTTCACCGTCGGCATGCCCGAAGGTTACATCTTCACGGGTGCCGTGGAAAAGAGCCGCGGCGGCGTTGACTTCACGGCCAACCTCCCCACCGAAGAGGTCTTTTCTTCACCCGACCGCCGCACCGCAAACGGCACGCTGGTGGCCGCAATGCCGCTTGTGAGAAACGGCGTTACCATAGAAAACTTCTCGATAACCTTTGAAAAAGGCCGCATTTCGTCCTTCAAGGCCGAAAAGGGAGAGGAGACGCTGAGGGAGATTATAGAGACGGACGAAGGTTCGCACTACCTCGGCGAGATAGCCCTCATCGGTTACGATTCGCCCATCAGAAACCTCAACACCCTCTTTTACGAAACGTTGTTTGACGAAAACGCCAGTTGCCACTTTGCAATCGGCCGCGCCTTTCCCACCTGCATAAAGGGCGGGGAGAACATGACCAAGGAACAACTTGCCGCGGCGGGCATAAACGACAGCCTGCAGCACGTAGATTTCATGGTGGGCACCAAGGACCTCGACATAACCGCCTACACCAAGGATGGCAAGGAAATCGCCGTGTTCAGAAAGGGAAATTGGGTAATATAAAGGGCAATTTACGCTTCGGCCGAAGGCGCGAACGGTGCGGTGTTATATTTTAAGACCACCCGCAACACGGTAGCATGTCAGCCGCAAGTTAATGCTACCGCCCGCAAACTATGACAATGCCCGCCGCAAATCGTGTGGCGCAAATCATACCGCAAACGCCCGCCGCATGGGCTAATCGCCTCGCTTTGGTATAACCGCAGAATTTTTGCGGATACTTCCTTCGGAGGCAAAATATGAAGCAAGACGACAGAACGCCCGCCCTTGACCCGGCGGAAGCCGCGTGGAAAATGTTTGAAGAAACGGGCAATCTCTCCTACTACCTGCTCTACAAAAAACTCAAATAAACCGCGTTTTAGGGGACTTTTTATAAAACAGAAGGGCAAAACGGGCGGCCGCGGGGCGATTTTTCCCCAAAATCCCCGGTCTCAGCCGCTTAAAGCCCCAAAAAACCCGAATAACCTGCGATTCAGGCGGTTTTTATGGAAGAAAAGTGCCGCGCGGTGGTGCTTAAAACCACCGACTACAAGGACAACGACAAGATGCTGACCCTGTTCTCTTACGAATACGGGGTCATCTCGGCGTGCGCCCGAGGGGTTAAAAAGGCCTCTTCGAAACTGAAGTTCGCCGTTCAGCCCTTCTGCTTTTGCGAGTACGTGTTCAAAACCTCGTCGGGCAGGCGCACGATCGTTTCGGCAGATTTAATCGAGAGTTTTTACGGCATACGCGAAAGTTCGGAAAAGTATTACGCGGGTTGCCTCGCGCTGGAATTTTCCATGCTGTTCGCACCCGAAGGGGACGACGGCAGGGCGCTGTTTCTGCTGCTCGGCGAATTTCTCGAAACGCTGTGCTACTCGGCCGTCAAGGTCAAGACCGCGCTCGCCGCGTTCCTGCTCAACGGCCTGAGGATAGCGGGGTACGAACTTGCCGTTTCGGGCTGCATAAGGTGCCGAAAACCCGTGAAAAACAGGGCTTTCTTCAATTTCGGCGCGGGCGCGGCCGTGTGTGAGGAATGTGCGGGAGAGGGGGACATCGAGATAAATCCGTCCACCGTCGCCCTGCTCTCGTCGCTCGAGGGCAGAAAACTCACGGGGCTTACCGACGTGGACTTTCCCGAGATGATAGAAAACAAGGCCCTGCGCCTGCTCATCCACTTTACAAGGCTCAAGACGGGTGTGGAACTGCGCTCGGCGTCGGGGCTTTCCCTCGGCAGATAACCGCGGCGGGCGGCGGATACAACCGCGACCTAACGATAACCGCAGCGGGCGGCGGCCTTCAAAAGAAAAACGCAACGAACAAAAAGCAACCGACGGGCAAACTCAACATACAAAGACGTACGACCGACGGTAAACCGAAAACAAGACGGAAAGGAGGTGCGATATGGAAGACAGAGAAGAGATAAAAGAAGCCGAACAGGAATCTCCCCCAAAGAGAAATTACGAGGAGGAGTTGCTGTCCATAATACGGGGCGGCCTGCCCGCGGACGAACTCCGTTCCAAACTCGGCGACTACCACGACAACGACATCGCGTCGGTGTTCGGCCTACTGTCCGAATCCGACAGAAAGCGCCTGTATCGCATATTATCCGACGATCAGATATCCGACATCTTCAGTTACCTCGACAACGTTGAGGATTACATAGCCGAACTTGACGCCGAGAAAGCCGCCGACATAATCGAGAACATGGACGCCGACGACGCCGTTGACGTACTTGACGAACTCGAGGACGACACCCGCCGTGAGATAATCGATCTCATGGACGAGGACGCCGTTGAGGACATAGAGATGATAACCTCTTACGAGGACGACATGGTGGGTTCGCGCATGACCACCAACTTCATCTCCATTCCGCGTTCCTTCTCGGTAAAGCAGGCCATGAAGAGCGTCATCGAACAGGCCGCCGAAAACGACAACATTTCCACAATCTACGTTACCGACGACAAAGATTCCTTCTGCGGGGCTATAGAACTGAGAGACCTCGTGATTGCACGCTCCACCCAGAGCCTCGATGAAATCATAATTTTTTCCTATCCTTACGTCTACGCGACGGAGAGCGTCGCAGGCTGTTTGGAAGAACTCAAAGGCTATTCGGAAGATTCCATTCCCGTACTCGACAATGAAAACAAGATTCTCGGCGTAATCACAAGTTCGGACATCGTTGAAGTGGTTGACGAAGAACTCGGCGAGGACTACGCCAAACTCGCAGGTCTTTCCGAAGAGGAGGACATCAAGGAACCCACCTTCCGCTCGGTGGGCAAACGCCTGCCGTGGCTGATGATCCTGCTGTTTTTGGGGCTTGGCGTGTCAACGGTCGTAGGCCTTTTCGACAAGGTAATCGACAAACTCGCCTACCTCGTATTCTTCCAATCCATGATACTCGACATGGCGGGCAACGTCGGCACGCAGTCGCTGGCGGTAACCATAAGGGTGCTGTCGTCGGACGCGACGAACGGAAAGACCACGCGGCGGCTGGTGTTCAAGGAAACGCTCGTCGGTTTTCTCAACGGCCTCATCGTCGGCGCGCTGGCATTCGTCGCGTCGTGGGCGTACCTCGCAATAACGGGTCAGGGCGTCTCGCCCCTGCTGTCCGCGCTGTGCATCTCGGCGGCCATGGCAACGGCAATGCTCGTGTCGTCCTTCTTTGGAACCATGATACCCATCATCTTCAAAAAACTCAAAATCGACCCCGCCGTCGCCTCGGGACCTCTGATAACCACCATAAACGACATGGTTGCCGTGTGCATCTACTACGCGCTTGCCATGCTGCTGCTCATGGCGCTGTAAGTCCCCTAAAACGCACAAAAACGCCACTAATGGCCCCTCTTTGCGGGGGCCTTTTGTTTCCTTGCCTCCTCGCGGTGATGGGTCTCTTATTCTTTTTGGCCCAAGGATTTTTTTATTTTCTTGGCCCCTCCCAAGGAGCGGTCCTTTATTCTTTTTGGCCCCTCCCGAGGAGGGGCTGTCGCGGAGCGACTGAGGTGGGCAATGCAGGCAAAATAAACGAGGGTACAAACGGACCGATACTGCCGCAAAGGATAGAAGATAGTTTGGAACCCGATTATGTCCGTTATTTTTAAGGAGGAAAATTATGAGCAAGAAAAATCCATACGAAGAAGATAACCCCGGCATCTGCACTGTCTGCGGAAAGATCGCCTTTTTCGACGAATTCGGAAACGGCGAGTGTCCTCATTGCGGTTGGAAAATGAGCAAACGTGAAGAAGTCATGGGAATAGAGCAAGGGATCAGTTATCCCATGCTCGTCCCCGTTTGGCGGGCGAGAGAGCAGTATAAACAAGGAAAGCCTTTCAAGGCGACGTTTGAGGACTTCGTCAACGGGCTGTATTTTTACAGTGAGATGTCCTTTCGCCATAAAGGGATCCCGTATGAAGTCTTTTTCAAAAATCGCAGGATCATTTTCTGTTGTGAGGCATTTCAACAGGAATATGATACCCGCGAAGAATTTACGGAAAAAGCAAACATTGACGGTCGGCTACTGAAGGACATCTGGGATGAAGAAGTGGAAAAGCCGAGTTATATGAGTTGCTGTGATTAAAGGAGAGATATGCAAGAAGAACTTACGGAATACGAAAAACAGAAAGCACAAAAGAAGCGCGAACTCGTGCGGAACGAGTTTCAAACAGTGGG
>CANQUN010000035.1 GCA_947627065.1 uncultured Clostridia bacterium
TTCCCCGTTGCCCACCTCAGGCGCGTACGCGCCAGCCCCTCCTCGGGAGGAGCCAAAGAAAAATAAAAGGGTCAGATCCTCATTGAGAGGAGCGGGAAAGAAAATAAAATGAGACAAATCCTCCTCGAGAGAGGCCAATGGATAAAGATGTCGCGTGGCGAGGATTACATTTCGTGAGGCGGCATGATTGCGGGGGACACAAACGGCGGGGTAATTGTCCGTCGTTTTTTAGTCAAGATGAGTAAAAGTGGCCTAAAACGCGCAAAACAGCGGGATTGAAGTGAAAGTTTTTTCCCGTTGCCCACCTCAGGCGCTTCGCGCCAGCCCCTCCTCGGGAGGGGCCAGGGATAAAGATGTCGCGTGGCGGTGGGTTGGTTGCCCGCCGTTTTTTAGTCAAGATGAGTAAAAGTGGCCTTTTTCGCACATTATCGGCACATCTCGGCAGAAAATTGCACGGGCGGGTGTTGAGAGCGATTACATTTCGTGGAGGGTGTAGTTGGTGTCTTCTTCGATCATTTGGAGCATGATCTTTGCAAAGACGGGGTCGAACTGGGTGCCCATGCCCTTTTCGATTTCGCGCTTTACGACGTCCTGCGGGAGGACGGCGCGGTAACTGCGTTTGGAGGTCATGGCGTCGTAGGCGTCGGCAACGCAGATTATGCGGGTGAACACGGGAATGTCGGTTCCGCTTATTCCGTCGGGGTAGCCCCCTCCGCCGTAGCGTTCGTGGTGCCAGCGCGCGCCTTGGCCGATGCCCGGCATTTCGGTGATGTCCTTGAGAATCTCGTAGCCCATGACGGGGTGTTTTTGAATCATGCCGAACTCTTCGTCGTCGAGTTTACCCGGTTTGTTGATGACGGCGTCGGGAATTCCGATCTTGCCGACGTCGTGCAGAAGTCCCATGAAGTAGATGTCCTTCTGCTCGCTTTCGCTCATGCCTGCGCGGCGGGCGATTTCGCGGGAATATTCGGCGACGCGCTCGGAGTGGCCGTTGGTGTATTTATCCTTGGCGTCGATGGCCTTGGAAAGGCAGCGGACGGCCTCTTCGGAAAGGCGCTCCACCCTCTCGCGGCGCTCTTCGGCCGTTTTGGTCTGCTTGCGGACCTCGTTTTCGAGATTGTGCCTGAGGCGGGACAGTTCGAGCATCCTCTGGATACGCTTTAACATTATCTCGGCCACGAACGGCTTTTTGATAAAGTCGACCGCGCCTTCTTCAAACCCCTTGATCTCGGCCTGCTGGTCGTCGTCTGCGGTGAGGAATATCACGGGGATGTCGTCGAGGCCGAGAGTGCGGATGTGCCGGAGAACTTCAAACCCGTCCATGCCCGGCATGTGAAGGTCTAAAAGAATCATGTCGGGGTGCTGCGATTTGAGAAACTCGAGCGCTTCCTCTCCCGACAGCACGCAACTTACGTCGTACGAATTTTTCAAGAGTCTTTCTGCGATTTTGAGATTCATTCTGTCGTCGTCCACCACGAGGATGTGCTCTCTTACGGCGGGAGTCTCCGTGGCCGTTTCGGCGGGAACGGGCTTGCCGTGCAGGGCCGCGTCAATCTTTTCAAGCAGCGTTTTGTAAGCCGCCATGCAGGCCGCGTGGTTTGCCTGAATGTACCCTTCGTCGCCCTCCTTGGCCGCCGCCTCGAGCGCCTTGGCCGCCTGCGAAAGGGGCACGGCGCCTATGGACAGAGACGTGGATTTGAGGGCGTGCACGAGAATGCGGTAGTTCTGCCAATCCTTTTGGGCAAAACTCTTTTCGATTTCCGAAAGTTTGCTGTCCTCAAAATAGGTGCCGATCATCTCGAGATAAAATTCCTCGTCGTTGGCGCAGTAGGTCATGCCCGTTTCTACGTCGAGAAAAGGAAATCTTTCTTTTACGCTGAGATTTTGTGAAGGTGCCATGGTTTCGTTCTCCTTTGCCTCCTCTTTTTCGGGTAAGGCTGCGGTTGGTTGTCGGGCGGGGGCGTTCTCGGCGTCCTGCCCGTTTTTGTAGGAAATTTTCTCCTTGGGAATGTAAGTTTCCAGCGCTTTTTCGAGTTTTGCCACTATGATGGGCTTGGACAGATAGTCCTTGAAGCCCGCCTGCAGGTACTCCTCTCTGGCCTCTACCACGGCGTTTGCCGTCATGGCGATGACCGTTGTGTCCTCGGGCAGAATGCCGCTCTCCTGCAGTGCGTGCAGGGTTTCGATTCCGTCCATCTCGGGCATCATGTGGTCCATGAATATAATGTCGTAATGGCGTTTGGAAACGAGTTCTATACACTCGCGTCCGCCGCCCGCGGTGTCGGGTACAAAGCCGTTGCGCCGCATTAGTCCCACGGCGACCCGCAGGTTCATTTCATTGTCGTCCACGATGAGGATATCCGCCGACGGGGCGAACACGTACCTCTCGTTCTTGTCGGGTCTGAGGCTGGCCTGACGGCGGGCGGAGAAGTCGCCGATGGGCCTTGCGGAAATGACGCCCTGCTTTACGTCAAAACTGAACACCGACCCCGAGCCGTACACGCTTGACACGTGCAGGGACGAACCCATCATTTTGAGCAGGCTGTGCGTGATGGGAATGCCGAGGCCCGTGCCCTCTATGTTGCGGGTGCGGCTCTCCTCTATACGCCGGAAAGAGTCGTACAGTTTGTTCATGTCCTCTTCCTTTATGCCGATGCCCGTGTCGGAGACAGCCACGTGGAGCATGACGGATTCGCCGTCCATAGCCGTGGCGTTTACGGTCATGGTAACGCTGCCCTCCTCGGTGTACTTGACGGCGTTGGTGAGCAGGTTTATGATGATCTGCTTGAGCCTTACGTCGTCGCCGAACAGGGTTGCGGGAAGGTTGTGGTCTACGTCGATGTTGAAAGCAAGCCCCTTTTTGGCGGCACGGTCGCTGATGATGTTGACGAGGTCGTTGATGACCGACGCCGTGTCGTACTTTACGGGGATAAGTTCCATTTTTCCGCTTTCTATCTTGGAAAAATCGAGAATGTCGTTGATGAGCGAAAGCAGGGTGCTACTGGCGTTTTTGATGTTTTCGGCATACTCTTCGATGGTGGGGTCGGTGTTTTCCCTGAGAATCATCTCGTTCATGCCGAGCACTGCGTTTATAGGCGTTCTTATCTCGTGGGACATCTGCGCCAGAAACTTGGACTTTGCCTTGTCGGCGGCGGTGGCCGTTTCCACTGCGCGGCTCAGGTTTTCGTTGGCTTCTTCCTGCCAGCGGATCATCCTGTTGATGAGCACAACTACGCCGAATATGCAGATGCTGAACAGGACGACGTAAAGCGTTGCGTAACTGAGAACGTCGCCGTATATGCTCCAGAAATTCTTGACGACGACGATGTTGAAATCCGAAACGTCTTCATCCCTGACGATTATACATTCGCGGATACTCTTGTCGTAGTCGGTTATGGTGCCGATCGAACCGTTGGAGCCGTCGTACACTTCGGCATAAGAAACCGAGGAGAGATAGGTGAATTTGCCGTCCCTCGGCTGGTAGGTGGGATTGGGGTGGTTTATGATACGGCCGTCCTTGTCCGCAAGGAAGGCGTAACCGTCGTCCATGAAGTCGGAGTCTATTATATCCGTCAGGACGCCAAGATAGAAGTCGATGGCAAAAACGCCGACAAATTCGCCCGAATCCGTGTAGACGGCCTGTGAAAACGTGAGGCAGTACTGCCCCGTGCGTGCGTCGTAATAGGGTTCGGTTATACTGTAATCCTTATTATAATCCTGAACGTTGAGGGCGTTTATGTACCAGTCCCGCTCCTCCTCCACGTAATCCTCTGCGGGGACCCACCCGTTGTTCATTATCATGGGGTGCCCGTGAATTTCGTCAAAGGCGGGGTTGGCGATGTAAGTGGCCGAGATTCCCTTGTAATTTTTTGAAATATCGTTGAGCCATTTGACCATTCCTTCGTAATCGTTGACCATGTCGGGAGTGGTCGCAACTTCGTTGACGAACATGCCGAGGATGGATTGCTGTTCCAGCACCCAACTTGAAACCTGATGGCTGTATTTATTGGCTTCCTCCGCCATGTTTGCCCTCGCCCACCTCAGGTGAAGGTTGGCGGAGAGCACGATGGTGGTAACCATGGTTACGAGAAATACGACGATGATGAGAAAGCGGAATTTATGCTGCGTCTTTATGGTTAAATCCGCAGACGTGCTCTTTTCGGTTTTCCGTTCGGCCTCCCCGGAACCGACTATCCCCGAGTAGCTGAACAGGTTGTCCATCATGTTGGAAAGCTGCCCCGTTTCCAGCCGTATGCTCTCGGAAGTGGGCTTGAGTTCTTCCGTGCTCATGACGTCCGAACCGACGAGTTCGGTTATATTGTGCAGCGGGGCGCGGAAACGCTCCGAGAGACCCGAGAGGAATTTTTCCCTTGTGCGGAGAGCGTTTTCCGCACGGTAACGTTCCTTTACGCTTATGACGAGAATGGTGGCGAAAACGGCAACCATGAGGGTGAGCGCAACCGAACTTATGATCAGTTGCCTGTAACCTTCCCGGTAGAGGTCCTGGTTTTGAACCATGAGCATGAGATACCATTCGTTTTCGGTTTTAGAACAAAAGATGGTGCCGTTGCCCGATGTGTTGACCGTTATGCTGCCCGTATTCTGAGAGTTTGCAAGGATGAATGCCGAACGGTAGTCCTCGTATTCTTCGGAGAGACGTTCGCCCACAAGTTCCGGGTCCGAATAGCCGACGATCATGCCGTCCTTGTTTACTATCATTGCCTGCCCGTAACCCGCGGACATCTCTTTGATGCTTGCCTGTATGTCGGACATGGAGTAGTCTATGCCGACTATGGTTTCTCCGTCATCGAGTATTTTTGAAACCGTAAAGCACATGTTGCCTGTGGTAAAGGCGTCATCGTACACGGAACTTATGTGCGGCTTCCCCTTGGGGCCGTCCATCAGTTCCCGATACCAGGACCTTTCCTGCAAATCGTAATCTTCGGGTGCGGGCGTATCCGAAATAAGAACTTCGCCCGTGCCGGTTATGCAAAAGACGTTCAGGCAGGTTTTACCCGTGGAGGCGATCTCCGCCTTCTTTTCTTCCGACAGGAGCGAACGGATTCCTTCGCTGTCCGCCCCGCTTTGGAGAATCTGTTCTATCTCCACGCTTACCCTGTCGAGAGAATGCGTCGCTTCGCTCAGCTTTTCCTGCATGTCGGATGCGATTATCTCTATCCTCATGCGCCCCATTTCTTCCGTCTGCCCCGAGGCAAGCCGATAGGTCGATATTACGTTGATTATCAGCACGGCAATTATGACCGCAGAAAACAAAGCGGTCATTATGTAAATCCATTTAATCTGCTTTTTCATCGGCTACTTCCACGAAAGATTGCCTGCGTGATTGCCTGCGTACAACCTGCGCGACTTTTCATCGGTTGTTTCCACAGCAGGGGTTTTACCCCGTAACTTGCACGGCTTTTCATCGGTTGTTTCATCGGCTATTTACGCGGCGCGGGTTTTGCAGCGGGGGCACCCCGTAACTTGCACGGCTTTGTTCATTGGCAAAGTCTTTAAGCCCGTGAATTGAGAGTTGCTTAATAATATTTTATCGGTTTTTTATATTATAACATATCACATAAATATTGGCAAGTATAATAATTTGACACTTTGTCGGGTGTTTGACTAAACCGAACCCTTTTGTCGGGTGTTTGACTGAACCGAGCCCTTGCGCCGAATACACAACATGAAAACGTATGAGAGTACCATAGGTAAAATCGTTCACATTCTCAATGAAAAGGGAATAAGGCACAGAGGCAAGCCGTTTCCGAACAGCACGGTCAGGGATATTCTGAGAAATGAAAAATATACGGGCGTTTACCATTACAAGGACGAGGAATACAGGGATATCTATCCGCAGATTATTTCAAAACCGCTATTTGACGAAGTGAACAAACGGATGGATGAGAACAGGTACGGCAGACACGGCGATGTTCTCTACCTGCTTAAAAACAAAATGTATTGCGGCTGCTGCGGATCCGTTATGTCGTCGTACGAGGGAACTACGAGTAAAAACATCCACAAAAGGTATTATTGTTGTTACAAACGGAAAAAGGACGGCGCATGCAAAAAAGCATGCATTCGCAAGGAAACAATAGAAACCCTCGTGGTGGATATAACCATAAATGCGTTGAGCGATCCGTCCAACCTGGATTTATTGGCCGAAAAAGTTATTGAAGAATATGACAACGAGGCAGAAAGGCACGAACTTGCCCTTCTTGTTAAAGAGAAGAAGGCAGCAGAGAAAGCCCTTGAAAATTTACTGTCGGCCATCGAACAGGGCATAATACTCAATTCAACAAAAGAGCGGCTTGCGGAAAACGAGCGCAAGGTTGAGGAACTTGACAGAAAGATAGCCGCGCTGCAAAACGCCGAGAGGAAGCGGCCGACAAAGGAGGAAATTCTGTCCCACGTTTCCGCGGCGCTTACAAAAAACCCGTTCTTGATGATACGGACGCTCATTGACAGGATAATTCTATACGACGACAAGGTCGAAATTTATTATAAATACATCTCCACCGGCCCTGCCGGGAATGAACGGCGGGGCTGTTCTTTTTACCAAACGACGGCACAAATCCCCTTTGCTCACGGCAGAGGCCAAAACACCCGTAGTAATAGTTTAGACGTTTTGTTGATGATTTAATGATTATTTTTTGTTTTTAGACATATAAAAAGCATCCTCAGTGGTTCTACTGAGGATGCTTGTGGTGGCGCAAAAATATCCTATAAAGCCTTATATTTTCGTAAAAAGTTTTTGCCCCCTCTTCTCATGGCATTGACGTAAAAGACAAATGCCGGCAGAGATTACAATCCAAGTTCTTCATTAAAGTATTGTAGCGTCGAATATAAATATTTCCGCCGAACGTATTCATTCCCGCCTTCTCTCCGGTATTTCAAATAATCTTCCAAATATTTCTTGAATTTCCCGACTATGAAATAGAATTTTTGCGAAAGTTCAACGTACTCTTTGTTGTCGATCATTGTTGCGGCACCAATCAAGGCAGGGTCATTGACTATAACCGCTTTTGTAAAGTCAATTCCCGTACTCGAGTTTGTGGCTCTCCCTGTTTTCTTGAATTTGTAACAATAATCGTGGCGGATATTGGTTCTGAAAGGCAAAGCATATTTGTTTCCGTCAATCACAACGACCATGACGATGTACGGCCTGTTCTGTTTATGTTCTAGCTCAGGATATTGTTCCGGCGGATATTTTGCGTAAAAATCTTTAGACAATTTATTAAGCGTAAATTCTTTTGGCATAATCTTCCTTGGCAAGAATAATGCCCCCGTTTTCACGAGGGCATTATCTTCGTTTGGGATTTCTTTTTCCGGTGTTACCCTCACACCACATCTTCGTTCGGAATTTCTTTAAGGTGCTATCCTCGCACCGCTTCTTCTGCTTGCAACCATATTGCAGCGCAACATGAATGCAAGAGGAATTCTGAATGTCTCACTTAAAGGCTGAAATATGCCCGTTTGTTCCTTTCGCATTTAACGGCCGCGATATGCCTCTTTGTAAGCTCCTGTTACTGCAAGAATTCCTACTTTGCGGATTTATTATATCACACTTTGATACATTTGTCAAGAGATTATGCCAACTTGTTGCCAAACACAAACATTGCTATTATATAATATGTGTTTCACTCAAATATTTATACAGAATATTGAGATTTTTCGATGTTTTGAAGTGTTTGTTTGAAATTGTTTAATTCCGCCTTGAGTAAGGCCTTTCGGGGTGGGGATTCAAGTCCTGTTCAACAGATTTACTCTGACTTTCGGGAAGTGTTCGGTATGGCGATATACCCTGCTTTCAGAGCAAAAAAGAACGCAGATTGTTCTCTGAGATTCTTTTTTTGCATGAATGAAAAAAGCAAACTTTTCGTTAAGGTTACGCGGAAAAAAGCTTGCAAACATCAGCGATTTCCGAGATTTTTTTGCACGAATGAAAGAAGCAAACTTTTCGTTAAGGTTGCGCGGAAAGAGGCTTGCAAACATCAGCGATTATCGTCGTGCCGTAATCTTCTGTAAAATGTGGCAATACTGATACCCAATCTTGCGGCGGCTTTTTCGGCTGTTATTTCACGATGACGATATGCGTTTGCAATTTTGTCAAACAGCAGCGGATCTATCCCTATTGCCATCCGGCCTCTGTAAAGTCTTTTGTTTTTCGCCTCTTCAATTCCGTCAAGCCTTGTTTTTCTTTTACGTTCGTATGCCTCAATATACATAGGCATTAAAAGTCTGTAATAGTCTTTTCTGTTATGATCGTTAATTTCGATCTCTTCTGAAAACAAATAGTCCCCGAAACATATTATATCGAGGAGTTTTCCTATGAGCAGATCCGATCTGGGTACAAGGTCGTACATGGAACGGGGCGTATAATTTACAGCGTCCTTTTCAAATCTCTTTACATAAAAGCGGTCGCCGGAATAACGCTTGTTTGTCCTGATGAGCCACTCCAAGCGATTCAAAACCTGCATGCCGTTTTCTTCAAGCAACTGCCAAACATCTTCCCTGTTTTCTCCCGGCGTCCTTTCGGAAATAAAAACAGGAACGAGGTTCTTGCGTTCATACGAGGCTCTCCTTAAAGACAAATCCAGCCCGGGAATTCCTTGAAACAGATGGGGCGGCAGCATATCTATCACATTATAAAACGGATAGAAACGGTATTTGTATTCTCCGTCTTCCCATTCTTCATATTCGATTTTTGCAATCTTATATGCAAACTTATAGTCGTCCTTCATACATATAAGACCGGAAGTAATATAACTTAACATGTTATTTCACCTTCAATTTTCGATATGCAGCCAGCAATATTTTTTCAAACCTTTGCCGCAACATATATTTGTAAAATTGCTTTTGGGTCTCCGTTGCCAATTCGGTACTGTCTACTAATTTATCTACATCTTTTTGACTATATTTTTCGCAGATTTTAACAACCGCTTCGTTGCATTCTTTATATTGCAAACTGCTTATAACTTCGGAATAAGAACTCTTTTCTCCATTCAGTTTCACCTGAGACGTAGGGAAATTATAAATCCTGTCGTTTGTCATTTGTTCCGAAGCCATGATCTCCTTCATCATATTCTCGTCTGTCAAATTAGGATAGAGCGACGAGCCGTTGTCAAAGACGGGTGCAATTGTATATTTATTATCCTTTTTCAAAAATCCCCAATTTGCGCCGTGCCGATCGAAATTCCCGATCAAAGCATCCACCACATACATTTCCCAAAACAAACTTATCGTCTCCTGCACGTTGGTGAGTTTGATGTTATCCCGAAGCATTTGCATAATATCCTCGTAGGAATATTGATACACTTCCTTATCCTGCTCCAGCGAACTTTCCCCCACGTCGTTGAACGGGACAAATTGATAACCTTCCGTGATGAAGTTTTTACAGACGACAACTTCCTCTCCGTTATATAATCCCAAATAAGTGTCCTGTACCTCAAAGCCCAGCAACTCGTAAATATGCGAGCCTAAATATTCGGAGAGATGATTATTTCTCTTTGTAAAACCTGTTGTTTTCCTGAACTTGATCATGTATTCAAAGCCATTTATAGAAATACCGAATTTACGCTCCGAACCTCCATAAAAGGTTTTTGTCTGCTCATATTTTGAAAAATCCAACATTTGCCCTCCGTGTCAATAGGATACTAAATTATTTTTGACACACTTATTATACAGCATTTGAACAGAGATGTCAAGCGAATGTGTTTTACTATCAATAGGATACTAAATGATTTTTGACACGGTTTGCTTCCAATATATCAAAAATCAACTGAACACCTGCAATTTTCTTTCAGTCGGGCTATCGCGGCACAGTCTCCGACGAGAGTCATCGGAAAAATCTTACGGTTGAAGGGTAAACGTTTGAACATTCACATTTTTGGTTCATTGACTTTTGCAGAACATTATAAAAGCATTTTCCTTCAAGCAGGTGCCGTTGCCGCCTTGTAGGAAAGAGTTATAAAATTTCAGAAGTAAATCCTTTGTGTAACATTTCCGCTCCATTTGGAGATAGCGGATTAACTTGTCTCCCCCATTAGCATTTCAACGGTGAGTGCTTAAATTGTCCGCGCTGTTTTTACATACTCCTCTATGCGTTTTGTCAGTACTTATCCGTGGAAACGGCAAAAAACTTTGAACTTTTGACAGACGTCGGGCAGGACAAAACGGTTGTATCATTTGATGATGTAAGTCCCGAGTTTATAAAAAATTCGTTTTCGTGTAAAATTTTGCTTGCAAAAATCTCGATTATGTGTTATAATCGGGATATAAAATTCTCGATTTGGTGATTTTATATGTTGAAACGTAAGATTTACGATACGCTTGCCGAGTGGAAAAAGTCCTCTGCAGGCAAGACGGTTCTTCTCATCGACGGCGCGCGGCGGGTCGGAAAGAGTTACATCGCCGAGGAATTTGCAAAGAACGAATACGAGTCCTATATCCTGTTGGACTTCAACCGCGCGGCAAGGTCCGTCCTCGATCTCTTTGACGCCTATCTTGACGATCTCGACACTTTCTTTCTGTTCCTTTCGCAATATTACGGCGTGAAGCTCGTAGAACGGAAGTCGCTCATCATCTTCGATGAAGTGCAGCTCTTCCCCCGCGCACGGGCGGCGCTCAAATATCTCGTGGCGGACGGGAGATACGATTACATCGAGACGGGTTCGCTCATGTCCATCAAAAAGAACGCGAAGGACATTCTCATCCCCTCCGAAGAGCGGCATGTGCGCATGGTTCCGCTGGACTTTGAAGAATTTCTGTGGGCGATCGGTAGCGATATTTCGGCGGACTTTCTTCGCACATGCTTCGAGAAGCGTTTGCCGCTCGGTCAGGCGCTGCACCGCAAGGTCATGGACTGCTTCCGCCAGTATCTCATCGTCGGCGGAATGCCGCAAGCCGTTTCCGAATATGTCGCCACGAAGGACTTCGGCAAGGTTGACGCTGTAAAACGCGACATTCTGGATCTTTACCGTGCAGATATAGTCAAACACGCCGCGGGCTATGAGATGAAAGTGGAGAGCATATTCGACGAAATACCCGCGCAACTTCAAAAGCACGAGAAGAAATTCAAACTGTCCTCTTTGAAGAAGGCGGCGCGTTTCCGCGAGTACGAGGACGCATTCTTTTGGCTGACGGACGCCATGATCGTGAACCCCTGCTACAATACGACCGCGCCCAACATCGGCCTCAAACTCAACATGGACCGCATGACTTTGAAGTGTTACATGGCGGACACGGGGCTTCTCATCAGCCACGCTTTCGATGAAAATTCCATCGTCTCCGAACAGCTCTATAAAAAACTTCTCTTTGACAAATTGGAAGTCAACGAAGGGATGCTTGTGGAAAATATCGTCGCGCAGATGCTCGTTGCAAATGGGCATAAACTCTACTTCTATTCCTGCCCGACGGATACCGACCCCGCGTCGAGAATGGAGATCGATTTTCTCGTTGCAAAGGGCAGGACGACTTCCCGCCACAACATCTCCCCTATCGAAGTGAAATCCGGCAAGAACTATACCCTCTCGTCAATCAAGAAATTCATCGCTAAATTCGGGGAACAGCTCAATATCCCCTATGTACTTCATTCTTCCGATCTGAAAGTGGAGGACGGAATCGTCTATCTTCCTCTCTACATGGCGATGTTCCTATGATTTCTTTCGGCGCACAACCGTGCGCCGTTTTTTCAGGCTTCGCCTCCGTCAAATACAGCAGCACCATCTATCTCCTTCGCAACTATATCTTTCCCGGATATGTATTTATATTTCCAATTTTTTAGTTCGAACAAGGCGGAGTTGCTGTCGGGAATATCTAAATCGTTTGTCTTATCGGAAATTTCCCTCAAGTTCATAATTTCTAAAATATGCGGAATGCTTCGGGGCTTACCATAGGTAAAATCGTTCACATTCTCAATGAAAAGGGAATAAGGCACAGAGGCAAGCCGTTTCCGAACAGCACGGTCAGGGATATTCTGAGAAATGAAAAATATACGGGCGTTTACCATTACAAGGACGAGGAATACAGGGATATCTATCCGCAGATTATTTCAAAACCGCTATTTGACGAAGTGAACAAACGGATGGATGAGAACAGGTACGGCAGACACGGCGATGTTCTCTACCTGCTTAAAAACAAAATGTATTGCGGCTGCTGCGGATCCGTTATGTCGTCGTACGAGGGAACTACGAGTAAAAACATCCACAAAAGGTATTATTGTTGTTACAAACGGAAAAAGGACGGCGCATGCAAAAAAGCATGCATTCGCAAGGAAACAATAGAAACCCTCGTGGTGGATATAACCATAAATGCGTTGAGCGATCCGTCCAACCTGGATTTATTGGCCGAAAAAGTTATTGAAGAATATGACAACGAGGCAGAAAGGCACGAACTTGCCCTTCTTGTTAAAGAGAAGAAGGCAGCAGAGAAAGCCCTTGAAAATTTACTGTCGGCCATCGAACAGGGCATAATACTCAATTCAACAAAAGAGCGGCTTGCGGAAAACGAGCGCAAGGTTGAGGAACTTGACAGAAAGATAGCCGCGCTGCAAAACGCCGAGAGGAAGCGGCCGACAAAGGAGGAAATTCTGTCCCACGTTTCCGCGGCGCTTACAAAAAACCCGTTCTTGATGATACGGACGCTCATTGACAGGATAATTCTATACGACGACAAGGTCGAAATTTATTATAAATACATCTCCACCGGCCCTGCCGGGAATGAACGGCGGGGCTGTTCTTTTTACCAAACGACGGCACAAATCCCCTTTGCTCACGGCAGAGGCCAAAACACCCGTAGTAATAGTTTAGACGTTTTGTTGATGATTTAATGATTATTTTTTGTTTTTAGACATATAAAAAGCATCCTCAGTGGTTCTACTGAGGCAATGCGTTTAGAACGAATGACGATGTTCTTCAATAAAAACACCGACGCAGAAAATTGTGAAACAATTTAATGCGTCGGAAGAGGAGCCGCAGCGTTTAGAGCGAACGGCGACGTTTGAATGTGCAACATGAAAACGTCGCCGCAAGCGATGTTACGCTTTAATAAAAAAGCCCGCTCGGAGAAATTGCTCTGCAATTTGTCCGAGCGGAAAGGAGGAGCAGCGCTCAAAGCAAGCCGCCGACGCCGAAATACGCAGTATAAAGGCGTCGGAGCGAGCGCAATTGCGCTTGCTCCGACGCCGTGGTGGAGCAGGGCGGAGTTGAACCGCCGTCTTACCCGTTTCAAATTCGCTTTCTACATACTTATTCCGCCTTTATCCCTTCCGCGGGGTTTCGGCGGACGAACCTCCCGCGGCGTGGACCGCGAAGTACACAGCGGGCAGTGCGGTCGGGCTGCGCGTTGCGTTCCCCGCCTTGAGATGATGCCTTTGGGGCGCCGACGGGTAACGTCCCCAAAGACACGCCGCTAATTAAGCAGCGAGAGCGTAACTGTTGTTGTCAGTTAATTTGAATTCCCTTTTTATCGAAGCAGGGACTTCGGTATGCTTACGAGATCCTCCACGGGCAATCGAAACCGTAACTGCCCCATGAATTGCTTGTTTTTGTGAGATTCAGGCCACTTTTTGGATTTGGGCGGGTGGCGAATGGTGCCTTGTGTGAATGGGTTGCGGGGGTGAGTTGAGCCGCCTTTGGGGTAAAAGGAGCGGGTGGAAACAGACTATTTCTTGGGAGTGCGGGTGTCCTTTCGGTCTTTGAGGCGGCGTTGTGTGCAGGTGCGGGTTGGAGCCATGCGCTTGTGGTTTGGCGGGTGGAAGCGGCCGCGGGTTGGGTAATGGGTTCAGCGTTTTAAGACGGGCGGGGTTGGTTTTTGGGAACGTTGCCCACCTCAGGCGCGTGCGCGCCAGCCCCTCCTCGGGAGGGGCCAAGGGAAAATAAACATCTCCTCGGGAGGGGCCACGGGGTAAATAGTTTTGTGGGTTTGGGAACGTTGCCCACCTCAGGCGCTTCGCGCCAGCCCCTCCTCGGGAGGGGCCAAAGGGGCGGTTTTTGTGGGATTCAGGGGGTTTCAGTGGCGGAGGGCGGAGCGGACGTCGCGCTCGGCGGAGCGTTTTATGTCCTTTTCTTTGAGGGCGTCCTTCTTGTCGAAGGTGTGCTTACCGCGGCAGACGCCGAGTTCCAACTTGACGAGCGCGTCCTTGAAATAGAGCCTTATGGGGACGAGGGCGTAGCCGCGCTGTTCGGCAAGGCTTTTTAACTTGAAGATCTCGCGCTTTTTAAGGAGGAGTTTCCTCTCCCTCTTGGCGTCTTTGGAATTGAAGGCGCCGCTCTGCTCGTACACGGCGACGTGCATGTTCTTGACGAAAACCTCGCCGTTTTTGACGTAGCAGAAGCTGTCCTTGAGGCTGACGCTCCCCTTTCTTATGGATTTGACTTCGGCACCCTCGAGGCAGATGCCCGCCTCGTAACTGTCCTCGATGAAGAACTCGTGCCTGACTTGCCTGTTTTCGGCTATCACCTTCATAATTATATTATAACAAATCTTTTGGTAAATGCAACCGTTTTTGCGGGTTTTTATTTTTTTGGGTGGGTTTGGGGGTGGGTTTTTGTTGTTTGGGGTGAGGTGGAATTTGGGGGGTTGCCCACCTCAGGCGTGTGCGCCAGCCCCTCCTCGGGAGGGGCCAAGAGGCGGGTTGGACAGTAATTTTTGCGGATTGCGGGATACGAGTACGTTGCCCACCTCAGGCGCATTCGCGCCAGCCCCTCCTCGGGAGGGGCCATGAGTGGTGAGTGATTAGTAATCAGAGTCGCAGGGTGGGCTGCGGGAGTGAGTGTTTAGTGATCAGAACGACGGCGGGAAGGGGTGTTTTTGTGGGATTTAAGGGGTTTTTGAGGTTTTGACGGGCGGGAATGTTTTGTTGCAGAGTGAACAGATGAGCGGGGAGATTTTGAGGTAGAGCGGGCGGAAGAGTGAGAAGAATGTGAGGCGGGGTTGCATTTGGACGCGCCGTGAGCGGGACGAGATGACGGAACGACGGACGACGCAAACGGGCGGGAAGAATTTACAGATGAGCGAGAGGACGGGCGGGAAGAATTTACAGATGAGCGAGCGCACGGGGTGGCGGAGGAAAAAGACGGGGAGTCGGACGGGGCGAAGAGAACCCTGCCCGCGGTTATGTCGGCGGCTACGCAGATTACCCTTATACCGTCGCCGACAGAGTAGCAGCGTTCGGGCGAGGAGAAAGTGAAATTCCGGCGGTCGGCGGTGTAGTCGCCGCGGGGCAGGAACTCGCGGAGGACGAGACCTTCAACCGTGTCGGGAAGTTCGACAAAGAAGCCCGCGGCTGATATTCCGCTGATTATTCCGTCAAATTCCTCCCCTATCTTGCTCTGCATGTATTCGGCTTTGAAGATGTCGTCAACGCGGCGTTCGGCTTCGTCGGCGCGGCGTTCGGCACGGGACGAGGATTCGGCAACGGCCTTGACGTCGGGCGGGGATTGGAGCCAGCCGCCGATGCCGCCCGAGATTAGCGCCTTGATTGCGCGGTGGACGACGATGTCCGGGTAGCGGCGGATGGGCGAGGTGAAATGGCAGTAATTTTGGCTTGCGAGGCCGAAGTGGCCGACGTTCACATCGGAGTAGACGGCCTTGTTCATGGAGCGGAGCATGGCCCTGTTGACGAGGGGGAAAACGGGCGAGGCGCGGAGCGGCCCGTCGATGAGAGCGGCGAAGTCGTAGGGGCGCAGGTCCGCGGCGTTCCACCTGACGCGAACGCCCAACATGTTGAGATATTGCGCGAAAAAGGCGGCTTTTTCTTCCGACGGGGGTTCGTGCACCCTGTAGATGAACGGGATTTCGGCATAGGCGGCGAGGGTGGCGGCGCACTCGTTGGCGGCCAGCATGAACTCCTCTATTATGGTGTGGGCGGCCGTGCGGGGAGCGGGACGGACGGTTATGCCGTCCTTGCCGACGAGAATCTCGGATTCGCCGACTTCGAGGTCGACGCTTCCCTTCTTCTTGCGGCGCTCGTGCATGGCTGCGGCGAGGGCGTTCATGCTCTCTATCATGGGGACGAGGCGGGCAAGGCGGGTTTTGGCAGCGGGGTCGCCCGAAAGGACGGCGTCCACCTCGGTGTAAGTCAGCCGCGCGTCCGAGCGGATGACGGCGGGGGTGAACCTGCTTTCCAGCACCTTGCCGTCGGCGGAGACGTTCATGATACACGACAGGGTAAGCCTGTCCTCATCTTGATTCAAAGAACATATCCCGTTTGACAGTTCGCGCGGGAGCATGGGAATGACGCGGTCGGGAAAGTAAACGCTGGTGCCGCGGGTCTTGGCTTCGACGTCCAAAGCGCTCCCTTCCTCGACGTAACGGGAGACGTCGGCGATGTGCACGCCGAGCAAGAAGTCCCCTTTTTCGCAGATTTTAAGCGTTATTGCGTCGTCGAGGTCGCGGGCGTCCTCGCCGTCTACGGTAACGGTGAGTTCGCCGCGGAAGTCCTCCCTGCCCTCTTCGTCGGCGGGGTTGATTGCGGAAAAATCGTGTTCCTCTACAAAGCGCCGCACGCCCTCGCCGAACTCTACGGGAATGCCCGCGGCGGCGATTACGGCTAGTTCTTCGGTTTCTCTGTCGCCGCTTCTGCCGAGGACGGCGGTAACTTCGCCCTCGGGCGGCTGACCCGCGGGGAATGCGGTGAGACGGACGGACACTTTGTCGCCCGTTACGGCGCCGCCGAATCCAGCGGGAGAGATGTGAACGTCGGAGAGAAACTCCCGCTCGTCGGGCGAGACGAATGCGTGGCGGGGACCGCGGGACGAGAAGGTGCCGACGAGCGTCTCCCGCCGTTTTACGATGCGGACGACCGCCGCTTCGTCCCCTTCGCCCGTGGGAAGGGCGTAGACGAGGTCTCCGTTGTACCCGCCGCCCAGCGATTTGGGGGGAATGAAAAAGTCGTGTTTTTGTGCGTTTTGGGGTACTTTTGAGGAATTTGCGAGTGAGTTTTTGGGGACGTTGCCCACCTCAGGCGCGGGCGCGCCAGCCCCTCCTCGGGAGGGGCCAAGGATTTGGCGGGTGCCCTCTACGTTGCCCACCCCGGGCGCATTCGCGCCAGCCCCTCCTCGGGAGGGGCCAAGGGAAAAATAATCAACTCCTCGGGAGGGGCCAAGGGGGTGGGATTGGTCGAGGGGTGGGTTTGAGG
>CANQUN010000036.1 GCA_947627065.1 uncultured Clostridia bacterium
AACACAGTAGTTAAGCTCAATTGCGCTGATGGTACTTAGCCGGCAACGGCTCGGAAGATTAAGGAGTCGCCGCATTTCATTGAAAAGGTTCCCAAACGGGGACCTTTTCTCTTTGTGCTAACAAAGAAAACCACGCGATAGTCGCGTGGTTCAAAAGAGGCTAAAGCCGATGAGGTAGACAAAAGTACTCCGATTGGTGTAGAATTGAATAAGACCTGCCAGTCTGAAAAATTCACACCAATCGGAGGATATTAAAATGCCGGAGCAAAATAATACCACAAATAGTTTAGCACATACAAAATGGAATTGCAAGTATCACATAGTGTTTGCGCCGAAATACCGAAGGAAAGTATTTTACGAAGGGAAGCGTTTGGAAATACGGGAGATATTGAGGACGCTGTGCCAATGGAAAGGCGTAGAGTTGGTTGAAGGAGAGATATGTCTCGACCACATCCACATGCTGGTGAGCATCCCGCCCAAAATGAGCGTTGCGGGGTTCATGGGATATCTGAAAGGGAAGAGTAGCCTGATGATATTTCAAAAATGGGGGAACATGAAATATGCATACCGCAACCGCGAGTTTTGGTGCAAAGGGTACTACGTAGACACGGTAGGGAAGAACACAGCCGCAATAAAAGAGTACATTGCAAACCAACTGAAACAAGATAAAGAAGCGGATCAAATAAGTATCTTTGACCCGAGAGACCCGTTTACGGGTAGCAAGTAACAAATGCATGACTGGCAGGTCAACACAAAGCGCACTTGTGCGCCGCCTGTAAAGATTAGGGCTATGCCCGAAAATGCAAAACCACCCGCTATGCGGGTGGATGGTTATTGTCTTTTTATACTTTTATATAATCTGCGCTTTACGCCTTTAATATTTTGTACTTTATACCTTTATGTAATTTGCGCTCCTATCTCCTTATAAAATTTACGATTTTTCCCTTTGCATAAGTTCTCCGCGCCCATCTCCTCGGAGCCTTTTCTCTTTGTCTTTTTATACTTTTATATAATCTGTGGTTTATACTTTTATATAATGTTATACCGCCGCAGTTCAGTCCCGTTTTCTAACGATACAAACATTTCCTGCGCGGTTCCTTTCCGCATGACCTAATTGCGTGGAAGGTGGTAGATATAAAGCAAGCAACGCGCGGACAGGTTGCGCGGAGTGGGCAGAAAGCCCAAAATTGCTCGGTTAAATTGCAATGAATGGCGGGCAGGTAATAAAGTTAAAACCCGTTAGAAATAATGCTGTGAATAATGATGAAGATAAACCCGAAAACCTGTTTAGGTAAACAGTGGCGGGCGGTTACCAATCCTGACGGTCGCTTATCTTAATGTCGTCGTAATAGTCAAAATACTTCCGCTTGAACTCGTCCGACGGCTTTTTCTTCTTGTTTTTGTCGGCGGGCTTTTTGGGCGTTTTCTTCTTTGTCGTCTTTTCTTCTTCCTTCATAAAAACCTCGATAATGTGCGAAAAAGGGGACTTTTTGATAATTTGTGCTTACCGTGAAGTGGCCGAGCGCACCTTGATGTGTGGCTTAAATGGCGATGATGTGCGGGAGAACTTGTTAATAATTTATGCTTGTTGTCAAGGTGGCGAAACGACGC
This sequence comes from uncultured Clostridia bacterium, assembly GCA_947627065.1. Taxonomy (GTDB): domain Bacteria; phylum Bacillota; class Clostridia; order Christensenellales; family Borkfalkiaceae; genus RGIG3732. The sequence continues at coordinate 1,612 of CANQUN010000036.1, forward strand.
TTTGATGAGATAAACGCGGCGGTACAAGAGCGATGTGCGATAAGGCAAGATAACCTTTTGAGGGGCTAAAAATAGTGATAATGCGCGATAAAGGGGCTTTTGATAACTTGCAAGTGTATCAGCGAGATGATTTACGGGGAGATTGTGCCGCATGGGGCAAATTTCAAGCGGATTTTGTCCGCCGCTCTTGCTTTCGGGACTGTACCGTCGAGGTGGAGAGAAGCAGTGTCCCGACAGTAAAAAGTGACTATAATGTGAGAAAAAGGCCACTTTTTGTATATTCACCTTGAGATGTAGACAGCACAACGGAGAATTATAAGGGAGCAGTGTGCGAGGTGCAAGGAGATCATGACCTACAAAGACGGGGCGGCGCAATGAAGAATATGAACTACAAGGGCATGTGGACGGTGCAACGGAGAATGCAAGCGGCAAGGCAAGGAACGATATACGCGGAGCGACAGTAGACAAGGGAGTAAAGAGCGCTGTGCCAACTATGGTAACAACGGGTTGCTTGACAGTCTCCGTCGGCGGAAAATTTCAGGCAAGGTCATTTGACGGTGGGTTGCTTTAAGATAAACCGTAGCGATAAAATGCAAGCCACCAGCCGAAACGGGTTAAGTCAGACCATGAGGGTAGCGATGTCCACAGCAAACAAGTTACTTTTTAAGCCAGACCATGAGGACGGCGATGTCGGCGGGGTTGACGCCCGAGATTCGCGAGGCCTGACCGAGCGAAGCGGGGCGGATTTTGGAAAGTTTCTGTCTGGCTTCAATCCTCAGTCCTTCAATCTCGTTGTAATCGATGTCCTCGGGCAGCAGCCTGTCCTCCAGCCGCTTGGCTTTTTCGATCTGTTCAAGCCCTTTCGCAAGGTAACCCTCATATCGGATGTCGGTTTCGGCAGTGTCGAGAACGTCCCGCGGGATGTCGGCAAACGCGCCGAGGTTCTCCTTGATGTCGGCCGCGGAAATGCCGCGCTTTATCATGTCCTTGTAAGAGATGCCGCCGCAGGGCGCACCCGTTCTGTCCTCGACAAAAGCGCCGACTTCTTTGGGCGAACGCGTCGTTTCCATCTCCGCCTTGCACCTTTCCAAAAGTGCCTTTCTTGTGAGAAAAAGGCCATATCTGCGGTCATCCACCAGCCCCGCGCGCCTGCCTTTTTCGGTGAGGCGCAGATCGGCGTTGTCCTGACGGAGCAGCAGCCGATACTCCGCCCGCGAGGTCATTATGCGGTAAGGTTCGTTTGTGCCCTTGGTAACGAGGTCGTCTATGAGAACGCCCGCGTACGCTTCGTCCCTGCCGAGTATGAGCGGCGGTTCTCCCCTGAGGTAAAGCGAAGCGTTTGCGCCTGCCACCAGCCCCTGCACGGCCGCCTCTTCATAACCGCTCGTCCCGTTTATCTGTCCCGCAAAGTAAAGCCCCTTTACGGCCTTGGCGCCGAGGGTGGGGAGAAGGTCGAGCGAGTCTATGCAATCGTACTCGATGGCGTAGGCGTAACGCATTATCTTGCAGTTTTCCAGCCCCGCCACCGTGCGGTACATTTCCCGCTGAACGTCGTGCGGGAGGGAGGTGCTCATGCCCTGAACGTAAACCTCATGGGTGGAAAGCCCCTCGGGTTCGAGGAAAATCTGGTGCCTGTCCTTGTCCGCAAACCTGACCACCTTGTCCTCTATGGAAGGGCAGTACCGAGGCCCCACGCCCTTTATGGCCCCGCCGTAGAGCGGGCTGCGGTGCAGGTTTTTAAGGATGATTTCGTGGGTCTTGGCGTTGGTGTAAGTGAGGTAGCACGGCAGTTGCTTTTCGGGCACGCGCTCGCTGAGAAAGGAGAAGGGGTAGACGTCGGTCTCGCCTTCCTGAATCTCGCATTTCGAATAATCTATGGTTCTGCCGTCAAGGCGGGCGGGTGTGCCCGTCTTGAACCTGCGTACGGTAAAGCCGAGGTTCATGAGGCTTTGGGTTAGCGAATCGCAGGGGGCAAACCCGTTCGGCCCACTCTTTGCCGAATACTCTCCCGCAAAAACTTTGCCGCCGAGATAAACGCCCGTTGCCACCACCGCGGCGCGGCATTCTATCTCCCCGCCGAACGTGGTCTTTACGCCCCTTACTTCTCCGTTAACCACCTTTATCTCACAAATTTCCGACTGTACGAGCGTGATGAGGGGTGCCGATTCCACCATGCGCTTCATCTCGGTGTGGTAAAGATTCTTGTCCGCCTGCGCCCTGAGCGACTGCACGGCCGCGCCCTTTCCGCGGTTGAGCATGCGTATCTGAAGGGCGGTTTTGTCCGCGGCAACGCCCATCGCCCCGCCCAGCGCGTCGATCTCGCGGACGAGGTGCCCCTTGGCCGTTCCGCCAATCGAAGGATTGCACGCCATAAACGCGATGCTGTCGAGATTCATGGTGATGAGGGCGGTTTTAAGACCCGTTCTCGAAAGGGCAAGCGCGGCCTCGCACCCCGCGTGGCCCGCCCCTATGACGACTGCGTCGTATTTGCCTTCTGTGTATGTCATAAGCAAAAAGCCGCCTTTTTCTCACAAAATCAAGGCGGCGGAACTTTATTTTTTGAGTATCATGTTCTTGAGGTCGTTGACTTCGGTGGCGAAACGCCCGTTTTCGGCAACGAGTTTGGAAACCTTGTCTCTCGCGTGGATCACCGTCGTGTGGTCGCGCCCGCCCACCGCCTGCCCGATATTGACGAGGGGAATGCTCATCAGTTCGGTCATGAGATAAACGCAGACCTGCCGCGGCTCGGCAATCTCGCGGTTCTTCTTTTTGCCCACAAGATCCTTTTCGCTGACGTGGTAATACTCGCACACGGCCTTTATTATGTTGGAGGTGGTCAGCGCTTCCTGCGCGGGGCCTGCCGTTTCGGCAAGCGCGTTTCTTGCAAGTTCAAGCGTAATCGGCTTTTCCTGAAGGATGGAGGCGAACAGCACCTTGTGCAGCAGCCCTTCAAGCGTCCTCACGTCGTCCGAACCGCTGTTTTCGGCAAGGTAGGTGGAAACTTCACGGGAGAGCACGGAGTTTTTGTAAGCAGCCTTCTTTTCGAGTATGGCAATCTTGGTTTCAAGGTCGGGCGGGGAAACCTGCACGGTAAGCCCGCAGGAGAACCTCGTTATCAGCCTGTCGCTCAAAGTCTCTATGTTCTGCGGCGGGCAGTCTGCCGAAAGGATTATCTGCTTGCCCTGAGCGTGCAGTTCGTTAAAGGTGTTGAAAAATTCTTCCTGCGTCTGCTTTTTGCCCGCAAGAAACTGCACGTCGTCCACTATCAGCACGTCAACGTTGCGGTACTTCTTTCTGAAATCGGCCTTGTTCCTCGGGGACGAACGCGTCATTATGTTGTCCACCACTTCGTTGGTAAAGTTTTCGCAGGTGGAATAGAGGACGTTGGTCTTTGGCGTGGTTGCGAGAATGTAGTTGGCAATGGCGTGCATTATGTGCGTCTTTCCAAGCCCCGAGCCGCCGTATATGAACAGGGGATTGTAAGTGTCCCCGGGCAGTTTTGCCACGGCCTTGGCAGCCGCGTACAGTTCTCTGTTGGAATCGCCCACCACAAAGGATTCAAAGGTGAATTTGGGGTCTATGGGCATGGAGCGGAAGCCGCGTTCTTCTTCGGTGCCCGTAACGCGGGTGTAAACGCCGTTTTCCTCCACGCACAGGTCAAAGCCCGTGAGCCCCGCGTTCAGGCCGACGAGCGCTTCCTTTATCTTGTCTATAAGGTCGGAATGTTCGGCAACGTGGTTGGCAAATAGTTTGCTGTCCGCCACCAAAATCAGCTTGCTGCCGTCTATGTCCACGGGGTGAAGTCTGGAGATGAATGTGCTGAAACTTATGCTGCTGACCGTCGTTTCCAGTTTTTTGAGGGCGCTGTTCCACAAAATTTCAAATGTTTCCATTTTTACCTCGTTTTACCCTTTGGGTAATTGCTTTTTACGGTCGGATTTGGTATAATTACAGTTGACGGGCGGTGCTGTTTTCTCCGCCGCGGTCCGCCCGATGGCGGCGGAATCCGTCCGCAAAAAAACGGCGGGACTTATATTATACTACAAAACGCCGATAAAATAAAGTTAATAAAGGGGCATAAGCCAAAAAATTTTTTGGGCTTTGCAAATCATGAACATAGAGACGCTCTATCTCAAAAATTTCCGCAATTACCGAGAGGAGACCTTTTCTTTCTCGGGCGGAATAAACGTGGTTTACGGCAGGAACGCGCAGGGCAAAACCAACTGTGCCGAAGCCGTGTTCTACCTCTGCACGGGATATTCGCCGCGCGCCACCAAGGACAGCCAGGTGATCCGCTACGGCGAGGAGAGCGCCTACGTCACGGGCACTGCCGCCACTTCTTACGGCAAGGTGGAAGTGGGGCTTACCTTCTTTCCAAAGAGCAAGCGTGTGCTCGTAAACGGCGTGGAAGTGATGAGAATGGGCGAACTGCTCGGCAACATCAACTCCGTGTTCTTCAACCCAAACGACCTCAAACTCATAAAGGAAAGCCCCGAGGACCGCAGAAAGTTCATGGACATATCTCTGTCCCAGATGAACAGGCGGTACTTTTACGCTTTGCAAAAGTACAAAAAGATACTCTCCCAGCGCAACAGGCTACTCAAAGAAGGAGACGAGGAGACCGTGCGGGAAACCCTGCCCGTGTGGGACGAACAACTCGCCGCCCACGCCGCCGTCATCGTAGCCGAGAGGAACGAGTTTCTCAAGGTACTCTCGCCCCTCGCCGCCGACGCGCATTCTTACATAACCGACGGAAAGGAAACGCTTGCCGTGTCAGCCTCGGGCAGGTACGAAGGGGACGAAAAGTCCCTTAAATCTCAGATTATCGCCGATCTTAACGATTCGAGGGAGCGCAGCATGGCCCTCGGTTACACCACCGTGGGACCCCACCGCGACGACATAAAGATAAAGATAAACGGCGAGGACGTGCGCGTTTACGGCTCGCAGGGGCAGCAGCGCACGGCCGCCCTCTCGCTAAAACTTGCCGAGTTGGAGGTTTTCCGCCTTCGCTTCGGCGAATATCCCGTCCTTCTGCTCGACGACGCGCTCAGCGAACTCGACGCACAGCGCCGCGCCCGCGTAATAGGCAGGATAAAGCAGTTGCAGACCATAATTACGCTTACCGACAGGGACGAAGTGCCCGCCGCCGACAGATACTTCCACATAGAAGAGGGCGGCATCAAAGGCGAATAACCCGCCCCGAGCACAAAACGGCATACTCCCGCGGGCGGCATAACCCCGCACATAAGCCCGCACAAACCCCGGACAATGCCCGCGGCAACACGGCGCAAGCCCAGCCCGCCACATTGAACGCAAAGTTACAAAAAAGACAATTAGTCCCCTTTTTCTCACAAAAAACGGGGATTGGAGGATAACGATGAAAGAAAAACACATCGAGGCGTATCTTTCGGAAGGAGAGGAAAGCGTCTGGCGCGGCACTCCCAAAGAAAACGACTTTCTCTGGTGCAAACTGTTCAACATGCTGCCCGTCATCATACTCTGGCTGGCGGCCGAAACGGCCATTGTCGCCTACACCACCACCGCAAAACTGCTGCTCGACGAAAAGATGAACACCTATTATTACATACTGATGATAGCGGCAATCGTGCTTCATCTCGTGCCCACGGCAATGTGGTTCTTTTCGGCTGCGGCGGAAGGCCTAAAGATAAAAGGCGAAGAATACATGCTGACCGACGGGCGGGTGATCGTCATGCCCTCGTGCAATACCGAAGGCTGCGTTTTTGTCCGCCGTGAGGACGTTGACGACATAGTCCTCAAACGTTCGCTTGCCGAACTCATATTCGGCACGGGCAGGATAGTGTTCGTAACCGAAAACGGAAACCTCGTCTTTCACTCGGTTGCCGAGGCGGACAAGATTTTCAGAAAGATTTACAGAAACGTGATGAAGGAACGTGCCGAAGAAGATGAATAAACGGCTGGCGGCGGAAATTCTCGACAGGCTGGACGAACATTACCCCGCCGTCGAATGCCCGCTTAAATACAACACGGTCTTTCAGCTGCTCGTCGCCGTCATACTCTCGGCGCGCTGCCGCGACGAACGGGTCAACGAGGTTACGGGTAGGCTGTTTGAAAATTACGGCACGCCCGAGGCCGTGCTTGAACTCGGCAAGGAGGGGCTTATTTCCTACATCCGCCCCTGCGGGCTTTACGTCAACAAGGCCGAAAACATCCTTTCCACCTGCCGGGATCTTCTGGACAGGTTCGGCGGAGAAGTCCCCGGCGACGTTCAGTCGCTGCGTTCGCTGGCGGGCGTCGGCAGAAAGACCGCCAACGTCGTGTACAGTCAAGGCTTCGGCGGCAGCGCCATAGCCGTGGACACGCACGTTTTCCGCCTTGCGGGCAGGCTTGGCTTTTGCGAGACCCAAAGCGTTCTGGAAACCGAAAAACAACTGATGAAGTACATAGACCAAAGCAGGTGGTCAAAGGCGCACCTCCTTTTGATAACGCACGGCAAGAGGGTGTGTTATCCCCACAAGCCCGACTGCGCAAATTGCTTTTTGCAGGATGTGTGCAAATATTACGCTAAACATGAAAACCTTTGAAATTGTGAGAAAAAGGGCACTTTCGCCCAATACGATAAGTTACGAACTGTACGCGCCGCTGGTTGCCGCCGCTTGTCAAAGCGGGCAGTTTGTCATACTGCGCGTGGATGAGGACGGCGAGCGCGTTCCCTTCACCGTTGCCGATTACGACAGGGCGGCGGGCACGGTAACCGTCATCGTCCAGACCGTCGGCGCAACGACGTACAAACTCTCCAAAATGGAGCAGGGCGGCGTTTTGGCCGACGTAGTGGGGCCGCTCGGCAAACCCACCGACCTCGGAGACGCGCAAAACGTCATTCTCGTGGGCGGCGGAATAGGCAGCGCGGTGATTTACCCGCAGGCCGCCGCGCTCAAAAACGCGGGCAGGCGCGTCAGCGTAATCCTCGGCGCAAAAACCAAGGAACTCGTCATAAACGAGGAAGGATTTGCCGCCCGTTCGGACAGGCTGATAATCACCACCGACGACGGCAGTTACGGCCGCAAGGGTTTTGTTACGGACGCCCTCAAAGAACTCCTCGACGAGGGCGGGTACGACGCCGTGTTCGCCGTAGGCCCGCTGCCCATGATGCGCGCCGTGTGCAGACTGACGGGCGGTTACGGTGTGAAAACGATAGTTTCCATGAATTCGGTCATGGTGGACGGCACGGGCATGTGCGGCTGCTGCCGCGTGACGGTGGGCGGAAAGATAAAGTACGCCTGCGTGGACGGGCCTGAGTTTGACGGCAGCCTCGTGGATTTTGACGAGGCAATCGCCCGTTCTTTGGTTTACAGACAGGCCGAACAGGAACATTACTGCCGCCTCACGGGAGGAAAGAGATGAAGGACGAATTTTTTGCCAACGCTCCCCGCGTGAGGGACGCGGCCGAACGTATAAAGGATTTCAAGGAAGTGTGTCTCGGCTTTGACGCCGAATCTGCCCGTGCGGAAGCCACGCGCTGCCTCGGCTGCAAAAACGCCCCGTGCGTTGCGGGCTGCCCCGTGGGCGTAAAGATACCCGCCTTCATATCGCTTATAAAAAGCGGCGACATACAGGGCGCAAAACGCACGATTTTAATGGACAACAGCCTGCCCGCCGTGTGCGGAAGGGTCTGCCCGCAGGAGACGCAGTGCGAGAGCGCGTGCGTGCGCGGCAAGGCTTCCCGCCCCGTGTCGATCGGCTTGCTCGAGCGGCTTGCCGCAGACAACGCCGACGCCCGTCCCGCACCCGCCCCTTCAAACGGAAAGCGCGCCGCCGTTATCGGCAGCGGCCCCGCGGGGCTGTCGTTTGCGGGCGAACTTGCGGCAAACGGAGTGGAAGTAACCGTGTTCGAGGCCTTTCATAAATTCGGCGGCGTTCTCGTCTACGGAATACCCGAATTCCGCCTGCCAAAATCACTGGTTGCCAAGGAGACAGAGGCGCTCAGCCGCCTCGGCGTCAGATTCGTCAAGGACGCGGTTATCGGCAAATCAATCATGCCCGCCCAACTCGTAAAGGAGTACGACGCGGTGTTCATAGGCACGGGCGCGGGTCTGCCGATGTTCATGGGAATCCCCGGCGAAAACCTGAACGGAGTGTTTTCCGCAAACGAATATCTCACCCGCGTAAACCTCATGCGGGCGTACGACACAAACGCGGATACCCCCGTATTTCGTGCGAAAAAGGCGGTTATTGTGGGCGCGGGCAACGTTGCCATGGACAGCGCGCGCACGGCTTTGAGGATGGGCGCGGACGTAACCGTGGTTTACAGGCGCGGCCGCGAGGAGATGCCCGCCAGAAGAGAAGAGATAAAGCACGCCGAGGAGGAGGGCGTCCGTTTCGAACTGCTCACCAATCCAGTTGCCGTAAACGGAGAAAACGGGTTTGTAAAGTCGGTTACCGTAATATCCATGCGGCTTGGAGAACCCGACGCGTCGGGCCGCCGTTCCCCCGTGCCCGTAGAGGGCAGCGAGCGGGAGATTGAATGCGACATGCTCATCATGGCGCTCGGCACTTCGCCAAACCCCTTGCTCGTTTCCGCCTTCGAGGGGCTTGCCACGGGCAGAAAGGGCGTTATCACGGTCGATGAAAACGGCATGACAAACGTTGAAAACGTGTACGCGGGGGGAGACGCGGTAACGGGTTCTTCCACCGTGATCAGCGCGATGGGTCAGGGCAAGAGAGCCGCCCGCGCGTTCCTCAAAAAAATCAAATTAGTCCCCTAAAACGCACATTATCGGGGTAGGAGAAGGTATGTTTACAGACAGAGAGATCATAACCGTCAAGTCGGGAGACGGCGGGGACGGAATGACTTCTTTCATGAGGTTCAAGGGCAAGGCTTCGGGCGGACCCGACGGCGGGGACGGCGGAGACGGCGGCGACGTCTACTTCGTGGGCGACGCTTCCAAGTCCAGCCTCATAGATTTCAAGTTTGAAAAGAAGTTCCGTGCGGGCGACGGAGAGCGCGGCGATTCCAACAACTGCCACGGCAGAAACGGGGCGGACACGGTAATCCGCGTACCCGCGGGCACGGTCATAAAGGATTTTGAAAGCGGCCGCATAATGGCGGACGTATATTACGACGGCCAAAAGGTGAAAATTGCCGCGGGCGGCAAGGGAGGAAAGGGCAACGCCCGCTTTACCACAAGCAGGCGGCACACCCCGCATTTTTCCCAAAAGGGCGAACAGACGCCCCCGCACAAACTGATTCTCGAACTCAAAGTGATTGCCGACGTGGGGCTGGTGGGCTTTCCCAACGTGGGCAAGAGCACCATTCTTTCCAAGATTTCGGGCGCAAAACCCAAGATTGCCAACTACCACTTCACAACAATATCGCCAAACCTCGGCGTGGTCAGCCATTACGACGAATCGTTTGTGGTTGCCGATATCCCCGGCCTCATTGAGGGCGCGGCTGAAGGCGCGGGGCTGGGGCACGATTTCCTCCGCCACATAGAAAGAACGCGCATGCTCGTGCACGTCGTGGACGTTTCGGGCGTGGAAGGCAGGGACCCCGTTGACGACTTTGAAAAGATAAACAAGGAACTTGCCGAATACAGCGAGACGCTGGCCGCCCTGCCCGCGGTGGTCGTTCTCAACAAGTGCGACATAGCGGGGGCAGAAAAAAACCTTGCCGCGTTCAAAAAAAAGTACGGCAGGAAATATTCCCTCTTTCCCTGTTCGGCAATAACGGGCGAGGGGCTGCGCGCCGCGCTCGACGAGGTGTGGAATGTGTTAAAGACGCTTCCGCCCGCCGCTCCCGTCGAATTTGAACCCTTCGAATACGAAAAACCCGATGAAAACGGCTTTGAGATAGAAAAGGACGAGGACGGGGCGTTTGTTGTAATCGGCCCGCTCGTAGACATGCTCATCCGCAACGTCGTCGTCAGCGATTACCAGTCCCTCGCGTACATGCAGTCAATACTCAAAGACAAGGGCGTGATAAAGGAACTCAAACGCCTCGGGGCAAAGGACGGAGACGTCGTCGTAATAGGCGACGTGGAATTTGATTTCATAGATTAACGGAGATAAAATGCTTAATTCCAAACAGAGAAGCAAACTTAGAAGTCTGGCGGCGGCGGAGGTGTCCATCGCCCAGCTCGGCAAGGACGGCGTAAACGATGACGGAACCTTCCGCCCCACCTTTTTGGGCGGCATAAGCGACGCGCTGGACAAGCGCGAACTCGTCAAGATAACCGTCCTTAAAAACTGCGCCTTCACGGCGGACGAAACGGCGGACGCCCTCGCTTCGGCGCTCGGGGCGGAATGCGTGGCCACCATCGGCCATAAGATAATACTGTACAGAAAGAGCGCGCGCAAGGACGTAAAACACATAGAACTGTAACCGCCGATAATGTGCGAAAAAGGCGGCTAATTGCAAAATTTCCGCCTTTCCCGCCTCCCAAAACTTTGGGTAATTCGGGGCGCGCAAAGCCTCGTCTCGGTTCGAACTTGCTTAAAAATGGCTTGCAACCCCGCGTATCGGTTCAAATTACTTAAAATGCGGCTCAACTTTGTGCCTCGTCTCGGGCTTACATCAAACTGCTGCTTACCCCCGCAGCAAGGCATAAACCCCCTAAAACACACAAAAACGCGGCATTAAACGCCGCGACCTCGCCTCGGGCGGGGACGGAGAACAGACTTAACACATGGATTTGGAAAAACTCAAGAGGGACTTTTCCTACTGCTCCTGCGGGAGAGAACACACCTTCGGCCTGCGCGCCGTCGAGGTCGGTTCGGGAATAACCTTAAACACGGGCGCGATACTCAAAAAGAACGGCTTCGGCCAGCGGCTGCTGCTCGTTGCCGACCGCAACACGCTTGCGGCGGCGGAGGGAATCGTTCCCTCTCTCGGGGCGGCGGGCTTTGTCGTACGGCCGCAGGTTTACGACGATCTGCGCGTCGCCGACATGAAGGAAGTGGAAAATATCCAAAAACTGCTTTCGGGCATGGGCGGCGTCATTTCGGTGGGAACGGGTTCGCTGCACGACGTGGCGAGGCTTGCCGCCGCGCGCTGCAACAAGCCGCTGTGCCTTTACGCAACCGCTCCTTCCATGGACGGGTTCGCCTCCTACAACGCGCCGATTACCGACGGCTGCTTTAAGATAACTTACCCCGCCAAGACGCCCGAGGTGATAATTGCCGACACCAAGGTTCTTGCCGCCGCTCCCGCCGAACTCAAGTCCGCGGGCTTCGGCGACATGGTGGGCAAGTACGTGGGGCTTATTGACTGGAAGGTTTCCCACATAGTCTCGGGCGAATATTACTGCGACAAGGTTGCCGCTTACGTGCGCGAGGCCGTGGACGGCATGATGGCAATGGCGGGCAGCGTAACTTCGCCCGACGAGCGTGCCGCGGCCGCCGTGTTCGAGGGGCTTATCAAAACGGGCGTCGCCATGAGCATGGTCAAAAATTCCCGCCCCGCCTCGGGCACCGAGCACATCCTCTCGCATTTCTGGGAATGCAAGAAGCTGGCGGAAGGCAAGCGCAGCGACTTTCACGGTAAAAAGGTGGGCGTAGCCACCCTGATAATCCTGAGAAAGTACGAAAAGTTCGCCTCGTTTGAGGACGTGGACATCGTGCCCGAGGAGATAGATTGGGAGGAGGTCCGCCGCGGCTACGGCGTGCTTTATCCCGAGGTGGAAAAACTCAACAACCCGCCTGTTTCGCACGAAATCGACCCGTTTGTCATCAAAGAACGCTGGCAGGAAATAAGGGCGGCGGTCAAAGAACAGCCCTCGCCACGCACGGTGGAACGGGCCATGCTGCGTGCGGGCTGCGCCACAAAGTGCAGCGAGATAGGAGTGGACGCAGAACTCGAACGTCTCGGCATCCGCCTCCACCCGCACATGAGACACAGGATATCGCTCATGCGTCTTTCATATATGTTCAGGGAGAAGAAATAATGGAAAAAGAATACAGTTTTGCACTGCTCATAGACACGGACAACGTGTCTCCCAAGTATTACGACATAATCGTCAACGAACTCGAAGAGATAGGCTCCATCAAGGTAAAGCGCGCTTACGGCGACTTTATCGCCAACAACCCGTGGAAGGAAAAATCCATAGGAGAGGGGATAACCCCCATTCAGGCGTTCGCCCCCATAAAGGACAAAAATTCCACCGACCTCGTGCTCACGATAGACGCCATGGACATATTTTACAGCGAACTCGTGGACGCGTTTTGCATAGCCACCAGCGACAGCGACTTTGCACGTCTTGCCCAGCGGCTCAAAGAAGGGGGAATGTACGTCGTCATCGCGGGCGAGGACAAAACGCCCATTTCCCTTTCCAAATCGAGCGACAAATTCCTGATGCTCGACAAACTGTACGAGGCGCGCACCCCCACCAAGTCCCGTTCGGAAAAGGAGAGCGTCAAGGTAGAAGCCCCGTCCGTCAAGACCTTGCAGAACGTCGTGCGCGACTTCATCGCCATGAGCGACGACGCCGAAGGCTGGGCGCTTTACGCCACGGTTGCCAACCAGCTTTCCAAACGCTACCCGCAGTTCAACGTAAAGGCCTATCAGGCAAAGAGCAAACAGGAGTTTTTCAAGAGTAAACTCGGCTGCGAATTCAGGCAGGAAGGCACGGTCGTGTTCGTCCGCATGAAGGATAAAAAGTAATTTTGCCTTTTCGGGTATCGTAATCCGCCTTTGCTTCGGATATTATTCGCCTGACTTTGCGGCGAATTTATCCTTGTGGCGCCCGCCAACTCCGCGGTCGGTTTGGCTTGCGGTTTGTGTGAAACCCCTCGTTTTTGTGCGATTCAGGTCACTTTTGACCGTTTTCAACACTACAAACATATAATAAACTTAAAAGGACGCAGCGCCCGCCGCGTCCTTTTGTGTGCTGTCGAAACGCACCCTCGTCCTTTTGCAATGCGGCAAGCGCCTGCCGCGTCCTTTCATGATAACTCGCCGCGTCTTGTGTCCCTGCAGCCGCCAATTGCAAAGTCCTAAACCGCGGCGCTTGCAACCCCCGCAACCGCATATCTTAAAAACCGCCAAAGCGCCGCAAAAACTGCCGTTTTCCCAAGTAAAAAAATCCGCGCGGAAAAATCCCGAAAAGCATTGACAAAAGCACGAAATTACTGTACAATATACTCGGAAACACGAGTTTCCGCCCATAAGACAGGAGGAAAAATGAGAAGGTTTATCTTGAGAATCGCGGCGCTGGCACTCGGCGTTGTGGCGTTTGTGTCCGTCGGCTGCGGCGGGGACAATCCGGTCCATTCGGGCAGCCCGTCCGATCCGGCCCCGCAGGTCCCGCCCGTAGAAGAACAGTTTCTTCTCGGCTCGTGGGTCTCTTTTTACGATTACGGCGCAAACTGTATAAAGACGTACGCCGAGCAGGCGGAGGAACTTAAAAACTTTGGCATAAACTACCTGCTCCACCCTTACGCGTTCGCCGTTAAAAACACGGTTGACGACCCGACAGGCTCGCTTGACGCGTGGCTGGAAATTGACGAAGTTTGTGCGAAAAACGGCATTTATTACGCCATGACCGCCTTGCAGAAGGGCGCCAACGACCGCGACGTGCACGGCGCGTATTTCGACGCGGTGATGCAGCGCAACATAGATTACAGCAATTACATGAGCGACTACCTCGTCTGCTTCAACCTCTGGGACGAACCCTATTACAACCAACTTGAACAGTGCGGCCACCTCGTCGCCCAGTACGCCGCCCGCACGGACATAAAGTGCAACGTCAACCTCAACGGCTCGAGCGGCGCGACGGTAGACGGCAAAGAGGTGGATTACGAAACCTACCTTCGCAGATTCGTGGCGGAAGTGGGGGAGGAAAACGTGTTCCAACTCGGTTACGACTTCTACCCGTTCCTCGAAACCGACACCGTGGAGTCCACCAAGTTCCTCAACATGGAAGCCGTGCGCAAGGTCGGCTTTGAATACGGCCTTACCACCCATTCCTTCATCCAGTCCACGTGTATCGCCAAGATAAACCCGCCGAGGAGAATGCCCGATTACGGTGAGATTTCGTGGGATATATGGAGTTTTTTGACTTACGGGTTCAAGGCTCTGTCCTACTTCAACTACGTCAACCCCGGTGAAGCCGAGGGCCACGCCGACGAAGGATTCTTTGACAGTTTCGTGTCGAGGGAGGGCGAGATAGTCAACCCCGAACTTTACGAACAGGTGCGTCGGCTCAACTTCAGGGTCCGCGCCGTCGGCGACATACTCGTCGGCTACGATGCCGAACACGTCTACCACACCGAATCCGCCCGCGCGCGTTACGGCGACGCGGTGGAATACCTGCCCGAAAACGCCGTCCTTTCCGCCCCCGCGGACGAGGCGACCATGATAGGGCAGTTCCGCAGCCGTAAGCAAGGCGGAGACAATCTGTTCATGGTGTTCAACAACAGTTGGAACACCGCCAACACCTTCACCTACACCGTGCGGGACGGCTATAATGTCGAACGCTTTGACCCCGACACGGGCAGGTTTACCCAAATCCCCGCCGAGGACGGCAACTTCACCGTAGATTTCGGCGTGGGAGAAGGCGTTCTCCTACGCCTCGTAAAATAATATAAGGACGTAATATAAGGAAGCGGCGGTCGCTTAAACCAAGCCGCCCGCAACGGCGGCAACCCCACGGCGGCATTACCAAACGATCCAAACCTCAACGCAACAAAGCCGTACAACGGGCCGCAACCGCTGTTACAAAAGGCCGCAACCGACGCCGACGAAAGGGGCAACTTGGCAAAAAGCCGCCTTTTTCGCACATTATCAAGCACAATCTCGCCGCAAGGCGAACAAGGAGGGTAAAATGAAAAGAAGGAACTTGCTGATCGCGCTGCTGTGCGCGGCCGTCTCGCTGAGCCTGACCGCATGGACGGTTACCGCCCTTGCCGATTACGACAAGACGAGCATTGACAGTTACTGCCCCGAAGGCATGACCGAGGTCTCTTTGGGTAAGAGCGTAACGTCGTCATCGTCTTACGAAATGCCGGGCGAGGGCTGGCAGAACGGTTTCCTCGTGGACGGCAAACTCGGCCACCAGGGCACCAACGGCTGGACCACGG
>CANQUN010000037.1 GCA_947627065.1 uncultured Clostridia bacterium
GGCCACATCTTCCTTTACCACTCCTCGGGAGGGGCCAAGGGGAAAATAAACAACTTCTCGGGGCCATGGGTTTGGCGGGTGTTACGGCTGCGGGTTGGATTGGTTTTGCGGAGAATAGAAAAGCGGCCCGGTAATTTCCCCGAACCGCTTTGTTTGCTTAAACCTTAATGCCGAGAATGAAGTATACGACGCACAGAACACCGATGAGTATGAGGCAGAAAACGGTGAGCCTCTTCAGCTTGCTCTCGAGAGTCTTGGACTTGTTCTTTCCGTAAAAGGTTTCGCTCGATCCGGATATCGCGCTTATTCCGTCCGAATTGGACTGCTGCATCATTACGACAATCGTAACGAAGATGGAACAGAGCACGATGAGAACCACGCACACTATGGACAATACTTTATATAATACATCATCGTTCATAATTTACCTACCGAATATTTTGATACTTGTTGATTATATCACATATCCGAAAAAATTACAAGCGTTTTGGGGCAACTTTTATTTTTTTTCGGAATATTGGGCGGTGATGCGGATTTTTGCGGGTCGGGGCGGGGTTTACATTATTATAATTATAATGATTTTACCTTATTATTATATAATGCGGTCAGTCTTTGATGAGGGAAAAGATTTTTTGGGCGAGGGCGTCCAGCCAATCGCCTTCGAACAGTTCCACAAGACCCTTGTCGCACACCGAGGCGAGGGCGGGTGTGATGGGAATTTCGGCCGCGGCGTCTATTCCGTGCGCCTTGGCGGTTGCCGACACGTTGCCTTCACCGAAAATGCGGTGAATCTTTCCGCACCCGTCGCACTTGAAGTAAGCCATGTTCTCCACTATGCCGAGGATGGGCACGTTCATCAGTTCGGCCATGCGAATTGCCTTTTCAACGATGAGGGACACGAGGTCCTGCGGCGAGGTTACCACGACTATTCCGTCCACGGGCAGGCTTTGGAAAACCGTAAGCGGCACGTCGCCCGTTCCCGGGGGCATGTCCACGAACATGAAGTCCACGGGTCCCCACACCACGTCCGTCCAGAACTGTTTGACGGTGCCCGCGATGATGGGGCCGCGCCACGTTACGGGCATGGTTTGGTCTTCCAAAAGCAGGTTGACGCTCATGGTCTCGATGCCCGTTTTGGTGATTACGGGGAAAATGCCGCTTTCGTCGCCCGTGGCGTTTTGTTTGAGGCCGAAGAGTTTGGGAACGGAAGGACCCGTTACATCGGCGTCCAGCACGGCCACCGAATAGCCCGCGCGGCGGGCGAGGACGGCCAGCATGGAAGTTACGGACGATTTGCCCACTCCCCCCTTGCCGCTGACTACGGCGATGACCTTTTTGATTTCGGACAAAGCGTTGGGCTTTTCCTTGGGGATTCCGCGGCTGGCGCAGTCCTCTTTGCAGGACGAGCAGTCGTGTGTGCAGTTTTCGCTCATATTTTACCTCTCTTTGGGGTTTGTTTTTTGGGTTTGGCAGGTTGGGGCTGCCGTAATTATTATAAGCAGTTGCGGGCGGATTTTTGTGGGATTTTTGGAATTAGTGGCCTTTTTCTCACAAAAACGGGGGTTTTGGGGTTGGTGTGGCTTTTGTTCAGTAGCCGCGGCCTGTGAGGGCGCCCGCGTTTTTGAGACCCGCAAAGCCGTTCTGGCGGTAGGCTTCGTAAACGGTGAGGGCGACGGAATTGCCGAGGTTGAGAGAGCGCGCTTCGTCTATCATGGGAATGCGCAGGGCGCGGTCGTAATACTTTTCGAGAAGGGGTTCGGGCAGGCCGCGCGTCTCCCTGCCGTAGACCAGAACGTCGCCGTCCCGATAGGTTACTTCGGAATACACCTTGGCGCCCTTGGTGGTGAAAAAGTAGAAGTTTCGGCCTTCAAACCGCTTTTCTACCTGAGAAAAATCGTCGTAATAATTTACGTCCACGAGGTGCCAATAGTCAAGCCCCGCACGCTTTAGGTGCTTGTCCGTTATTTCAAAGCCGAGCGGGCGGACGAGGTGCAAAGCACAGCCCGTTGCGGCGCAGGTGCGCGCTATGTTGCCCGTGTTCTGCGGTATCTCGGGTTCTACGAGCACTATGTTGAACTTCATGTGGGTTTTCTCCTGTACTTTCCGCGCTTGCGGACGGTTATCGTGTGGTAATCTCTGCCCGTGTCGAGGGTGGCAAGGGTCATTATGTCGGGCGAGAGGAAGGCCATTTCCCCGTCGGCGGTGGCGAGAAAGGCGAGATTTTTGCAGCAGGCGGCGACGGGCACGCCGAATTCGTAAGCCTTGGCGCGGGCGTTTATGGGAATGCAGGGATCGGTTATCTCGTCCATGACGTTTACGATGACGTCCGCCCCGCACGCCGCGAGCGAACGAACGCATTCCGACGAGATTATGTCCCGTCCCACGGCGACGCCTATCTTGCCCGCGTGGGTGTCGTAAACCCTCAGCCCCCCTCCGCCGATGTAACGTTCGCCTTCGGAAACGATGGTCATGTCGCTTATGCCAAGCAGTTTGCCGCCGTCGCACACGGCCGCGCTGTGGCGCACCGAACCGTAAGAATCGGTGTCCGCACCCGCGATAATCGCTGTTTTACGGGACTTTGAGAGTTCCGTCAGCCTTCTGAAAAAGGTGGTTATGCCCTTGATTTCCTTGTTGTAACTGACCGCTTCCCCCTGAAAGAAGGGGAAAACGGCAACGTCGCAGCCCATGGGCAGGGCGTCGTAATCGCATTGGGTGAAAAACGCTATCTTCACGGCAGTCCTCCGCTTTCATGTTATGCGGGCGGGGCGGAATGCGTGCGTGGCGGTGCGGATTTTTTGTGGGATTTTTGGAATTAGTGGCCTTTTTCTCACAAAAACGTGGGTGTTTGTATTTTGCGGGTTGTGGCGTTGGAGTGGGTTTGCGGGAGCGTTGCCCACCTCAGGCGCGAGTGCGCCAGCCCCTCCTCGGGAGGGGCCAAGTTAGTGTTGAGTGATTAGTGATTAGGGAGTAGTGGTTGGTTGGGGTGTCTGGTACGTTGCCCACCTCAGGCGCTTACGCGCCAGCCCCTCCTCAGGAGGGGCCAAGAGAAAAAATAAACAACTCCTCGGGAGGGGCCAAGTTAGTGTTGAGTGATTAGTGATTAGGGAGTAGTGGTTGGTTGGGGTGTCTGGTACGTTGCCCACCCCAGGCGCTTACGCGCCAGCCCCTCCTCGGGAGGGGCCAAGAGAAAAATAAACAACTTCTCGGGAGGGGCCATGGGTTTTGAGGGCCGGCTTGGCGGGAGGGGCCAAGTTGTAATGAGGTTGATGGGTTCAGCCGAAAACTTCGGCAACGGCCTGCTTGAGTTCGTCGGTGGTGTTGCAGGAGACGAGGCGGGCCTTGGCCTTCTTTCCGCCGTTGACGCCCTTGAGGTAGCACGCCGCCTGCTTGCGGAGGTTGCGGGCAACGTAGCCGTCCGCGTGGACTGTTCTGAGCATGTCTATCTGCATGAACAGCAGTTCCTTATAGCCGATTTTGTGCGTTTTACCGAGGATTTGGGAAAATATGAAGGGGTTGTACATGGCGCCGCGGGCTATCATCACGCCGTCGCAACCCGTGCGTTCGGCCATGGCGTCGGCGTCCTCTTTGGTGAAGATTCCGCCGTTGGCGATGACGGGTACGGAAACCGCCTTTTTGACGGCTGCGATGAATGCGTAATCGACCTCTCCCGCGTAGTAATTGACGCGCGGGCGGCCGTGCACGGTTATCATGTCCGCGCCCGCGTCCTCGAGCATCTTGGCAAAGTCGGGCGACACGTCGCCGCCGTTCACGCCCGAGCGCATCTTTACGGTAACGGCCTTGCCCGTCTTTTTGAGTTCGGACACGATGCGGGCGGCGAGCGCCGGCTCCAGAAGAAGGGCGCTCCCCTCTCCGTTGTTGAAAAGTTTGGGCACGGGACAGCCCATGTTGACGTCGATTATGTCGAACGGGGCGAGGGCCTCGCTCTCCGCCGCCCTGCGCATGACTTCGGGCTCTCTGCCGAAAACCTGAGCGGCGGGCGTGGTTTCGTGCGGGGTGGTTATGAGCAGGTCGCGCGTGTTCTTGTTGCCGTAGACAAGGCCCTTGCAACTGACCATTTCGGTGAAGGCGAGGGAGGCGCCGAGGCCGAGGCATATAGCCCGAAACGCAAAGTCCGTGTAACCCGCGAGCGGGGCGAGCAGCAGGTTGCCTTGCGTACGCACCTTGCCTATTTTGAGCGGTTGTATGTTCATTTTATTTAAGGTTTTTCGGGTTTGCCGTCGGGGTTGTCGGCGGGATTTTCGGGTTGGTTTTGGGCGGCATTTTGGGAAGCGGCCGCGGCGATGTAAGGCTTGGCGAAAGCGTCCGCCTTGTCGGCAAGCGCCTCTTCCGCGTCGGCGCCCGCGAGCCTTACGACGTTGACGCATTCGAACAAGAAGTCCCCTGAATCGCGCATTATCTCGTCATCCGAGAGGTTTCCGCCAACGAGGCGGGCGGCGATTTGGGCGGCTTTTTGAAGGGAGGCTTGGGCGTCGTCTGCCGCGTAACCCGCCTTGGTCGCACGCTTTATCAGTTTTTGCGCACGCATTAGCGCGGGGAGGCTGGCGGGCACGTCGGCAACGGCCTGTTCGGGGGTGAAACCGTGTTCCTTACGCTTGTTCTTTTCCCACACTTCAAGTGCCTCGCGCTCGTCGGCGGCCTTGTCTCCGAAAAAGATGTGCGTGTGGCGGGATATGAGCTTGCGGCAGACTTCGGTGGTAACGTCGGTGTAGGTGAACGCGCCGCGTTCCTCGGCCATCACCGCGTGGAAAACGGCCTGCATCATCACGTCCCCTATCTCCTCGCGCAGGCGTTCGTCGTCGCAGCGGTTGATGGCGTCTATCATCTCGTAAACTTCCTCTACGGCGTTCTTGCGGATGGACTTGTGGGTCTGCGCCCTGTCCCACGGACAGCCGCCGTCGGCACGCAGCAGTTCGATTATTCTCCTCAGATCCTCGGCGTCGTAAGCGTCCTTTTCGAGGAAGCCGCGCGGGGTCAGAACGATTGCCGCGGAGTGGTCGAAAACGGGGAGCCTGTCCATCTCGTAAAGGGGCATATCACGCCTTTTTCCCACAAAAAACGCCGTGCAGGGACATTCGTCGCCGTACTCGGACATGAGTTTAAGTTTTACTTCTCCCGCCAGAATCGCACTGTCGAGGTCGTAGACGAACAGCGTTCCGCCGAAGGAGCGGAAGGAGCCGTCCGCAACGTCGTAAGCCGAGACGGAGGTGTAGCCGCCCGTTATGCCGAGCGGGGCGAGCGCGGCCGAAGCCTTGGAAACGCCCGCTATTACGGCGGTGGACGGGTGGCGCGAGAGTATCAGTTTGCAGGCGTTGTCCTCAAGCACGCTGCCGTCCACACAGTAGACGGCCCGCTTACCCCGCGACAGGGCGTAAACCCTGCGGGCAATCTTTTGGGCGAGCGTGTCGAAGTTGCGGCAGCCCGCGTACAGGTCGTCCATGGAGACGAAGGGGATGCCGTTCTCCTTGAAAAACCCGACGGTTTGGGTGAGAGCGGTTCTTATGATGACCGCGTCGGCGGTCCTTATCTTCTCGGCGGCGGCAAGGGACAGGTCGCCCTTTTCCACGCCGAGGCCTATCAACGTAAGCGGCATAAAATTCTCCTCAACGATATTTTACCACATCGGCCGCCCAAAAGGCAAACGCACGCCCCGCTGTTTTGGATTATATGTGAAAAATTTATTGAACACGCGGGTGTGCGGCTGGATTATCGGGTGCGGGGTATGGCGGGTTGCGGGAATGGAGTGGGCGGCACGCGGGTGCGGGTGTATAATGGGCGTTTGGGGCTTTGATGGGAAAGCGCCCGCCCGCCGAGGCGGGCGGGCGCTGCCGTTTTACGTTTGCCCGCTAAATTTTTTTTGTAAAGGAAGTTCCGTTCATCCTGCCGACCGAGACGAAGGCGTAAAAACTGTCGTAGTTCCTTGCGCGAACGACCCGTTCGGCCGTGCTCTTGTGTTCGGCGCCGAGCCTTACCGAAAGCCCGCAACCCATGCCGAGACCCGAAGGCGTGGCGACGACGTGGCAGCCGACGCCGCGCGCCCTCATCTCCCCGGCAAAGGCGAGCGCCTGCGTGCGGGAACGGAACACGGCGTAAATCACGTTCATATCCATCCCCCGAAGGGCGTCCGTTTCTGCCCGCGGTTCGGCGGTTCGCATTGGTTTGTGCGGCGGTTTTGTCCGCGGTTCAGCCCGCGTTTTATGACGAGTTGCATGGCGGTTTGCCGCCTGCCTTACGCTGCCCGCCGAGGGCATATCGTTTGACGCCCCGTAATATATTATTAAACGAAAGAGAAAAATGTGAGGGACGACATGATTTATTTTGACAACGCCGCGACGGGCGGGTTCAAGGCGCGTACGGTTGCGGACGCGGTGGCCGCCGTGCTCGGCTCGCTTAACGCCAACCCGACGAGGAGCGGGCACAGGCTTGCGCTTGCCGCGGGGGACGCCGTTTTACGAACGCGCGAACTTTTGAGAGACACCTTCGGGGCAGAACGCGCCGACCGCGTGGTGTTTACCGCAAACTGTACGGCGGCTTTGAACACCGCGCTTTTGGGCACTTTGAACGAGGGCGACGAGGTTGTGGCGACCTGCATGGAACACAATTCCGTGCTGCGACCTCTCAACGCGCTCTCCCACTCACGCGGGGTGCGGTGCAGGGTGGCGATTCCGCAAAAAGCCGCCTATATCTCACAAAAAACGCTGATTCGCTACCGCGACATCGCGCCGCTGCTAACCAAAAAAACGCGGCTTGTGGTAACGGCGCACGCTTGTAACGTTACGGGAAACGAGACCGACATCGAGGATGTGGGACGCAACCTGAAACGCTTCCGCCCCGACATAATTTACCTTGTGGACGGGGCGCAGAGCGGCGGGCACATTTCAATAAACATGGCGGACGCGGGCGTGGACATTTTGTGCCTTGCGGGGCACAAGGGGCTGGGCGGAATTATGGGAACGGGCGTTTTGATGTTTGGGGACGTGGACATCCGCCCGCTCGTTTACGGCGGAACGGGGACGCAGAGTTCCGACCCCGAACAGCCCGCCTTTTACCCCGAACGGCTGGAGAGCGGCACCCTTCCTCTGCCCTCGATCGTCGCCCTGTACGAGGGCGTGCTGGACGCGGCGGAGACCATGCGCAGGACTCCGAACGCGCTTTCCGAACTGACCGCCGCGCTGGTGGACGCACTGCGCGGGATTGACGGCGTGGCCGTGTATTCGCCGCCCAACCGCTGCGGAATCGCGGCGTTTCAGGTGGCGGGCGCGGGTTCGGACGAGGTGGCGGATATTCTGTCCGAGGAGTACAACATTGCCGTGCGCGGCGGGCTGCACTGCGCCCCGCTCATGCACCGTTACCTCGGCACCGAAACGGCGGGGCTGGTGCGGGCCTCTCTGTCCGTGCACAACACCGTGCGGGAGATTTCCGTATTTGCCGCGGCGGTAAGGGAGATTGCGGGGAGGTTCCGCAAGTAGATTGTGGTTTGTAGTAAGGGCTTGGGTGCGGTTTCGGACATATTTGCCGACGGCTTGGGCGTAAAGTTGCGGCCGTCCCGTCGGTTCGGGTGAAGTGTTGCGGCCGTCCCGACGGGACGGCCGCTATCTTTATTATATAATGTATGTGCGATTGATTAGTTGAGTTGTCCCGTTTAGCGTATGCGCTTGAGATAGGCCACCACGCGGGAGAGTTTGGCGCGCTGCTTGCGGTCGAGCATGGGTGCGACGGAATTTTCAAAACCGTCGAGGTCGGCGTCGGTAAGCGTGCCGTTGCGCCTGTTCTTTTCGGCTTCGGCGATGATTGCCGAAATTATGTCCTGCTCGCTTCTCCCCTCAAATCTGCCCGCAAGCGCGCTCAGTATGTTTGCCATGTCAAGCGGCGGATTGCCGCCTGCGTTGTTGCCGTTGTAACCGCTGCTTGCATAGTTGCCGTTGCTGTAATTTGCGTTATAATTTTGGCCGTTATAATTCTGTCCGTTATAATTCCGGCCGTTGGAATTTTGGCCGTTGGGCGACGGCACCCCGTTTTCTTTTACGTAATCGTTGAAATCCTTCACACCGCACCTCCGCTAACATATTTATGCCGACGTTAAATATAATGTTATCAAAGGAGAAAATATGAACGATATTCTTCCGCTGGTTTCCGCGCTTCTGTCGGGCAGGACGCCCGACGCCGCTCCCCTCTTCTCCGCGCTAGGCCTCGACCCCGACGCGGCGGCCGCGCTCGCTTCAATGAGGGGCGGGGCTTCGCCCGAAAAGTTGCTGCCCGTCATAATAAAACTCATGGGTCGTAAGGCCCCGCCTGCGGGTTCGCATGCGGGTTGCCTTGCGGGAAACGTTGGGCAGGCGGGGCCGCAGGGGCAAGATGTGCCGCGGCCGCAGTTTCTCGAGCCGATTGCGGGATTCGCCGGCGAGGAAGTGAAAAGTGCGCTCGGGGCGTACTTTGGGGAATGTCTCCAAAGGTAAAAGTGGCCTTTTATAAGATAAGGCGGCTCTTGCCAAAATGGCAAAAGCCGCCTTTTTCTCACATTATCGGGGGGTCAGGCAAAGATTTCGTCAAGAACGGCGTCGGTGCCTTCTTGGCTCGGAACGGTGAAGATCTTGTCCTCAAAGCCGCTGAGGGACGGGGTTATGCCGACGCCCTGAATGGTCGTTCCGCTCTTTGGCCAATAGATGTGGGCGGTGGTCAGTTTGAGCGCGCCGCCGCCGAACACGAAGGTGGTTTGCATGATTCCCTTGCCGTAGGACTTGCCGTCCTCGAGGTAGATTCTTATTAGATTCTTGTCGTCGTAGTCGAGCATGGCGCCGATGAGCGCTTCGGAAGCGGAGGCCGTTCCACCGTCGGCAAGCACGTACACGGCGGTGAAGGGCAGGTTTTCGTAACCCGTGGTCTTGGTGTTGAAGTAGTAGCGGCTGCCGTCCTTATATTTAGCGACGGATACGCGGCGGGCGCCCTTGCCCGGGATGAAACGGCCGGCGATGTCGGTGAGGACGCTCATGGAACCGCCGCCGTTGCCGCGAAGGTCGAGGATGAGATTTTCCGCCCCGTCGGCCGCGGCTTTGTCCACGGCGAGGTTGAGCTGAGCCGCCGCGTTGCCGTTGAAGGACGAGAATTTTACGTAAGCAAAACCCTGTTTAATGTGAGATTTAAGGGGTTTTTGCCTTTTTTGAAGGGTCGGGCCGCCGCTGCCGTCGGCAACGTTATAGGCCTCTGTCCCCGTCTGGTACCAGACGTAGGATTCGATGTAATCCTCTCTTTTGAGGGTGTACGTCGTTTGGGTTCCGTCCGCGTTTTTTACGGTAAGAAGCATCTTCTCGTCCGTGGTGAAACGCCCGAGCGCCGCGCTGAACCCGTCGTAATCTTCGACCGTTTGGGAGTTGGTTCCGTCCTCGTTTGCAAGGGCGACGACGCGGCCGCCCGCTTCTATACCTGCGCGCTCTGCGGGAGAATTGCCCGAGACCGAGTATATCTTGTTGGTGGAAACGCCGTTTTCTTTGAGGAAGGACAGACCCAGCCTGCCCGAGACGCGACCCTCGCGGGATTGCTCCTCCTGTTCGTACTCGGACGGGGAGTAATATGTGGAATAACGGTCGAGCGAGGCCGCAACCGCACCGTGGATGAAGTCGTCGCGGTCGAACTCTCCGTCGTAATTGTTTTCTATGAGGCGGAGTATCTGTTCAAGTTCGCCAAGGCCCTCAGGCTCCGTCCACTTTGACGTGAAGTAGCCGAGGGTGAACACGCCCGCCGCAACGACCGCGGCGAGCACCCCGCCGAGGATGCGGGTGTACGTTTTTTTCATTCCATATTACCTCCTTTAACCCAAAAGTGGCCTATTTCTCACATTATCGGCATATTTTGCAGGGAATCTGCCTCTCACGCCGCGGGGGTGCGAAAGACAAAAGTGGCCTATTTCTCACATTATCGCGGTGTTTTGGCTGAAATCCGCCTGTCCGCACTGCTTGGTGCGGGAAATAAAAAGTGGCCTTTTTCTCACATTATCGTCAGGACATCAATTTGTTTAGCACGGTTATCAGCCTGAAGGTTACCGCGTCCGAGAAGTTTTTTATGTTGAGGCCTGTTATCTTTTCTATCTTATCGAGGCGGTACATGAGGGTGTTGCGGTGCATGAACAGTTCTCTCGACGTTTCCGAAACGTTGAGGCTGTTGGCGAGAAATTCTTCGGCCGTGCCCACCATTTCCTCGTCGCCGAACAGTGCCTTGCCCTCCTCTCCGATGAGCACGGACAGGTATTCCTGAAGTTTCTGCCGCGGCAGTTCTTCGAGCATCTTTACGAGCACAAAGTCGCGGTAGTTGCGCACGCCGCCCTTGGAATTGAACATCTCGCTCATCTTTATGGCGTCGGCGGCCTGACGGTAGGACGCGCTTATTCCGTAGAGGTGGCCCGAGGGCGTTCCCACGCCGATGACCACTTCTATCCCGAGTTCTTCAAAGATGGACTCGCGCACGTACTCGGCGAACTCGCCTGCGGAGCGGTACTCGCTGTCGGCCGCGTCCTCGGTGAACTTGACGAACACGAGTTGGCCGTTGTCGAGAAGCAGCGGGGTGTCCGCGGCGTTGGCCGAATAGCCCGCGAGGATGTTCACGATGTCGTCGGCGTAACCTTGCGGGTAGTCGATGACGAGGGCGTAGCATGGCGTTTCGGGCACGTTGAACCGCAGGTGGAAGCGGCGGACCTGCTGCCGGGTGTATTCGCCGCGCACTATCCTCGCAAGGCACTGCTCGAGGGTGAGGTTTTCGTCCGAACCCGACGCATTTTCCAGCATTCCCTGCAAGAGATAGGCGTAGTTTGCGCAGACCTTGTCCGCGCCCGCGACGCTTGCAAGATATTCCTCGCCCGAATAGTTGAAGCGGAAGTAGGTCTTGTTCTGCACGGGGTCGGACACGATTTTGAGACCGTCCGCAAGAGCCTTGTCCGCACCCACGGCGCGGCGCAGCGTTATTTCCACGCCGAGTTTTTCGGCAGCCTGCCTGACGGTGGCTTTAAGTTGAGAATCCATTTTTCACCTCTTTTGTGCACATTGCACAAATGCAATTTCTATTTTACATTGTTTTTTCCCTTTTAGCAATGATTTTTACCTGATTTTAATAATTTTTCTAACGATTGGCAGCAAATTGCCCGCATAACCGCCGTGATAAAACCCAAAATAAGTTAAGAAGGAGGTAAACGCTATGAGAACCAAAAACGCAAAGAACGCTTCTTCCAAGTCGCAGGACACCGAAAACAAGACCCGCGGCTGCAACGGAAAAGCGGCGGATAATACCAAGAACAAAACCGAAAACAAAGGCTCGCGCTCGGCAAAGAGCTGCAAGTAATCATGGCGAGGAAAAAGCGGAAACCTTCCGCTCCCGACATGAAATCGGATTTTGACGTTCTCGGAAGTTACACCGGCCGCTACCTTGCGGGAGAAGGTGAAGAACCCGTGCAGGACGTTGACGATCTGTAAAGTATTTCAGGCGAGGGCTTCGCTACCGCGAAGCCCTCGCCCCTTTTTGTTTTGGGGGTTGGTTCGATGTACGGGTCGGGTTGTGCGGTTGGGGCCGGTTGGAGTTGCGGTTGGTGCGGGTTGGGACGTTGGATTGATGTGAGGGTTTGGGTTGCGGAACGTGCGGACGATGTGGCTTGGAATGTTTGATTGATGTGCGTGTTTGAGTTGTACGGTCTGAACAGTGGAACGGGCTTTGGGCTTGCGGACAAAATGGGCGTTTTTGCGTGTTTTAGGGGACTTTTTTTGATAAACTAATGTTTGAAATAAAAAAGGTGGATAATAAAAGTGGGAGAAATTGGAGAAAGGAAAGAAACAAAAAAGATAGAATATGAATAGATAATCGACATGAGAACAGCGAGACAAAGGTGTAAAAAGTCGGTTTGTGGGGCACAGGCCAGAGAATTTGCAAGAAGTTAGTAAAATTATAATCCCCTCTGCTTTTGTGCTCTGGATTGTCTTATGATAAGAAAACATACAGAAGGTTTTCGGCGTATCTCCTTTGGGTCAGGGTGCAAAACACGTTTTGATGAGGCAAGCCGTAATAGTTGCAGAAGTTAGTCCGAGGCGATAATCCCCCTCTGTTTTATGTTGTGGCTTACGGTCAGATGAAGCGTGGAATGCGAACAAGGACAAATGGTTGCCCGGTGTATGGGTGCAATGTGGCTTGCGGTTGGGACGGGATTTGATTGCCCACCTCAGGCGCGTGCGCGCCAGCCCCTCCTCGGGAGGGGCCAAGAAGATAAAATGGAACAAATCCCCTCCTCGGGAAGGGCCGTTTTAAGATTGGTGCGGGGACGAACAAGGACAAAAAACAATATCATAACGGGCGGGCGGTATTTTGAGGTCGAGGGTGAATTTGTCGTTGCCCACCTCAGGCGCGACGCGCCAGCCCCTCCTCGGGAGGGGCCAAACGGTGTCTTATGGTAGCAGAGCAAAATGTGCCGTTTTTATGAGATAAAGGGCACTTTTGTGGGATTCAGGAGCGAGCCGACGCCGCCCCCGGATCAGGCGGGCCGCGAGGGCGGAGAGTTCGTCTGCGGTCATAATTCCCGGGTTTTCAAACCACACCTTGTACATTTAATCTTACAGAAGAAAGTAAAAAAGTGCGGTGCGGAATTTGGTTGCCCACCTCAGTCGCGATGCGCCAGCCCCTCCTCAGGAGGGGCCAAAAAATAAAATGAAACAAATCCCATCCTTGATAGGGGCCAAGAAAATAAAATGGAATAATTCCTCCTCGGGAGGGGCCAAACGGTGCGGTTGAGTTGACAGATAAAAAATACCGTTTTTAGGACACGTGAGATACAGAAGAAAAACGCAAAAACAGATATAACGATAGAGTATAAAATACCGTTTTATGAGGTAAAAGATATAAAATAGAGAACAGAAATGCTTGGGGTTGGAAGAATAAAAAAGCGGTTGGGTAATGCACGGAATGAAGAAGTGGAAAGTAAAAAAACTTGGGATTGACAGATAAAAAAATGCCGTTTTTATGAGATAAAGGGCACTTTTGGGGAGTTCAGGAGAGAGCCGACGCCGCTCCGGATCAGGCGGGCTGCGAGGGCGGAGAGTTCGTCTGCGGTCATTATTCCACGGTTTTTCAGACCAACAAAGAGCCGACGCCGCTCCGGATCAGGCGGGCTGCGAGGGCGGAGAGTTCGTCTGCGGTCATTATTCCACGGTTTTTCAGACCAACAAGGAGCCGACGCCACCCCATATCAGGCGGGCTGCGAGGGCGGACAGTTCGTCCGCGGTCATAATTCCCGGGTTTTCAAACCACACCTTGTACATTTTGACGAGGCCCGAGATGAAGAATTCGGCGATGAGGTCGGCGTGGCGGCCGAAGGTTTCGGAAAAGGCTCCGCGGAACACGTCCGAGTCCTTCAACAGGTCCTTGATGTTACGCGAGAGGAACCTGTAGGAGCCTGCGACGACAAGGCGGCGGTACAGCCCGAAATCTTCCTGCAAAAGGTCGTTTATCGTGCGCATGAAGGCGGGAATGTCAAACCCTTCCTTGCTGTTCTTGCGGTAAATTTCGAGGATGCGCTCGGCGGTCTCGCGCTCGAGGTCGTCGAGAACGTCTTCCATGCAGTCGTAATGGAAGTAAAACGTCTTGCGGTTGATGCCCGCGCGGCGGGCAAGTTCCACGACGGTAATGTCCTGATAGTCCTTTTCGATGATGAGCGAACGGAACGCTTCCTTGATGGCGGCGACCGTTCTGTCCGTGCGCCTGTCTTTTTCCCTCTTTGTCCTGCCCATTGTCCTCTCCTTTTTTTCGACGAATCGTGCCGTTTGTGTATATTATACCACACGCGAAACAAAATTGGTAATATTTGACCGCATTTTCTTGTTGAAAATATTTTCTTTTTATATTATAATTATTATGAGGCATTGTGAAACCGAACGCCTCGAAGCCGAGGCTTGCGGTAAAAGGCAAGCGACAGACAAAGCGCGAACCAAGGCTTGCGGTAAAAGGCGCGGCCGAGGGCGAAAAACAAGAAAAAGCAAAAACATAAAAAAGAAAACGGGCGGGAGATAAAAGAAACGCCGAAAGAAAAGCCCGAGGGCGTGAACGGGGAGAAAGAGAAGAAAAAACCAAGTCCAAAGACGCGGGCGGAAAGCAGGAAAAAAGAGACCAAGCCAGAGGGCGCGGGCGAAAAAAAGAGAAGAAAAGACAGAAACCCGAGGGCGCGGACGGGGGGTTGACCGAAAACCGACCGAAAAACAAGCCGCCCGACAAAAGATAAACGGGCAGACCGTAAACCAAAAAAGCAAACAACAAGACCGAGAAAAACCGACGAAAGAAAAACCGAAAAACCCAAGAACAGAGGCCGAAAGGTTACAAACATAGATAACGAACCGCGAGCCGTAAATTGCAAACTACAAACGGTAGACTAACGAAAGATAAACCGAAAAACCAAAGAAAATAGACCGAAAGGTTGCCGAAACTTAAAGGTTAGCAAAAAGCAGGCAAACCGATGAAGTAGCGACCGAAAGGTTGCCGAAACTTAAAGGTTAGCAAAAAGCAGACAAACCGATGAAGTAGCGGCCGAAAGGTTGGAAAACTTAAAGGTTAGCGAAATACGGGCAAACCGAGGAAAAACGGCCGAAAGGTTACGGACATAGATAACAAAAGATAAACAAACCGAGAAAAAACGACCGAAAGGTTAGCAAAAGATATATACAAAAGGAATATTATGAGAAAGAGCAAGCAAAAATTTGACACTTCGCTGAGGCCGCAGCGCCCTTCGCCGTTCTGGCATTTTTTGCAGGTGGTGCTGACGGGCGCCTTTCTGCTGCCCGTGGGCGGCAAGATCAAGCGGGTGAACTGCGAAGGGCTTAAGCCCCCCTATCTCGTGCTTTCGACGCACGGGTCGTTTGTGGATTTCCCCATGAGCGTAAAGTCCACCTTCCCCCACGCTACGAGTTGGGTGGCCTCTATCGAAGAATTTGTGGGAAGGGAATATCTCTTCCGCAAGATGGGGACCATTTACAAACGCAAGTTTACCAACGACATAACGGTGGTGCGGCACGTGCTTAACGCGCTTGTAAAGCAGAAAGGCATTG
Source organism: uncultured Clostridia bacterium (assembly GCA_947627065.1). Taxonomy (GTDB): domain Bacteria; phylum Bacillota; class Clostridia; order Christensenellales; family Borkfalkiaceae; genus RGIG3732. The sequence continues at coordinate 15,081 of CANQUN010000037.1, forward strand.
TTACCATATATCCCGAGGCGAGGTTTTCGCTTGTGGGAATAAACGAGCGGCTGGACAACGCGCTGGGCAAGTTGGTAAAGACCGCAAAGTGCCCCGTGGTGGTGTTTGTGCTGCACGGCAACTTTTTGCGTTCTCCCCAATGGGATAAGCATCCCTATCGCCACGTTCCCGTGTCGGGCGAGTTCATACAGGTGGCCACCCGCGAGGAAGTGGCGACGCTGAGTGCGGACGAAATTCAAAAGCGGATTGAGGACGCGTTCAAGTACGACGAGTACGCCTGGCAGTATGAGAACAAGATTAAGATTACCTGCTCCAAGCGTGCGGAGAACATACACCGCGTACTCTACCGCTGCCCCGCGTGCAACACGGAGTTTCACACCAAGTCGGCGGGCACCAAAATCTGGTGCGAGAGTTGCGGCGCGGAATGGGAGATGGACGTTTACGGGCGGCTTAAGCGCACGAACGGGGAGACCGAGTTTGCCCACGTTCCCGATTGGTACAAGTGGGAACGCGAGACCGTGCGCCGTGAGATTGAAAGCGGCACCTACCGCTTTGAAGATGAGGCGCGGCTTGAGTACATGCATTCTACCTACTACGGCTTTAAGCCGCTGGGCAACGTAACGCTTACGCACGATTACAACGGGTTTACCATGAAGGGCGAGATTGACGGCAAGCCGTTTTACTTCAACCGCGACCCCGCCACCATGTATTCCTGCCACATAGAGTACGACTTTAAGGGACGAGGCGACGCGATTGACCTGTGCAAGCCCGACGAGACGTACTTTGTGTTCCCCATTAACGCCGTCAACAGCCTGACAAAATTGCATTTTGCCACCGAGGAAATGCACGATTACATAATGAAAAAGCGCAAGGGAGAAGCCGCGCACAGCCTGCCGCGTTCGGGTTCGGACGCGCCTGCTGGCGGAACGGATGGGCCTGCCGAGGGCGGCGCCGCCGATGAGGCCGCGGTTACCGAGTGAACCGTTTGAGGCGGTCGGAGCGGCCGATTGTGCTTGCCGTTGGCGGCGGTCCGAAAGGTGCCGCTATGGTTTGAGAAAGATGGAAAAGTCCCCGTTTTTGTGAGATAACGGGGACTTTTTGATTTTTGCGTGTCTCGCCCGGCCCTTTGGCGGGACAGTTTTTGCGGCTTGGCTTTAATGTTGAGGCTTATGGAACGACGGACGTTGGATTTGTGGGTAAAATGGGCGTTTTTGTGTGTTTTAGGGGGCTTTTTTGATAAACAAATGTTTGGAAATAAAGAAAGATGGATAATAAAA
>CANQUN010000038.1 GCA_947627065.1 uncultured Clostridia bacterium
ATAAACGGCAAGATTCGCCCGGGAATCGTCCACCGCATAGACAAGGACACCACGGGGCTTCTCGTCGTCGCCAAAAACGACGCGGCGCACCTGTCCCTTTCCCGCCAGATTGCCCAAAAGACCTGCCGCCGCGAATATCTCGCCCTGCTCGTCGGCAGGGTGGGCAAGGATGAAGGCGTAATCGAAACCTACATCGACAGATCCAAAAAGAACCGCACCGAAATGTGCGTTTCACCCGATGGGCAGGGCCGCAAGGCCATAACGGAATTTACCGTAGTCAGGCGTTACGCCGATTACACGCTGTGCAGATTCCGCCTGCAGACGGGCAGAACCCACCAGATCCGCGTGCACGCGAAATACATGGGGCACCCCGTCGTCGGCGACAGAACGTACGGCCCCAAAACCTGCAGGTTTGACCTCAAAGGCCAGCTTCTGCACGCTTGCAGGCTGGAACTCACCCAGCCCGTAACGGGCGAAAGGATGACCTTTACCGCACCCCTGCCCGATTATTTCGTAAACGTGCTCAAAAAGATTGGGGAAAGGGATTTTTCCTTTGAAATATAGACGGCCGCAGACGCGCCGTTTTTCTCAAAAACCCCCTAAAACGCACAAAAACGGCTCGTTAACCTCCGCCGTGGCACAAAGCCGACCCGCTTGCAAACTCTTGCCGCAACGCCCCGCAAACACCCAACAAAATCAAAACAAGATGCTCGCGGGTACCTCGCAAAACCAAACGCACCCCGCACCCGCAACCACCCAACTAACCCAAACACAACCCACCCCAACCGCCTCCGCAGGGCAAAGCACCCAACCAGCAACGACCGCCGCGCCCCAAAACCGTAAACGCAGTTTTGAAAGATTGCGTTTTTTTCTTTACTTTATTTGCAAATTACAATATAATATAAGGTATGATGAAGATAAGCGGCTGCGAAAAGGGCAGCGTCGCCAAAGAACTCGGAATAGGCAAAGGCTGGACGCTCGTGTCCTTCGACGGCCGTCCTGCAAACGATATTCTCGACTATCTCTTTTACGATTCAAAGGAAAATTTCACCGTTTCCCTGACAGACCCCGACGGGCAGACAGTGGAATGCGAAATAGAAAAGGATGACGACGAAACGCTCGGTCTCGTCTTTGAGGACGACGGCATGGCCATCCGCACCTGCCGCAACAAGTGCGTGTTCTGCTTCGTCGACCAGATGCCCCCCGACATGCGTCCCACGCTCTACGTCAAGGACGACGACTACCGCCAGAGTTTTCTGTGCGGAAACTTCGTAACCCTCACCAACGTTTCCGACGAGGATATAGACAGAATCCTGTTCTACCGCCTGTCGCCCCTTTACGTATCCGTGCACACCATGAACGGCGAACTCCGCAAGAAAATCATGGGCAACCGCTTTGCAGACAGGATAGAACGGCAGATATCCCGTCTTGCGGGCGGCGGCATAGAAATACACACGCAGGTCGTGCTCGTTCCCGGTATGAACGACGGTGATGAACTTGACTACACGGCAAGAAAGTTGCACTCTTATGCGCCTGCCGTAAAGACGCTGGCCGTCGTCCCGTGCGGCATAACCAGGTACCGCGAGGGGCTTTATCCGATATCCGACGTTTCACCCGAGTACTGTTCGGAAATAATAGACAGGACGGACAGGCTCAACGCCGAATTCGGGGAAAATTTCATCACGCTTGCGGACGAATTTTTCTTCAAAGCAAAGCGGCAAGTCAAGCCCGCCGACTTTTACGGCGACTATCCCCAACTTGAAAACGGGGTGGGCATGACCAGAAAACTCGTGGACGAGTTGGAAGCCTGCCTTGAAGAAAGAGAGAACAAAATGACCCTTCTCGTGGTTACGGGCACGAGCGCGCAAGGCCTTATCGGGCAACTTTGCCAAAGGGTGGAAAAATACTGTAAGTGCCTTAAAACGCACGTTATCGGCGTTGTCAACGAATTTTTCGGCCCCACGGTAAACTGTAGCGGGCTGCTCACGGGCGGCGACGTTGTGCGGGCGGTAAAGGCGTTTGACAAGCCCTTTGACGAGGTCGTCATTCCGGGTACTATGCTCAGGGAATTCGAGGACGTGTTCCTTGACGGAATGACCGTGGACGAAATGGAAAAGGCCACGGGCAAGCGCGTCCGCATCACGGCGGGTACGGGGGAGAGTTTCTTTGACGCTCTCACTCTCCCGCAATCAAGGAGAAGATATTGACATGGCAAAACCATTGGTAGCGATCGTCGGAAGACCCAACGTCGGCAAGTCCACGCTGTTCAACAAACTTTCGGGCAGGAGAATCTCCATTGTGGAAAACCGCCCGGGCATCACGCGCGACAGGATATACGCCGACGCCGAATGGCTCACCCACCGTTTTTCGGTTGTTGACACGGGCGGTCTGGAACTCAAATCGGACGACGACATGTGGAAGCACATAAAAAAGCAGGCCGACGTTGCCATCGAAACGGCGGACGTCATAATCTTCGTGTGCGACGCAAAGAGCGGCGTAACCGCTTCGGACAGCGACGTTGCGCAGATGCTCCGCCACTCGTGCAAGCCCGTAGTTCTCGCCGTCAACAAGATGGACGCGTACAATCCGTCCGCTCTTGCCGAATTTTACGGTTTGGGTCTCGGCGAACCCTTCGGCATCTCGGCCGAACAGTCCGTCGGCATCGGCGATCTGCTCGACGAGGTGTGTTCCCACTTCCCCGCGGCAGCAGAGGAAGAGGAGGAAGAATCCGCCGTCCGCATAGCCATAGTGGGCAAACCCAACGTCGGCAAGTCAAGCTTGCTCAACCGACTCATCGGTGCCGAACGCGCAATCGTTTCCGACGTTGCGGGCACGACGAGAGACGCGGTGGACACGGCCATAACCTTCGGCGGAAAGAAATATATCCTCGTGGACACGGCGGGCCTTCGCAGAAAGCGCTCTGTGTCCGAGGACGTCGAATATTACAGCGTCGTGCGCACGCTCGCATCCATAAGGCGGGCGGACGTCGTGCTGGCCGTAATAGACGCAACGGAAGGGATGTCCGAGCAGGACGTAAAGATCTGCGGCTACATTCACGAGCAGGGCAAACCTTCCGTCATTGTCGTCAACAAGTGGGACGCGGTTGAAAAGGACAATTCCACCGTAAAGAAATTTGAGGACAAGCTCAAAACCCAACTTTCTTTCATGGATTATTACAAATCGCTCTACGTCTCGGCAAAGACGGGGCAGAGGACGGACAGGATATTCTCAGCCGTCGATCTCGTCCTTTCCCACGCGAGTTTCCGCGTTCAGACGGGTGCGCTCAACGACGTCGTGTGCGACGCTGTACGCACTACCGAGCCGCCCACCAAAAACGGCCGCCGTCTCAAGATATACTTTTCCGTTCAGGACGGAATCTGTCCTCCCACTTTCGTGTTCTTCGTCAACGACGAGCAGCTCATGCACTTCTCTTACAAGCGGTTTCTCGAAAACTATCTGAGAAATACTTTCGACTTCACGGGCACGCCCCTGCGCCTCGTGGTGAGAAAGAGGGAGAGCGAAGAATGAAGTTGTTTGAATCGTGGTGGATTCTCCTTCTCATGGCAATAGGCTCGTACCTCGTGGGCAGCGTCAACTTTTCCATCATCATATCCAAAAGCAAGGGCAAGGACATAAGGGACATGGGCAGCGGCAACCCGGGCATGATGAACATGAGCAGGAACTTCGGTCTCGGCACGGGCATCGCCATTCTCGTGCTCGACATGCTCAAAGGCATAATTCCCACCTTTGTCGGCTACATCGCGTTCCGCGGCATGAAATTCGCGGGCACGGACTTTTACGTCAGCGACATGACCAAGTACATGTGCGGGTTTTTTGCTGTTTTAGGCCACATTTTCCCATTTTACCTCCGCTTTCACGGGGGAAAGGGAATATCCACCACCATCGGCGTATTCGTCGTTGCCAACCCCGTCTACGGCATAACCAGCGCGTTCGCGGGCCTCGCGTTCATACTGATAACCAGCATGGGTTCCATGGGCTCGCTCATAGCGGTTACGCCCCCCGCCATCGCCGCCGAGGTTCAGTTCTATATCAATTATTTATACCGCAACAACCATTACGTTCCGCCCCAAACGCAGACGATGATGGTTGCACTCCTCGCCTCCATATTCTTCGTCTTGGGAATCTGCGTCCTAACGTGGGTCGCCCATTACCGTAATATAGAAAGGCTCATTCAGGGAGAAGAACACATGACAACGTGGTCGGGCATGATAAAAAAGATAAAGGCCCGCATGAAGGACGAACGCCGACGGAAGAAGGAAGAAAAAAAATCGGCAGGCAAAGACTGACGAATATAAAACCGAAACCTCTCATATATTTACAGTATAGTAAGCGGTGGGAGGTTTTTTAATGCAAAACTACGACATTTACAACGACATTGCCGAAAGAACTTCGGGGGAGATCTACATAGGCGTAGTCGGCCCCGTGAGAACGGGCAAATCGACCTTTGTTTCCAAATTTATGGAAACGCTCGTCATTCCCAACATTTCGGGCAAGAACAAAAAGACGATAGCGACGGACGAACTTCCGCAGTCTGCGGTCGGCAAGACCATAATGACTACCGAACCCAAGTTTGTCCCCGCAAACGCCGTCGCCGTGCAGTTCGGCAAGATATCGGCCAAAATCAGGCTGATAGACTGCGTGGGCTACCTTGCGGACGGCGCCGTCGGCCATGAGGAAAACGGTGCCCCGCGCATGGTAAAAACGCCGTGGGCGGACGAGAATCTTCCGTTTGAAAAGGCGGCGGAAATCGGCACGGCAAAAGTCATTTCCGAGCACTCGACAATAGGCGTGCTCGTAACTTCGGACGGAACGGTGGGCGACCTTCCTCGCGCCTCGTTCATAAAGCCCGAGGAGAGGGTTGTCGGGGAGTTGAAGGGCATAAACAAGCCCTTTGTCATCGTCCTCAACACCACGTCGCCCGAGGACAAGGAAACGCAGAAACTCGCCAAGTCCATGCGCGCCAAATATTCGGTGCCCGTCCTTCCTCTCAACGTGTTGGAAATGCAGGAAGATGATATCAATAAAGTGATAGAAACCGTACTTTACGAATTTCCGATAAAAAGTATTGATATCGACCTGCCCGCGTGGATGAAGTCCCTTCCCGCAAACAACGAGATAATAGGGGATATTATCCAAGAAGTGGCCTATAACGCTGAAAAAATGACAAAGATGTGCGACTATACGGCCATGGAAGGAATGTTTGCGGAAAGCCAAACGGTAGAAATCCCGCACGAAGTCAACGTTCGCCTCGCCGACGGCACGCTCTCGTACAAGGTCAACGCAAAACCGGAATTGTTCTACAAAGTCCTGAGCGCCGAATGCGGCGAAAATGTCGAAAACGAGTTGGGGCTCATGAATTACGTCCGCGGCCTGCGAGACGCAAAGTTCACCTATTCCAAGTTGAAGCAGGCGCTCGCCGACGCACAGGAAACGGGTTACGGCGTGGTTGCGCCCTCGGTCGAGGAGATGAGTCTCGACGAACCCGAGGTTGTCCGTCAGGGCGGCCGTTACGGCGTAAAACTCAAGGCTCAGGCGCCCAGCCTGCACATAATAAAGGTGGACGTAGAGGCCGAAGTCAGCCCGAGCGTCGCTTCCGAACAGCAGGGCGAGGAACTTGTCAAATATCTCCTTTCGGAGTTCGACAGCAACCCGAGCGGAATATGGAACACCAACATGTTCGGCAAGCCGCTGTCCCTGCTCGTACGCGAAGGCATCGCCGCCAAACTCGACGCCATGCCCAAAAACGTGCAGGGCAAGATGAGGAAAACGGTAACGAGAATTGTCAACGAAGGCAAAGGCGGGGTCATCTGTATTCTCCTGTAACTCATCCCGACCCTTGCGCCCTCATCTGCAATACACGACTTGTCCGCAACTTTTACGGCGCACAAATCCCAAACGCCCCGTCCATAGTAAGCGGTTCACAAAATAACCCTTGACCCGTGCGTCTCCGCCTCTTTGCGTCTGCCGTCGGCGGCCGGCCGATGAATGAGGCACGCACGTTCCGCAAATTATCTGCATATTATTGCAAACAATTTGCATATTCCCATAGGTCATAATATTTACGCAGGCCGTTTGCCTGTTGTCATAAGGAATTTGACCTTTCTTAAAGTTTTGCCCATGGAAACCGCGATTCGCACAGAATCGCGGTTTTTCTCATAGAATAAAAGCAATACGGACAAAATAATGCGTGAGAATGCCCGAAACAAACAAGATGTGCGTGTGTGAGTTTTTTAATTCTTTCGTGTAATAAATCAAAAAAATCGACGAAAACCGACAAAATCCGAGAAAATTCATAAAAAAATGCTTGACACACGTTTTTTTTTTTTTATAATTATATATGTAGGATAGTATACTAATGACTCGCGTACGTGCACGCACGTTACGCAATCGAAAAGGAAGAAGGATAAAGGTGAACATTATGAAAAAGTTTTTGTTGACTTTACTTACCTCGGTCATGTTTCTTTCCGTCGGCACGGCTTGTGCGGTGGCGGGTCTCGGAGACAGAGTCGTTTATGATTTCTATTCCGAACCCGTTCTCGTTTACGAAAGCTGGGACGCGGCGGACAGCACTGCCCCCGAAGCGGAGGTTCCGACCGAACGCGGCAGTTTTTCTCTTTCGGATGAGAAGAACGTCAGCATACGTTTCGTGGGAGAACCCGGCCTGCGTTTCACGCTGCCCTTCGGCAGAGGCGAATCCGTCGCCGCGCTGCTCCCGTCGGACGCTACGGACATAGCCTTCGGCGCGGTGCTCGTTCCTTACGAGGACATCACCGACGGCTGGAAGGAAGAATTCGTTGCGGGCAACGTGTATTCCAAGACCAAACACGCCGTTGCCACCGCTTGCTCGGAGATAACCTTCGCTTCTGTAGAAGAACTCTCCGCCGTAGAGCAGGCGGGTCTCGAAACCGTAGTCGTCTCGCAGGACCGCAACTTTGACACGCGCATCGCCTGCAGAGGCATGATAGTCTACACCGTCGGAGGGGAGAAATTCGCCGCGTATTCCGACGAATATATCGAAGGCGAACTTTACGACATTGCCGACAGATACGTTACCGAAGGCGTTGCCGACCGCAAGGGATTCGTCGACCACGTTTTGGACACCGTAACCGAACGTATAGCCCTTGATAACGAGATGAAACTCGGCCTCCGCGAGGACTTCGGCGATTACGTCTCGAGTGAGGACGCCGTTGATTTAGAAGGTCTGCCTTTCGACTTTACCGAAGAAAAGACTTCTTTGATATCCTTGGGTTCAGACGTTACTTCGTCCGAATCCACGCTCATCCGCAGGATCATCACTCCCGCACGCTGGGCAAACATACTCGATTGCAGCGAACACGACATTTATATAAGGGCTTATGCCGACGGGCAGATTCTGGACGAGATTCTCTCCACAACGCTCGCCAAGGCAGAGGAGGCCCGCATCGTCATATCCGCACCCGGAAAAGAAGATTTCCTTGACATAACCATCCGTGCGGACAGATACGTCGGTCTGGAAATGCCCGTCGGAGAGTTCGTGTTTGACGGCACGGACGTAACCGAAAGGGCGTTCCGCACCACGATAGGCGGCTCGGCAAACCTCGTCGTTTCCCAAACGGGCGCCGTTGAAGTTGGCGATTACACCGTTTCCGTTTCCGCCGAGGGCAGAAGGCTACTCAACAAATCCAACCCCACAGCACAGGAATTTTCCTTCACCATTCAGCCCCGTCCCATAGAGATAACTCTCGACGACGTTACCGTCGTTTACGGGGATGAAGAAGCGCCCCTTACCTACAAGGCCTCGGGTTATGTAGAAGGTTACGAACCCGTCGTTGCCGTAACGAGAGAAGAGGGGTATATAGTCGGAGAATACGGCATAACCGCCACGCTCGAAGGTGCAAATTACACCTGCGACATAGCGCCCGCCGTCTACACGATAATCCGCGCCGCGTTCACCGCGTCGCCCGACTACACGCTGCCCGAATCGCTCACCGCGGTCTACGGCGCGCAGCTCTCGTCCGTTACCCTCCCCGTCGGCTGGACGTGGACTTTGCAAGAAGGTACCGTCGGCAACGTCGGCTTCAACACCTTCGCGGCCGAATTCGTCCCCGCGGACACGCACAATTACGAAAGCGGCTCGTCCGAGTTCGGCATAACGGTTACCAAGGCGTCCGTCGCCCTGCCCGTCATGCCCGAAAGTTTTGTTTACGACACCACTTCGCATGAAGTTTCCATTCCCCAAGGCACCGTCCTTTCGGCTCATTCCGATGGCGTTACGCCCACCGAAACGGGCTTTGCCTTTACAGACGCGGGCACGCATGAGATAACCGTTGCCCTCGAGGACGCGCCCAACCACAAGTGGGAGGGGACAGAAGAGGACGACGCGCCCCGCTCTTATAATATAATAGTTGCGCGCGCAAACGTTCCGCTCAGCGTCAGCTTCTCCTCTGCCGAATACGTGTACGACGGCACCGCCCATCACCCCGTGCTTGAGGGCGACCTGCCCGAATGGCTCACCGTTTCCTATTCCAACACCGTAGACGCGGCCCGCACCGACTGGCAGGGCGAAACCGACGTTACGGGCGAACAGGTAGACGTTTACGCCCACTTTACCCTCATCGGCAAGGCGGCGGACAACTACAACCTGCCCGAATCCCTGCACGCCACCATGCTCATAGTTCCCAAGACGATAGACGTCGAGTGGGAAGGGGCGGACTCCGTTACCTACGACGGTAATGAACACGGCCTCAAGGCCCGCATCACCCTCGTGGACGGCACCACGCACGAGTTTGAAACCCCGACCCACGTTGACGCGGGTTCGTACGACTACGCCATCTCTTACGACGACCCCAACTACAACCTTACCGTCAACGTCCGCCAACTCGTCATACACAAGAAAGAAGGCAAACTCCTCGAGAACAACATACCCACCTCGAGGGATCTGGACGCTACCATAGAATTCTCCTTCGATGAAATCCGCCGCTTTGTAGAAGGCGACATCGACGACTTGCCCAAAGGCGACGAGAGGGAAGCCGAATACGCCTCCTTTGTTACCGTCAGGCATGAAGACGGCGGAGCATGGCTGCCCGGCATGCCCAACAGAACGGGTACCTACAGCATGGAAGTTACCCTCAACGAGGGCAAGAACTACACCGCAGCCGCGGCTCCCGTAGTCCTCGGCTTCACGATAGACGGAGAGGGCAAACTCAAGTTCATCTCGCAGGAAAGCGTAACCGTCGTCGGCAGCGGCTTCATGGCAACTTACGCGGGCAAGGCCTACAACTTTGCGATAAACCCCGCGGCCAACTTCTCCGCCGTGGCGTATTCCTTCGCGGCAAACGGCGGCGACGTGCAGCCCGTTGAAGGCGACAAGATAGCCCTCACGCACGCGGGTAGTTACGCGATAACCGCGGTCGTCTCCTTCGACACCGACCTCGAGGACCAGACCGTTACCGCCAACGTAACCATAGAACAGGCCCCCATCACGATAACCGTCAACAACCGCACGGTAACGTACAGCGGCCTGCCGCAGTCGGTAACGGCCGAAAAGGGCACCGACTGGTCGGTCTCGGGCAGTTATTATAACGATGACGACCTTGGCCTTACCCTCACTGCCACTTACACCAACGCGGGCGCCTACCCGATAGTGGCGGCCATCACCAACACGGACTACAAGGCCACCTTCAAAAACGCCGCAGGCAGGGAAGAACAGGCCCAATTCACCATACAAAAAGCGCCGCTCACCCTCACGGCAAAATCTGCAACCGTAACGTACATGGACAACGCGCCCGTATACGCTTACGAATACAGCGGCTTTGTCAACGGCGAGAAAGAAAGCGTCCTCAAGGGCATGCACACGCTCACCTGCGCATACACGCGCGGCAGCGGCGTGCAGGACGGCGGCTACACGATAACGGCGTCCTACGCAGCGGGAGAAGGCGACAACTACGCCGTAACGCCCGTCAACGGCACGCTCACCGTCATCAGGGCGGACGTAACCGTTACTGCCGAAATCGCCGATTCCAAGCCCTATTACGTAACCGGCAACATCTTGACCATCAACTTCACGGCACATCTGGCGGACGGAACGGACGTCGGCGCCGAGTACCTCGCCTCGCCCAACGCGTCTACCATAAAGAATTCTGTCGGCACCCCCGCCGCCGAGTACAAAATAACGCACAACTTCAACCAGACCGCCAACCTCAACGCGTCGTCGGTGTCGCTCACGGTCAACGTCCACGCCACGGTCAACATTTATGCCCGCAAGGACATGGGCGAACCCACCCTTTCCAAAACTTACGACGTAGACCTTGCCACGTCTCCCACGGTGGACCTTGCCGCAAGCGTCCCGACCGTCTCGTCGGACGACGCCAAGCACTACCTCACCGCCGATATGCAGTGGCACGTTGGCGAAACCGTCGTTTCGGGCACCTACGCGGTTACGGACAACGTTGACCTTTACGCCGACTTTACGGGCAAGCCCCACACCCTTGGCGAACTGCAGTCGGGCGAAACCCATTACAAAAACTGCTCCGTCTGCCACGACAACGTCTACCACTTCGTGCTCGACTACGTGGCGGAAGGTTCGGAAACCCTCGTCCACCGTTACACCGTTGCCTATTGGCAGGGGAGCGATAGGGTAGAGGTTTCCGCTCTCGCCACCGCCGTCGCGGCGGCCAAGGGCAAGGGCATAAAACTCAGCGCGGTATACTCGGTTGCCCGTCCCACCATAACCGTGGAGGGAGACCTCACCTACAGCGGCGCCTCCAAACTTACGGTAACCCACAATTCCGACAAGTATACCGAGCAGTACGACTTTGTTGTCCAATACTCCTCCGGCAGCGCATACTCCGCCGTTTCGGCTTACGTAAACGCGGGTTCTTACAAATACAGCGCAACCCTCAAATCGGGCTTTGTCTGGGCCGATGACGAGGGCACGGCCGAAATCACCGGCGAATTCACCGTTGCCAAAGCCACCCCGCAACTTGGTTACGCCAAGCAGACCCTGCATGAAAAGTACGAGGGCGCTACCGTTTCGGGTAACATAACCGACGCGGGCATAACCGCCACCTTCGGCGGCAAGTCCGTTGCGGGCACCCCGCTGTTCTCGGACGGCAAGACAACCTACAACGTTACCGCCAAATATTCGGCAGAAGGCACTTCCACGGAATATTACAACCAGCCCATTGCCGTTGTGTTCAACCCCACGGATACCGTCAACTACAACTCCGTCACGGGAGAGGTTTACGTCAAAGTCCTGCCCGTCGCCTACCTCGTGCGCGAAAAAGTAACCGAAAACAAGGCAAATTCTTCGTTTGACAAGACCGAAGGTAACGATACGTGGAAAAACGCTGGCGTATACTTCGGCAGTATAGAGGCGGCGGCAGAGGCTGCAACCGCAAACCAGAGTATTTACGTCATGCTCGGCGTCAATCCCACCGTCAAAAAATCTTTCGAGGTAAAGAGCGGCGTTCGTCTCATCATTCCTCACAAGATGGATATTGCGAAGAAAACAGCGTATTACGTTGAGTTTAGCGGCAGCGGCGCAAACGAAGCGGCGGCAGGGGTTTGCAAGAGCAACGTTACACTTGACGCGGGCGTTGTAATCACCGTCAACGGCACCCTCAAAGTAGGCGGCATAATCAGCGGCGGCGGCGGCAGCAACGCAAGGAGCGGTCAGACGTCGGCAGATCATGCAAAAATCACCCTCAAGAGTTCCGCAAGCATTGTCGTAAACGGCAGCATGGTTCTTTACGGCTTCGTAACTTCCCAAACTACGGATAGTAAGGTTGAGATAAAATCGGGCGGCTCCATAGTAATGCCCTTTGTCGTCAACGACTTCCGCGGCGGTTCTATCACTGCAGGTAACCATGACGATCCTCAGGAATGTATGCCGTTCAACGAATTTGAAATGCCCAACATAAAGGACGCTCTGTTCATCGTCCACAGCGGCGGCAAACTCATCGGCCAGGCCGACCTTTACGCAGATTCTCAACATAATACAACGCAGGTTACCATAATTGGTGCGGGCGCGTTCATAGATCTTTCCAAAAATGCCGACAGCCGCGTTGAAATTCGCTATAATTCGTCAACGAGGATAGCCGATTTGCAATTCTACAACGGCGGAATGACCAACAGCCTTGTGCTTTCCGTTGCCGGTGAGAACATTGACACAAAAAGCCTTTATTTCGCAATATCCTGGAGATTTCACGTTACTCTCAACTCGGGCGATTACTCAATGTCTCAACTTTACAAATTGCTGCCGGGCGCCGAGTTCACCGTTGCCAAGGACGCCACTCTCACCGTTGGTAACCTGACCGTATATTCAAGTTTTACAGATGCAGGCGACGGGCATCCTAAATATCAAAATAATTCTGCCGGTACGGTTCCCGCAAAACTCACCGTCGCGGGTAAACTTATCGCAACCAACCTTGCAGGTGAGGTGATTGCTTCGGGCACTGGCGCTTCGCTCACCGTTTCCGGGAGTAATTCTGTAATTACCCATGAACTTTCCGGTCATAGCGGATCTTGGATATTTACAACGGTAAGTTATCAGGCGATTTCGTTCGCGTTGAACGGTAAATATTGGGCACTTAATGAAACGATTGACGGCGCGTCGCTTTCCGCAGGCACCTACAAATCTATAAACGGCGTTTGGTATAAGGACGCTAAATTCTCGGTTGAAGTGGTTTACGGCGGCCGCACGGTGTTTACCCTGTCTAATCTCACCGCGGGCGCAAAGATAACCGCGGGGCAGATTACGCCCGAAGATATATTCGGCTTTAACCCGTCGGGTAAATATTATATGGACGCCGCGCTCAAAAACTCCTTCTCCTTCGACACCGCCCTTTACGGCGACGTAACCTTGTATACCACCTACGACAAGGACGCGAGCGTTGCCTCTAAATCCATAACGCTCAATGCGGGCGAAGGTAAGTTTGACGACGGCTCGTCTACTAAAAAACTCGACGTGCCTTATTCGGAAACGGTTACCACCTACACTTTGTACGACGTTCCCGCCCGTGAACATTGGGTATTATCGGGTTGGAGTAAGACTTCGGGCGGCTCTGTCAACTTCAACAACGGCACGGCTTACAGCCTGACCGACATCTTCGGCGAGGCGAACAGCGTTGAACTCTATGCCGTTTGGGCGCCTTGCATGCACACGATAACCGTCAAAAATACGGGTACAAAGTTTACGATAGACGGCAAAACGTACACGGGAACGAGCGATAAGGTAGAAGTTCAATGCGGGCAAACCGTAAGCTGGAGTGTTACGAACAACGGCAGCAATTGGAAGGCGCCATACTCAGTAACAAGCGACAACTCAAGCATTACGTTCAGCGGCACGTCTAGTAAATTCACAATGCCTCATGGTGATTTGACAATAACCGCGACCGCTACGAACAGTGGATGTCTTGTCGAAGGTACTCTCATTCAAATGGCGGACGGCACGCTTAAACCCGTTGAACAACTTGTCGCGGGCGACGAGGTGCTCGTGTTCAACCACATAACCGGTAAATACGAAAAGGGCAAACTGTGGCACCTCAACCACGCTTCTGATGGAGCGAGCGAACAAACCGTTATAAACCTCAGGTTCTCCAACGGCGCCACGTTGCGCACGGTAAGTTGGCACGGACTGTTTGACCTCGACGAGAGGAAATACGTGTTCTTCAACGCGACCAACGCTGCCGATTACATCGGCCACAGGTTCGCCACCGCCGAGTTTGACGGCGCCGGCTTCACCGCAGGTTCGGCTGTACTCGTCGACGTGGAAATCACTCACGAAACGGTTCGCTTCTTCGGCACCTTCTCCGAGTTCCACTTAAACATAATTGCCGAAGGTATGCTCACCATGACCGCAGGCATGGAAAACCTTCTCAACTTCTTCGCCTTTGACGACAACATGCAGTACAACGCCGAAGATTACGCCTATTGGGTGGAAACCGTCGGTCTGTACACCTACGAGGACTTTAAGGATTACCTCACCGAAGAACAGTTCAACATGATCCCTCTCAGTCTGTTCAAAATCCCCGTTGCAAAGGGACTGATCACTTATGACGCCCTCGTGGCTCGAATAAAATGGCTATTTGATGAAGGTTTTTTCCAAAGATAAGTGAATGTGCGCGGCTCGGCTATCCGAACCGCGCCATGTAACAAAGCGCGTCGGCACCCCCGCTGCGCCACACAGTTGAAACGCGCCCGTGCGGTTATCCGCACGGGCGCAGTTTTACGCTTTTTGCGCGTTTTAGGCCACTTATTACATTTTAACCGCCCTCACCTCGTCTCATTCTTCATTCCTTTCCGCGCGTTTCCCCGTCCCATTCTTCATTCCTTTCCCGTCTTATTCTCCGTTCTTTCCTTACGGCACAGGGCAGAGGGGAGAGCGCATTTCCAATCCGCCCCGCGGGCAACAAAAAAGGGCGGAGCCTTCGCTCCGCCCGAAATGTTTTTCGCTTATTTATTCAGCGTGAAGAACACCGAGAAGGTTGCCGTGTAAACGTAATCTTCGTTGTTGAACACTATTACCGCGTCCCTGCATTCTCTGCCGTTGACCGCTTCGTAAGTGCTGTTCTGCAACTCTCTGAGCACCGTGTTTATCGCTTCCGCACCCTTTTCTTTGGCTTCGTAAAGCACCTGATCTCTTTCCATGCACACCGAGAGCAGACCCGCCGCAAGGTATATGCCCGAATTGCTCGACGTATCCATGGTCAGCGTTTCAACCTTTTCTTCTCCGTCAACCATGACGTGCAGGGTAAATTCTACTCTTGAAAGATCGGAAAAATACTCGTTAAAGATATTAACAACGCCCGTCTGTATAAAGTCGGTCATCTTTTCGCCGAGTTTGTCTTTGGTGATGTAGAAGGTCGCCCTGTTGTCCGCCGCGCTGTAGTCTATCTTGTCAATTCCCTTGTCGGGAGTGGCAAACGCCCCTTCGTCATCCTTGCCGCAGACTTCCGTCGTCTTGCCGCTGCCGTTGTCAACGTACCTTCTGTAAATAACGTTGCCGTCGGCGTCGGTTTCGTACAGGTCAAGTTGCTCTATCGCGGCCTGCAGCCTTGCGTCTACCACGCTGTCCACGGTAACGAGTTTTGCAAGCGCGGCGTCTACCTTGGCGGCCGCTTCGTTAATGGCGTCTGCGCTCTTGCCCGCGGGGTCAAAGCCGTTTACCTCTTCAAGCGCGGTTTCCATCTCCCTGACCGACGAGCGGGTGTACACGTCGTTGGTAACGTTGCCTTCCTCGTCCTTGGTCTGCGACTCGCGCGCCGCGGCAACCTGCTGCATCTTTGCGTTGTACTTGGCGGCTGCGAGTTCTGCCTGCGGATCCGTCTGCGAAGTCGACGCGGGCGGGGTGGACTGGGGGTTAGTGCTGCTCCATTCGCAGGCGGTAAGGCCTGCCGTCATGCCTGCAGCAATGGCTATCGCCGACAGTGCTGAAATGAACTTTTTCATAAGAATCTCCTTGTTTTTTTGCTTATTTTATAAGCCGATTTCATTATAACATACCCGCCCGCCCTTGTCAATGCTTTTATCCCTTTAATTATGAGGAATTTCCTCAAAAAAATTTAATTTTCCCCAATTTCCGCCTTTTCTCCTTTTTTCTCCCTTGCGGCGCCCCCGCCCGCCTCTTTTTCCCCGCCTTTTGTCTCCCTTCATTTGACAACCATAGTCCTGACCTATTATAAATTTTCTCCGTTTCCCGTCTTTTCTCCCTTTTTCCCGCTTTTTGTCTCCCTACATTTGACAACTAAAGCCCGAACGTTATATAATATAAAAGATTTTTGGGAGGATGCTATGACCAAATATATTTTCGTTACGGGCGGAGTTGTCTCGGGCCTCGGCAAGGGAATTACGGCCGCCAGCCTCGGCAGGCTTCTTAAAAGCCGCGGCCTCAAAGTGGCGGCGCAAAAGCTGGACCCTTACATCAACATTGACCCCGGCACCATGAGCCCTTACCAGCACGGGGAGGTTTACGTAACCGACGACGGTGCCGAAACCGACCTGGACCTCGGCCACTACGAGCGGTTTATCGACGAGGATCTGAATAAATATTCAAACCTGACCACGGGCAAGGTGTACAACAACGTCCTCACCAAAGAACGCCGCGGCGACTACCTCGGCGAGACCGTTCAGGTCATTCCTCACATCACAAACGAGATAA
>CANQUN010000039.1 GCA_947627065.1 uncultured Clostridia bacterium
CATACTTCCCGGTGCTGCCCGCAACAATGAGCCCTTCCCCCGGTCTCTCCGCCGAATCCTCCGAGCCGTCGACGACGCAGGTATACAGCCAATAGCCGCCCGTGGGGCATTCCACGATGTCGGGCGCCCACCAGCTCGCGTCGCTCTTCGTATATTTACCGGAAATCGTACCGCCGTACAGCCAATTGCCCGCCTTGTTGTTTATAAAATCTTCGTCGCGCGTTTCATAGTCGAACGTTCTGCCTTCAAAGTCCCATGTGCGCAGATTTTTCGAGGAATGGATGGCGTTGCCGTATGTTTGAGTATCGCCGACCACCGAAGTATCCTTCCAACCCGTGGAGAACAGATAATAGGTGACTGCGCCGCCCTCTTCCTTCCTGACTTCGATGAAGGAAGGATCGTGCGTGTGCCCGAGCACATCTTCGCCCGACTGCTCCTCCGCATCGACGCTTAAATCGCCCGAATATTGGTTCTTGGGATTTGTCGGATAGGCGGGCACGACCTCGATGCGCGCCTTCTTTGCGTCTGCGCCGATATAGGTGACGGTGCCTTCCCCGACTGCCGTGAAGATGCCCGTCTCCTCGTCGTACGTGACGATCTGTTCGGGCTTGACGGATCTGTCCGTAGACTCGATCTTTCTCGCGCCCTTGATGACGACTTTCGTCTCGTGCGCGGGAATTGCAATGCCGTCGTCGGGCAGATTGTCGTAGCAAAGACGGACATAGGTCGCGGGATCGCCATCGATGGGACCGAGGTCCTCTCCATCGTCCTTGTTGTCGTCCTGATTGTCGTTTTGATCGTTGTCGGTATTCCCGCCTTGGCTTCCGCCGTTGTTGCCCGTGTTTTTGTTCTCGCCGCATCCGGCAAAGAGCGAGACCGCCATCACGGAGCCGAGCAAGAGCGCAAGCACCTTGTGCAGATCCTTCATGTTCTTTCCCCCTATATAAACATTTTTTAACATTTTAGCACATTCCGCGCCGCATTGCAAGAGATACGGCAAAAAAAGTTGGGAATTTGTCTTACGGCGCCGCGCCCCGCATCGGCATCCGCCGAAATACGGTGGGAAACGCCTTTGCCCCGACCGCCCTGCCTCATCCGCAAATCAAAAAAACAGAGACGAAAACATTTCCGTCTCTGCTTTGAAAATATTCAACCCGATCGAAAGCGGCTTTACACCACGATGTCGTACTTATCCAAAGAGACGATCTTGGCGCTGCCGCCTTCCGCAAAGAAGGTGATGCCGTCCCCCTCCGAATAGACATTCCCCGTCATGGTGCGCTCGCCGTCGTTGAGGAAGACTTCGCAGCTCGAAACGTCGAGGAAGATGTGCATTTTCAGGAGGTTCTCGGAAGTATCGACCTTGACGGAGCGGACGGAGGCGTCCTTCTCCTCGGCGTCGTGCGTGATCTCGATGCCCATGCGGGAGCGATCGAAGACGACCCTGTCCTTTTTGCGGTCGTAGTAGATGCGGGCGTCGTGCTCGTCCTTGCGGTACAGCTTGACGCCGACCCTCTCCGCCGTGCCCAAATCGAGGGTGAAGCACAGCTCGATCTTGTTTCCGTTGACCTTTGCGAACTCATTCTGCGTGCCGAGCGTGACGTCGCGGAAGCAGACATGGTTCCAGCGATACCGCTCGATCTCGCGGATGGGGCGCTGAAAGAGCTTTCCCCCCTTCAACGAGAGTTCGCGGGGCAGGATCATGGCGCCCACCCAGCCGTGCTTTGCGGTGGGGAAGGAGCGCTCCCACATCTGCATCCAAGCGATCATCACCGTTCTGCCGTCCCGCGTTTTGAGGGTCTGCGGCGCGTAGAAGTCGAAGCCGCCGTCGATCTCGTCCTCCGAGAGCATCTCGAACGTCCCCTTTCCCACATCGAGCTTGCCGACCGTGTAGATGGAAGACTGCACGTTCTCGTACCGCCAATCCTCCGTCTTGTAGCCCTGCGGGCTCATGAACAGCACGTCCTCTCCGCCGAGCTCGACAAGGTCGGGGCACTCATAGATGCCGCGGGTAGTGCGATCGTCTCTTCGCACGGCGCCGACGAATCCCCAATTCATGAGATCGTTCGAGCGGTACAAGAGGAGCATGCCCTCGTTCCTTTCGGAGCGCGCCCCCGCGAGAAGGTAGTAGCTCTCCCCGCGGCGGAAGACTTTCGGGTCGCGAAAGTCCGTTTTGAGGCAATCTTTCGGGAGCTTGTCGCCCGTGATGACGACGCCGAGCTTTTCAAAGTGCACGCCGTCCTCCGAGACGGCGAGCGACTGCGTCTGCCGATCCGCCGACACGGAGGTGTAGAAGAGATACAGCTTGCCGTCCTTCACGATGGAAGAGCCCGAGAAGCACCCGTCGCCGTCCTCCTTCCCGTCGGGGGCAAGGGCGGTGGGTTCGAGCTTCCACTTGACGAAGTCCTCCGTCGTGTAGTGTCCCCAGTGCATGGAGTCCCAAGAGGGTCCGTAGGGATAGAACTGATAGAACAGGTGGTATTTCCCGAATGCTTCGCCGAAACCGTTCGGATCGTTCATCCAGCCTACGGGCGGCATGACATGGTAGGTATGACGGCTGATCCCGTTGACCGCCGCAAGGTTATGCACGATATATAGATCCGCGATCTTTGTGCCGTACGAACCGCCTGCCATGTTGGAATTCGCTTTCATAGACATTCCCCTAAAAGTGTCCTTGTGTGTTTAATAGGTGTAGGTGTACTGTTTGAGGTCGGTGAAGGTCGCCTCTCCGCCCTTTGCGTAGAGCATGGCTTTCTTGCCGCCTGCGCCATACAGACGCACGGTGAGCGGCATTTGCCCTTCGACGTAGAGCACCCCGACCGAACCTTCCTGAATGAAGGTGAAAGCGTATTCCTTGCCCGCTTCCACCCCCGTGCTTACGGAAGTGACGGTCTCCGAGCCGTTGTTGAGCTTGAAGTAGACTTTCCCGTCCGCGGGGGAAATTTCGATCGTCTTATACTTATCCGCTTTCCCGTTGAAGTCGAATGCGAACCCGAAAGTCGCCCCTTCGCCGCCCTTCAGCTTCCCCGTGACCATGTACCGCTCGAAGACGCGGAACGCCTCGGTGTAGTCGCCCTTGTTGACGGTGACGGAAGCGCCCGAAACGAGAACGCGCTCCTGCGTGTTTTGGGTGTAGGCGTCCACGGGGGCGAGGCGAATGCCGCCGTTGCCGTCCGAGACGACTTTTTGCACCTGCATGTTGCCCGCCCAGCCCTCGAGCTGATCGGAAGCGGAGGCAATGTTGGGCGCCTTTGCCCTGCGGCTCCAACCGACCATGTAGGTGTTCGTGCCGTCCGAAACGTGCTTTGCGGCGTAGAAGATGTGTCCTTCGAGGGGCTTGGGAGCGGAATCATAGGGTCCGTATTGCGAATCCGCCGCCACATAGTACAGGACGTCGTTCTGTGCGGAGAAGGTGAGATACCACTTGTCGCCGACCTTGAAGGTGTCCGAGCATTCGAGGTTATAGGCGATGTTGCTCGTGATGACAGAAGTGTCCTTGGTGTGGATCACGCCGTCGTACGTCGGCGTAAGCGATTCGTTCAGCGTGTACTTGACGATGCACGCCTTGTTGTTGACCTGCGTCGTGACGGTGAGCGAGATCTCCTTGGTGTCGGCGTTGTAGTACGCCTGCGGATCGCGGAAGTCCTGCGTGCTGCAAGCCGCGCCCGCACTCGTCGGGGTGAGTTCCCAATCCGTCTTCTTGGTGAAGGAAGTGAGGCTCGTTCCCTCGGCGACACGAATGGTCTCGATGGGCTTGGTATCGTCCTTGCGGTGCCCCGTGTAGAAGAAGTAGTACTTCTCCCCCGCCTTCACGACCGAACCCGTGCCGAGCATGGCTTCCTGCCCGCCGCTCGTGCTCGCCGTGAGGATGGGCTCTTGCTTATCTTCCCAGTGGACGAGATCCGTCGTCGTCGCAAGGTAGATGGAGTGTTCCAAGGAATCTCCTTCGTCCTTGAGATAATAGACGTAATAGGTGCCGTTTTCATAGTAGGGCATGGTGTCGCCGACGTAGCCCTGTCCTTCCTCGTCCGCTTCGGGGCGGAAGCCGAACTTGTAGCGGTATGCGTTTTCGAGCAGACCTACCGTCTTATATTTTGAAAAATCGAGATCGCTCTCGAGAACGTCGTCCTCGTAGTTTTTCGGCGTGCTCGCCTCTTCGCCGCAGCCGACGGCGAACAGCATGACGCCGCATAATAAAACTGCCGCAAGCGATATTTTCTTTGTGAATTTCATGTCGAACCTCCCTTAAAATACTTCTTTGTGCGTCGGCATCGCGGGGATGGCTCCCTCGCGCGAGACGACGACGGTTGCCGCACGGTTGGCGCGTTTGAGCATCTCCGAAAGCTCCTCCCGCGTGAGGGCGGAAATGCCCCGTCCGAGCAGTTGATACAAGATCGTGCCGATGAACGAATCTCCCGCGCCCGTCGTGTCGACGACCTTGGAGCTTGTATCCGTCGGCTGCCATGCCTCCGCGTCCTTGGTGTAGGCGGAGGCGCCGCCCTTCCCCTTCGTGACGAAGACGAGCTTGACTTCCCCCTCAAACAGGCGCATGACCGCCTCCTTTTCGTCGGAGATGCCCGTGATGTCGCAAAGTTCCTCGTCGCTCACCTTCACGATGTCGGCAAGCGGGAGAAATTGACGCACGGTGGAGAGAAGTTCGTCTGCGCTCTTCCAGAGCGAATAGCGAAGGTTGGGGTCGAAACTTATGAGCGCGCCCGCCTCTCTCGCCCGCTTGATGGCGGCAACGTGCGCCTTTTTTACGGGTGCGTCGCACAGATCGACGCTGCAAAAGTGCAGAATGTCCCCCTTTCGGAAGGGAATGTTTTGCACTTCGCTCTCATTCAAGAGCATATCCGCCGAAGGGTTGCGGTAGAAGGAGAAGCTGCGCTCCCCCTTTTCGTCCCGCGCGACGAATGCAAGCGCGGTGTTGGCGGCGTCGGTGCGGAAGACGAAGTCGGTGCCCACGTTCTCGCGCATGAGCGTCTCGGCGAGGAAGTTGCCGAAGGCGTCGTTGCCGAGCTTTGTGACGACGTTCGCGCGCTTGCCGAGCTTGGCGACGCAGACTGCGACGTTTGCGGGGGCGCCGCCCGCGTTTTTGCGGAAGGTCGTCGCCGTTTCCAAGACGCCCGCTTCCTGCGCCGTGAAGTCGATGAGCATCTCTCCGATGGCATAGAGTGTGTTCATAAGATCCCCTTTTTACGCCTTGCCTCCGCGATGAGATCCACCGCGGAGGTGTGCGTAACTCTTACTTTTTGTCTTCTTACTTGACCGTTTGATAGCCGATCTTGATGTCCGATATCTCGATCTTGACATCCTTGTTGGCGCCGAGGAACTTGCCGAATTCGAGGAGAAGTTCGCACTTGTGCGCGTTGCGGACAACGTTATCCGTCTCGACGGTGACGGTATCCTCAACGGTCTTCGCCTTCAAGAGGCCCTTGTCGTTGAAGTCGGCATAGCGGATGAGAACGCCGCCTTCTCCCTCTTCCCAACCGAGTTCCACGTCGTGCAGTGCGAGGGCGAAATCGATCTCGACGGATGCCTTGATCTTGAAGGAGATGGTGTACTTCGCATTCTCGGGAAGGTCGATGGTGCTACCCCAAAAGCCGATGGAGAGCTTGTTGTGCCCCTGATCGGTGCCGCCCTGATGGATGAGATAGACGAGCTTGCCGTCCTCAAAGTACGCCGTGCCCGCGGGGGCTGCGTCGAACACATCGTCGGACTGGTTGTAGACGGAGATGGGCTGGTCGCCGAAGACGGTGAACTTATCCTGTATCTTATCCGTCTTTTCGTTGCCCTCTACTTTGAAGAAGTGGAAGTGCTCTATCGTGACAGTGTTCGAAGTGGCGTTCGGGCTGCCGTCCTGTTTTCCGAGGTAGATGTGGAGAACGGGCTGGCTGATGGCTGCCTTGGACTTGAACGTATGGTACACGGGCTTTCCTTCCGCGGTGATCTCTCCGATGTCCCCGCTGTACAAGCTGTCGCCGCTCTTGTCGTCGTACTTGGTGTTGCCGAGGTGAATTTCCGCCTTGCTGTATGCGTTGGTCGCTTTGATGATAAACGTATAGCCGTAGGTGTCCGTCGTGTTGACGTCGCACGGGAACGGGATATCCGCAACGATGCTGTAGCAGCCGCCCGCCGTGTTGTACGTCCCGATGTCGATCGTCAATGTGCCGTTTTCAAGCGTGGGCGTGACGCTTGCCGCGCCGTCACCCATATTGGGGATCGTGATCTCGGGAGCTTGGCTCACAACACCAAATTCCGACTTGAAGAGTTCATCTCCCTCATCGCCGTCTTCGACTTCAAAGAAGCGAATGCTCTTGATGTAGATGACGTTTGACGTAGCATCGGGATAGTTGGTTTCGTTATTTTTCCCGAGCTGTAAGAAGAGATACGGGGTACTTGTTGCGAAGCCGTCGAAGGTGGTCTTTATCTTCGTATAGGTGTTGCCTACGGCGGCATCATTCCTCATGAAGCGAGGATTATCGTTTTTCCCGTCTTTGGCATCTTCACTGTCGTTGACTGCAACGATGACTTCGGGTTTGATCTCGGTCTCCGCCTTCATCTCCACTTCGATGCCGTACTTCTTGCCCGCCTCGAGCGTCGCACCCGTGAGGGGCGCCTTCAACAAGATCGTCCAAATACCATCTTTGGGATTGTACTTTGTGATGTTGAGTTTGACGGCCTCCTCAGCCGCCTCGTAGCCGAGCGTTGATTCCGCATCTGCCCAATTATGTTCGATCGTAAGCCCGCCGTTGTCCGTTGCGGGATCCATCGTGAATTTGTCCGTCTCGGTAGTCTCGATTTCGTAGAGGCGAATGCTCTTGATGTAGATAACGTTTGTATCCGCGTTGGGATAGTTATCGGTGATATTTTTCCCGAGCTGGAAGAAGATGTACGGGGTTTCCGTGTCGAAGCCGTGGAAGTCGTATTTGACTTTCGTGTAGTCGGTGTTTCCGACTTCGGTCTCTGCCTTGACGAAGCGGGGGTTCGCGTCCTTGCCGTTTTCGCCGTTTCCGATGACGATTTCGGGCTTGATTGTCGTCTCCGCCTTCATCTCCACTTCGACGCCGTACTTCTTGTCCACCTCGAGCGTCGCACCCGTGAGCGGTGCCTTCAACACAATCGACCAAACGCCGCCGGTCGTGTTATACTGCGTGATGTCGAGCATGACGGCTTGTTCGGTCGTGTCGTAGTCAAACGTCGTCGTCGCTCCGTCCCCCACGTTGGCGACCACAAGCCCGCCGGTGCTCACGGAAGGATCGAGCGTGAAGAGGTCGGTCTCGGTGTTGGAGCCCGTCGTCCTCCAAATGGTGATCTTTTCCACGTCGAACTTGAAGGCGCTCGGGTTGTCGTTCCCGCCGAGGCAAATGCGGAAGAGCACCTTTGCCTTGTTCGAATCGACCGTATCCGCGTTGAGCACGTCTCCTTTGATCTCGAAGTCGAGCCAAAATACTTTGTACTCGGAAGTGACTTCCTGCGCGTACTTTCCGCCGCCGAGGTTCTTGACCGCCCACGTCTCGTTGTCGGTATTATCGTCCGCGTCTTCCCCGTCCACGATCTTGTCCGTGTCGATAGAAGCATTGTCGAGAAGGGCGTTGAGGTTGATCTTCACATCGGGGGTCGCCTTCGCCCAAACGGCGAACTTGTACCTGCCGACGGGCAGATCGTCGAACCCGCGGGAGAGCATGAGCTTGTCGTCGCCCACATTGTTGCGGTCGGTGACGTCCACTTCGAGCCTGCCCTCTTTCACGGATGCCGTCGCGGCAGCGCCGTCCGTCGCCGTGAGACCCCAATAGTGGTTGGCGCCCTCGCCTTTGGTGGTTTCGTCCCAGTCGTACTTGGGGGTAACGGCGGAGAAGTCGGATTCGTACACGTATTCGATGTCGGCATAGTCCGCAAGCACGGTGAGTTTGCACGTTGCGCCGGCGGTTTCGCCGCCGCTGTCCTCGACGGAATACGTCACATTGTAGGCAGTCGCTCTCGCGGCGGCGGGGGTGACCTTCCCGTCCTTGAATTCAAGCCCTCTTGCCTCCACCTTGATCTTGGAAGTGAGGTCGCCGTCCTCCGCATCGGTGGCGGTGACGCCCGCAAGGGCGTTCCACTCGTTCCCGACGACGACGGAAGCCGTTTCCTTCACCCCCGTAATGGTGGGTTTGGTGTTCTCTTTCGCTCCGCCGCACCCCGAAAAGAGGGATACGAAGAGCACGGAAGCCAATCCGAGTGCCAATACCTTTTTCATAATTTCCTCCTTGATTTGCGCGATCCTTATTTCACTCTGTCGTAAGCGGCTTGGTAGATCTTCAAAACGTCGTACACGCCCGCCTTCTGCACGTTGGACTTGAAGGTTGCCCATGCGGTCTCATTGAGATCCGAGGTGTAGAGGAACTTCACGAGGTTGTTCATCTGCGTGTCGATCGCGGTGTACTGATCGAGCTTTTCGATCTCCTCGATGGTGAATTGCAGGTTGGGGACCGGCTTCACCGTCACCGTCGACGTCGACGAATTGTAGTAGGGTGTTGCGTACTTGGTGAGACGGTCGAGACGAAGCGCTGCGCGCTCTTCCATCTTCACGGTGTGCCCCCACTGTTCCGCGGTGAGATAGATGATGCCGAGGGGCGAATTTTTCAAACGGAACTCGTCCGCCGTCTTGCCTTCCGGCACCGGCTTGGGAACGAGCATGCCGTTTTGCTTCTCTTCCTCGAATGCAACGCCGATGGGTCCGTAGTTGATCTGCGCGGAGGTCTCGGGCGCATAGTATCTGTCGAAATAGGTGAGAAGGACTTCGACGTTGGGCGCATCCGCAAAGATGATGAGTTCGCCGACGTCGATCTCGGGTTGATTGGAGACGCAGACGGTCTGGCAATTTGCATACTTGCCGCCCTTATAGCTCTGCGGTCCCTTGAGGGGCGCGCAGACGATGTAGTCGTCGGGGTTCGCCACGACCGTCTTGCTTTCCCACCAATAGAAGGCGCCGTATTTCCCCTGCTGCCCGTTGGTGAGGAACTGCTTTTCGTTCTGCTCGAAGCAGTATTTATCGATGAGCCCCTTATCCACCCAGCCGCGGATGTAGGAAAGAGCGTCGTAGTACGCCTCGTCGTCGTAGGTGTAGGTGACTTTCCCGTTTTTCACGATGCGGTGGTCGGGATTCTCGTTGATGCCGAACATGCCGAAGAGGTCGCACTGATTCCCCTGCCAGTTCTGCGCGATGAAGCTGAGCGCATACTGTCCGTCCGTCTTCCCGTCGCCCGTCATGTCGTGGGTCTTAAAGTAGGTGAGAAGCGCCTCCATTTGGTCGGCATTGAGCTGCAAGCCGTCTTTGAGGGCATCCTTCGTGACGCCCGTGACGGCATTCGCGTCGATCGCCTTCTCTGCCCATTTCTTGTTGAGGAAGAGCAGGTTGGGGTTCTGTTTGAGCCCCATTTCCTCGATGCGGGGAAGGGAATAGATCTTCCCGTCGTCCGCGCAGGAGATCTGCCGCTTGATGTCGGGTCTCTTCTCCAAAATGGCGGAGAGGTTGGGCATGTATTTCAAATAATCGGAGATGCAGAGAAGGTTCCCAAAGTCCGCCTGATAGGTGATGTCGTTCACCGAGATGCCCGCATGATAGATGGCGTCGTAGCCCTCATGGTCTTCGAGCATCAACTGCAAGTCGTAGGAAGACTGCGGAACGCAATCCCAAACGACGCTGACGTTGGTCTGCTCTTCGAGCGTCTGCATGATCTTCATCTCGTTGTAGTCGTCCGCCATCCCATCTTTGGGAGCGTAGACTTTGTATGACAATTCTTTCGCGCCTTCGTCGTTGACGATCTTCGCCGCCGTGTCTTCCCACTGGTAGCCGTACGTCGAAACGAGTTCGTCCACATCGTGCCTTGCGCGGTTATCGCCGCCGCCGCAGCCCGCAAGCGCGAGCACAGCGGCAGAGCCGATCGCGATCGCTGCATAGAGTTTTCTCATATTTTTTCACTCCTTAAATTATTTTTCGTGTTTTCCTTGGGGGAATCGGCGGAGCAGCTTCGGGGGAAATGACCGCCCCGCCTATCCTGCAAAGTGTTCATGCGCTCAATCTTTGAGCGATCCGACGAGCACGCCCTGCGCAAAGTACTTTTGCACGAAGGGGTACAGGCAGAATACGGGTACGCTTGAGATGATGACGGTGACGTACTTGAGCTGTTCGGCGAGGTACGCCTGCTCCAAGAAGGTGTCGCCGCCCGAGGTGGATTCCGCCTCGGTGAGGATGGTCGTCAACACGAGCTGCAACGGGTGCAGGTTGGGGCTCTTCTTGAGGAAGATCATCGCGTTGAAGTAGCTGTTCCACTGCCCGATGGCGTAGTAGAGAATGAGCACCGCCACGATGGGCATGGAGATGGGAAGGATGATGGAGACGAAAAGGCGCAGTCTGTTCGCCCCGTCGAGCTCCGCAGCTTCCACAATGGTATCGGGCACGCCCGTCTGGAAAAAGGTCTTCGCCATGAACAAATTCCATGCCGAGACGGTCCCGGGGAGAATGATCGCCCAAGGGGTCTCTTTGAGACCGAGGTTGCTCACAACGACATAGAAGGGAATGAGCCCGCCGCCGAAGAACATCGTGATCGTGAAAAAGATCATGAAAAACTTACGGAAGGGAAGGTTTTTCCTCGAGAGCGCCCACGCCGCCGTGAGCGTGAAAAGAACGCTGAGTGCGGTATACGCTATGGTGTACCACACGGTGTTTCCGTAGCCGATCCAAATGTCCGAACGCTGGAAGCACTTCACATAGCCCGAGAAGTCGAGATCCACGGGCCACAGGTAAACTTTGCCGGACATGACCGCTTCCGCACTCGAAAAGGATGCGATGATGACGAACCAAAGCGGGTACAAAACGATGAGTGCGAGCAGACCGAGAACGATGTAGGTGATGATGTAGTAGGTGCGGTCGCCCGCGGTCTCCTTCACCTTGGTCCTCTTGTGCTTTTTCTGCGCCTCCGGAATGAAGGGCTCTGTAGGCTGATTCGATTGTTCGAGAATTTCTTCCATGATACCCCTCCTTAAAACAGCGAGTTCTCGGAGAACCGCTTGGACGTCGTATTCGCGATGATGAGCAGCGCGAGGTTGATGACGGAATTGAAAAGACCGATCGCCGTAGCGAAGCCCGCTCTTCCCTTTTCAAGACCCTGCGTATACACATACGTTGCGATGATCTCACTCGTTTCCATGTTGCCGCTCGTCTGCATCAGGAGGACTTTCTCATACCCCACGCCCATGAGACCGCCGATGGACATGATGAGCATGACCGAAATGATCGGCATGATGGCGGGAATATCCACATGCAGAATGCGCTGTACGCGGGAGGCGCCGTCGATCTTCGCCGCCTCATGCTGCGCTTCGTCCACTCCCGAGAGCGCCGCAAGATAGATGATGGAGCTCCAACCGAAATCCTGCCAGTTGCTCGAAAGAATGTACATGGGACGGAACGCTTCGGGCGCAAGGAAATAGGAAAATCTCTCCCCTCCCATGTTGGCGGCAATGTTGTTCACGAGCCCGTACCGACCGAAAAAGAGATAGAGCATACCGACGAGGACAACGAGCGAAATGAAGTGCGGTCCGTTAAAGATCGTCTGCAATACCTTGGCGAGCTTCTTGTTTTTCGTCGTGTGGAGCATGACCGCAACGATGATGGGAAGCGGGAAGCCGATGACGAATCCGAGGATACACAGAATGAACGTGTTCCACATATACGTCCAAAACATAGGGTCGGAAAAGAACTGCTTGAAGTTATCGAACCCGATCCACTTCGACGTAGGCATGCCGATACGATAGTTTTGGAACGCCATCAGGATCCCGTACATGGGCACATAGGCAAACAGCACCGTGACGGCAACGGCAGGGATCAGGAAGAGCAGATACGTCCAATTCTTGCGGAAGTTGCGCGCAAAGTAGCTGTTTTTGAACCTCTTCCAAAACGATGCGGTCTCTTCCTGCGCCGCAGAAGCCGAAGCGCTTGAAACTTCCGAAGGGGATTCGGCGATCTCCGCGGGAGCAGGCACAGCCGTTTCCGTCTGCAAAAGATTGTTCTCCATAATTACCTCCTTAACATTTTTGTCGAAAATTCTCATCAAGTGAAACATTCGACCGTTTCCTATTATAATTGGGGGAAAATGGCTGTCAAGAAGCGCGAAAAAAACTCTTTTTCTTTTGTACATTTGCCCAAAATCGGCAAAATAATTTGGGCAAAAACCTTCAAAAATTGTGACAAAACGGAAATTATATGCTATAATACCCGCAGGAGGCAATCATGAAAAACGAGAAGATCACCGTCCAGGACATCGCCGATGCGACAGGCCTTTCCCGCAACACCGTATCCAAAGCCCTCAACGGACAATACGTCCCGCCCCGCACGCGCGAAACAGTGCTCTCCGCCGCGATCGAACTCGGGTATAAGAGCTATCGGCACATCGCCTCTGCGGATAATGCTACCCCCCCCCATCGCAGAATTGTTCTCATTACCTCCAAATTGCTCATGACGATGTCCTTTTTCGTGCACGTCGTGCGCGGGATCGAGACTGCCCTCGCAGAGGACGACAACGTCGAACTTCTGCAATTCACCGCGAGCAAGACGTCGCTTTTCAACCGTCTTGTGGAATATCTCAACGAGAATAAGGTGGACGGCATCATCTGCATGGAGCTCTTCCGTGCGGACTATATCCCGAAGCTCATCGAGCTTGGATACCCGACCGTTTTTTTCGACTTCCCCATCTATCTCTCCATCTCGGGCAACTACGACATCGTCCTGCCCGAAAGTTTTTCCTCCGTGAAAAATTACTGCCTCTCCCTCATCGGCGAGCAGGATTGCAAGACCTTCGGCTTTGTGGGCGACTATACCCACTGCACCTCCTTCTACGAGCGCTTTCTCGCCATGCGCGAGGCGATCTTCCTCTCCGGGCTCGAATATAAGAGCGAATACTCGGTCATCGAGAAGGATTCCTTCCCCTACGGGAACGCAAAGGAACTTGCGCAGCGGTTCTCCCTCATGCCCTCCCTCCCCGATTGCTTCATCGCCGCAAACGATACCCTCGCGATCGACGTCATCGCGGCGCTCAAGATCCTGCACAAGAAGGTCCCCCGCGACGTGCTGGTCGTCGGCTTCGACAATCTCGCCGAGGCAAGATCGCACGACCCGCAGCTCACCACCTTCAACGTGGACAAAACGGGCATCGGCAAAAAACTTTTGTCCGTCCTGCTCGAACGCATCTCCCGCCCGCGGCAGAAGACGCAGATCATCTACCTGCAATCCAAACTCATCGTCCGCCATACGACATAGGAGAAAAGAAAAAGCGACCGTATCGAAAATACGGTCACAACTGCTTGCCCCGCCCGATCCGGGCGGTTTTTTTATGCTCGATACAGCCCTCGCTGTTCAAGCTGTATCCGCAAAAAAACAGAGACGGAACAATTTCCGTCTCTGCTTTTGGAGCTACTGGCCGGACTTGAACCGGCGACCTGCTGATTACGAATCAGCCGCTCTACCGACTGAGCCACAGTAGCATCTTGTTCGGGTGCGCGCCCCTTCAACGCGTTTTATTATAGGGGAAAGTGCGGCAAAAAGCAAGCGTTTTTGCGCGTAAATTTTATTTTTTTCCATGCCGAAGGAAAATCCGCCCATCCCCGTCCCGTTTCCTCAAAAATAGGCGTCGAGATCGAGCACCCGCGAGATGAGTTCGGTCTGCAAGTATCGAAGGTCCTTTGCGAACAAAATTCCTTCGGCGAGCTCCTTGCAGGCGGTCTCGCTGTGCCAAAGAGCGGCGTTCCACGCATCGAAGACTTCCCCCGTGTTCCCCATGCGGAGCCCCTTTACGGCATCCGCGACGCCTCGCACCGCCGCCCTTGCTTCCTCCTGCGAGGAAGCGCCGCGTTGAAGCTCGTTTGCGGCGCAAAAGAGCATGCGGGCGCAGGTATCGACAAGTTCCGCATTCGCCTGAATGCGGGGCGCCGCATTTGCCCGCTCGCCCGCAAGCAACACGCCCTCCGCGCTTTTCACGAGGACATCCGTCTCCACGCCCTGTTCGCGCAGCAGCCCCTGCACGCGTTCGGCGTCCGAGGCGAGATAGTAGCACGCGACGACGACGCCCTTCCCCATCAAAAATCCCGCGCCGCCCGCGCCGAGCACCTGTCCCACGACGGCGGCGGAGGTGGAATCCTCGCAGGGGCGGACGACGAAGTAGTAGGTCTTATCCAAGGAGAGCGTCACCTCGTTTCGTCCCGCAGCGCGGACGACGCCGACAAAGACGAACAGAAAAACTGCAAATAACACGAGCACGGCGAACATGCCGCCGCGCCGAAGGGTGGTTTTCACGCGCATACTCCATTCTATGCGCCGAATTTTTTTGTATGAGCGCCCGAACGGAGCGCGCTCAATGCTTTCTCCGCAAAATGTCGCCCTTATGAAGGGGATAGGGGCAGGGGAAGGTGTAGAGCGCCTGCACGTTCTTGGCGTCTGTACAGGGCATGCCCGCGCTGTCGCGCATGTTTTCCACGCGGAAGGTCTTCAAAAAGCTCTCCGTGGGCGAGAGGATCTCGAGCTCGTCCCCCTCGAAAAACCTGCTGCGCATCTCGGCGACGGCATTCCCCCCTGCCATGTCCGCGATGATGGCGGCAAAATCGTACATGCCGCCCGTCTGCGAGCTCTCGTTTGACTGCATGTTCTCCTTTCCGAAGGCGTAGGCGGTGGTGTATTCGCGGTGCGCCGCCGCGAGAAGCTCACGCCCGAGCTCCTCCGTATATCCCCCGTCCAAGATGCGCCGATAGGCGTTGACGACGGTGGCGAGGTAGAACTCCCCCTTCATGCGCCCCTCGATCTTGAACGAACACACGCCCGCCTGCTCTAAATCAAAGAGGTGCGCGCTCATGTTGAGGTCCTTG
Organism: uncultured Clostridia bacterium; assembly: GCA_947627065.1. GTDB lineage: Bacteria > Bacillota > Clostridia > Christensenellales > Borkfalkiaceae > RGIG3732. The sequence goes on from CANQUN010000039.1 coordinate 14,893, forward strand.
CTGTTGAGGACGTACGCGCCCTTGCCGTCCTCTTCGACGTCGTAGAAGTCCCTCGCGTCCCCCTCTCTCGCCTGCACGCGGTAGCTTCGGCGGCACGCCTGCACACACTCCCCGCGGTTGGCGGAACGCCCGTCCATGTAATCCGAGAGGTAGCACCTGCCGCTGTACGAGATGCACATCGCGCCGTGGACGAACGCTTCGAGCTCCATTTCGGGAACTTCCTCATGGATGCGGGCGATCTCGGGGACGGAGAGCTCCCGCGCGAGCACGACGCGCTTTGCGCCGAGCTCCCTCCAAAGTTTCACTGCCTCCGCGTTCATCGTGTTCGCCTGCGTGGAGACGTGCACGGGCAATCCGCATTTTTTCGCGAGGGAAAAGACGCCCAAGTCGGAGACGAGCACGCCGTCCGCGCCCAGCTCCTTTAAGAGGGAGAAGTACCCTTCGAGCCCCGAGAGATCGCCGTTCCTCGCAAAGATGTTGGCGGCGACGTAAACCTTTTTCCCGCGCGCATGCGCATAGGAGATGCCCTCTTTGAGCTCTTCGTCCGTGAAGTTATCCGCAAAGGTGCGCAGAGAAAAGGACTTCCCGCCCAAATACACGGCGTCCGCGCCGTAGTAGATGGCAAGTTTGAGTTTTGCGAGATTGCCCGCGGGGGCGAGAAGTTCTGTTTTCACGCTCTGTTCCTCACAGTTTTTTGCTCACGGCGAGCCCCTCGCCGTATTCGTAGAGTGTTGTCTCGAAATCGGGGTCGGACTGCAACATCTGCACATATTCGCACAGGTGCACGGCGAGCATCTTCCGCTTTTTGGGCACGGCGGAGAGCTCCTTGCCCAAGAAAAAGACGTCGTCCGAAAACAGCATGCCGCCTTGTTTCAAAAGTCTCTTGCAGTCGGGAAGATACCGCCTGTACTGCGCCTTGGGACCGTCTGAAAAGATGAGATCGAAACTGCCCGAAAGGTGGGGCAGGATGTCGCCCGCGTCCCCTTCAAAGAGGGTGATGCGCTCCTTTACGCCGAACGATAAAAAATTCTCCCTCGCGCGCGCCGCCCGAACGCCGTCCTTTTCGATGCACACGATGTCTCCCCCCGAAACAAGCGCAAGCGCGACCGAGGTGAGCCCCTCTGCCG
>CANQUN010000040.1 GCA_947627065.1 uncultured Clostridia bacterium
CGCCAAACCCCGCCGTACAAGCACCAAACCACGCAACAACAGCCACAACCTCGGCAAACACGACACGGGCAAAGGGGAGAGGCTACGAACTTCCCCGTTCGGTGTTCACGCCGCCCGCGCCCTACTCGCCCAAGGGGTTCGACCGCCTGCTGCTCTCGCCCGTGCCCGCCGCGCTCATGTTCCTCGCCGTGATGGCGGCGGTGTTCTACCTTACGTTCGGCAGGTTCGGCCCGGGCAAACTCGCGGGCGCGTTCTTGCAGGAATGCCTTACCCAAAGGCTCGCCCCCGCATTCCGCGCCTTCGCTCAGCCTTACGTCGGCACGTTTGCGGCGCGCTTCGTGTCCGAAGGGATAATCTGCGGCCTCGGCGGAGTGGTGGGCTTTTTGCCGCAACTGACGCTGTTGTACTTCTTTCTCATCATGCTTGAAGAAAGCGGCATTCTCTCGCGTGCGGCCTTTGTGTTCGACGCGCCGCTCGCGGCCGTGGGGCTTGGCGGAAAGGTGCTGTTTCCGCTGCTCGTCGGCTTCGGCTGCACGGCTACGGCGGTCATGTCGTCGCGCACGGCGGAGAACAAAACCCTGCAAAAACGTGCGATATCGGCGCTTTTTTTCATTTCGTGCAGCGCGCGCATGCCCATCTTCACTTTCATTCTCACGGCGTTCTTTCCCGAAAGCGCCTTTCTTGCGGTAACCTGTTTTTACCTGTTCGGCATAGCCGTCGGCCTGATTGCCGCCGCAATTTCAAGCCTTGCGGACGGCGGAAAGGACGTGCCGTTTGCCATGGAAATTCCGCCCCTGCGCCTTCCCAAAGCGGCTACCGTGTTAAAACAGTTGAAAAATTACCTCAAATCGTTTATAATAAAGATCGGCAGCGTGCTGTTCGCCGTCTCGGCGGCCGTGTGGCTGCTGCGCTCGGTGTCGCCGACGGGCAGATTTCTCGAAGAAAGTGAAATTTCGTCGAGTATTCTGGCCCTCATCGGCTCCAAACTCGCCTTTCTGTTCGCGCCCATGGGTGCGGAAGGGTGGCAGTTGCCCGTCGCCGCGCTCGTAGGCCTCGTCGCCAAAGAAGGGGTGGTTAGCGTCCTGTCGCTCGCCTATCCCGCGGGCATCGCCGGCGCCATGTCGCCCGAAACGGCTCTGGCGTTCACCGCGTTTGCCGCTTACTACACGCCCTGCGTAATGGCGCTTGCCGCCACCAGGCAGGAAATAGGGCGAAATTATGCGTTTTACGGGGTTTTTTCTCTGCTCGTGGGTTTTGCGGCGGGCTACGCGGCTTACGGAATCGCCCTGCTCGTGGGGCTTGGCGGCCTTGTCAAAAGCGTGTGCGCCCTCGCCGTTCTGTTTGCCATCGGCGCGGCGTTTGCCAAATTGTATTCGATAATAAAACGGAAGTACGGTCATGATAAAATTTGCGGTTCGTGCGGACGGCAGGCTTGCCAAAACAATTGCCTCGCAGGGCGGAATACCCTATCCCACGGTGAGAAAACTCCTTCGCAACAAGGATGTAAAGGTCAACGGAAAACGAGTAAAAGAGGATATACCCGTTTGTGCGGGCGATGAAGTGGAGGTTTACCATCAATCCGCCGTAAACGTTTCGCCCGTGTATGAGGACGGGAACATCGCCGTGTTCGACAAGCCGTACGGCATAGACGTGCCCGACTTTACCAAAGCGGTAAACGCCTCTTTCCCGACGGCGCGGGCCGTTCACAGGCTTGACAGAAACACCCGCGGCCTCATAGTTTACGCCCTCACGGACGAGACTGAAAACGCCCTTATCGAAGGCTTCCGCAAGCGTACCTTCCGCAAGTTTTACGTTGCCGAAGTCAAGGGCGTTCCCAACCCAAAAGCCGCCCGAATCTCAGCGTATCTCCAAAAAGACGCACAAAATTCGCACGTTTCCGTCAACCGCGGCGGCCGCGGCCTGCCCATAGAAACGGCCTACCGCGTGATAGAGGAGAGGGGAGCCACCTCGCTCGTTGAGGTGGAACTCATCACGGGCAGAACCCACCAGATCCGCGCCCACCTCGCATTCATCGGCCACCCCGTGGTCGGCGACGGCAAGTACGGAGACAACAAGTTCAACCATGCCCTGCACGCCAACGTCCAGCGGCTGCAGGCGCAGAGAATGGTGTTCGCCTTTCCCGCGTCCTCGCCGCTTTATTACCTCGACGGCAAGGAGATAGCCCTGCCGCCTGCCTTCGGCAGCGACGGAAACGGTAGGAGCGAGGGGAGCGATAAAGGAGACGGAAGCGACGGGAGTGATAGAGATGAATAGACAAGAAAAGGCCCTTGCCCTCGCCGAGCGCGAGAGGGAGGAGATTAAACGCAAAGAAAACTTTATGCGGCTTGCCATCGCTCAGGCAAAGGCGGCACGCAGGGCGGGAGAGGTCCCCATCGGCTGCGTCATCGTAAAGGACGGCGCCGTCATAGCCCGCGCCCACAACATGCGCCAGAAACGCCGTCTGGCAACCGCACACGCCGAGATGATAGCCATCGAACGCGCCTGCCGCAAGACGGGCGACTGGCGGCTGAACGGCTGCGAAATGTACGTTACTCTCGAACCCTGCGCCATGTGTGCGGGCGCGGCGGCAAACGCGCGTATCTCGTCGGTCGTGTTCGGCGCGTACGAACCCAAGAGCGGGGCGTGCGGCAGCCACCTCAACCTGCTCGAAAACGCGGGGCTTAACAGTAACACGCAGGTTACGGGCGGCATTCTCAAAGAAGAATGTTCCCGCCTCATCACCGAATTCTTTGCCCAAAAGCGCACGTCCGAAGAATGACCGCACGGCCGCCTCAGCGGTTTTACGGTAACAAAAAATGACGTGTGCGGAAATGACAAACCCAATCGCAGCGGCGGAAGAATCCGCCGTTTTTGTGCGTTTTAGGCGGTTTTTTTGTTTTTACGGTCTCCGTAACTCCGCCCTTTCAAACCCCGCCGCACTACTTGGCAATCCTTCGCTTGCGCCGCCACCCACCCGTCCTCAACCTGACCTACAACCCGCAATCCAACTCGCAACACGTCCTACAGTACAAAGAGAACGCGGCCGTCCGCAGCGGTATACAATCGGACACAAAATCCTCCGCTTGGGATATAAATTCCGCCCCTTTGAAAATAAAGTTCGCCCGCGGGATAAAATGACTTGATAATTTTTTGGTTTTGTAATACAATTATAAGCGGCGGACATCAAAGCCCCATAAAAGCGGACATCAAAGCCCCGGGCGGGCCGTGCCGACGGGCAGAAGAAAACGCCCGCGGGCAATTCCAAACCCGCAGGCCGCAATAATAACGAGCGGCAACCATAAAGCCCGCATTCGGCAACAAAAACGGACGACAATTAAATACTCACGGAGGAAAGAGTAAAAATGATAACGCACGGCAACGAAATCAAGATTTTCGCAGGCAATTCCAACCCTGTCCTCGCCAAGAGCATAGCCCACCACCTCGGTTTTGAACTGAGCCAGATAGAAGTCGGCCATTTCAGCGACGGAGAGACCTCGGTTCACCTCGGCGAAACGGTCAGGGGCAGAGACGTGTTCATAGTTCAGTCCACCTGCGCCCCCGTAAACGAAAATCTGATGGAACTGCTCATCATGACGGACGCGGCGCGCCGCGCTTCGGCAGGGAGAATAACCGCCGTCATTCCTTATTTCGGATACGCCCGTCAGGACAGAAAGGCCCGTTCGAGAGATCCGATAACCGCAAAACTCGTTGCCGATATAATAACTTCCTCCGGTGCGGACAGGGTGCTTACCATGGATATGCACGCCGCGCAGATACAAGGCTTTTTCGACATTCCCGTAGACCACCTTTACGGAGGCCCGCTGCTCTACAAATATTTCCAGAAGAAGGCGGACGCCGACTTTATAGTGGTGTCTCCCGACGTCGGCTCGGTAACCCGTGCGCGTAACGTCGCCGCCAAACTCAACTGCCCCATGGCAATAATAGACAAGCGCAGACCCAAGGCCAACCAGATAGAGGTCATGAACATAATCGGCGAGGTAGCGGGCAAGAAATGCCTGATAGTCGACGACATGATAGACACCGCGGGCACCGTCTGTCAGGGTGCGGAAGCGCTGCACGCCAACGGCGCGGCCGAGATATACGCCTGCGCCACGCACGCCGTCCTTTCGGGTCCCGCAATACAGCGCATTGCCGATTCGTGCATCACCGAACTCGTCGTGCTCGACACCATTCCGCTGCCCCCCGAAAAGAGGCTGGACAAGATAAAGGTTCTCTCGGTGGCCGGGCTTTTCGCCAAGGCGATAGAAAATATATATCTGGACAAGCAGATGTCCGAAATTTACGACGGCTGATGTATCTTATAGTAGGTTTGGGAAATCCGGGTCCCCAATACGAGCGGACCTTTCACAATTGCGGGTTCGAAGCGGTAACCGCGGCTGCACGGCTTGCCGGCGCCGGCCCCGTCAGAAACAAGTGCCGCGCCTTGCTGGCAGAAGCCTTCGTCGGTGGCGAAAAGGTCATCTTTGCAAAACCGCAGACGTACATGAACCTCAGCGGTGAGAGCATAAGGGAAATAATCGCCTATTACGGCATTCCCCTCACCAACGTCGTCGTCATCTACGACGATTACGACCTGCCCCTCGGCTGGATCCGCATACGGGCAAAGGGAACGGGGGGTTCGCACAACGGAATGCGCAACGTCGTCGCCCTGCTCGGCACCAAAGAGGTCGCCCGCATAAGGATAGGCATCCGTCCCGAAAATCCGACCATGCCCCTTCTGGATTACGTTCTGTCGTCGAGAGCCAAGGACGAACAGATTCTCATCCCCGCATTCAACGCGGCGGCGCAGGCCGCCCTCGAATTTGCGGGCGGCACGGACGCGGAGATGCTTGCAATGAAATACAACACGGTAAAAGAATCCGCACAAGGCGGTTAAACGGAGATAACAGCCCATGCCGTTATCCGAATATACCGATTATAAAAAGCTCGGCGAACAGTATGCCGAGCTTGTTTCCACCGTCCGGGAAGGCTTGCCCTGCTCGGCTTTCGGCATACAATTTTCCAACAAATGCCTCATCGCCGCGTCCCTTCCCTTTCAGGTGCTGTACATCACAAACACCGTTGAAGGGGGCAGGCTCGTCGCCACCGAAATTGGCGAATTAAGTGGGAAAAAGGCGGTTTTTCTCGGTCCCAAGGACGACGTTCTCCTCTTCAAACGCTCCTTCCGCAAGGACAGTTTGTACGAGCGGCTAAAGGCTCTGGACGAGATAAGCCGCGGCGTCGACGTGGTGGTTACCACCTTCGAGGCGCTGCTCCAGCTCTTCCCCGCCCGCGTGGAGGCGGAGGATATCCGAAAGGGCACCGAGCACAACATGGGCGCCCTCGCCGCCCGCCTTTCCTCGATGGGATACGTCAGGACTGAAATCGTCGAGAAAAAGGGCACATTTGCCGTCCGCGGCGACGTTTTCGACGTCTATCCCGTAAATTCCGACGAGCCGTACAGGATGGAATTTTTCGGCGACGAGGTTGAGGACATAAGGACGTTCGACCCCGCCACGGGTCTCAAAACGGGCGACGCCGAGGACTTTCGCATAGTCATGGCAACCGACGTTTCGGTAGACCCTTCCGAGAAGCGTGCCCTGCTTGCCGAACTTTCCAAAAGTAGCCGAAAATGTGTGAAAAACGGGGTTTTTCGCAAATCCGCGGTCATCTTTTCAGAACTTTCCGCCGCTGTTGAAGCGGGCGGTGCGGACGACAGGCTGCAGTTCGTCATGCCCCTTTTGAAAAACGTAACCGACGACGTTTTTGCCTATCTCGACAAGGACGCCGTCGTCGTTTACGACGAACCCAAACTCGTTTACGAAAACCTGCTCATGGTCCGCAAGGAGCACGAGGAGAGGATAAAACAGCTGATCGCTTCGGGCGAAGCGTACGACTTTACCGAGCGGCAACTTACCCAAGGCGGCGTCCTGCTCGGCCGCATAGCCGAACACCGCACCGTCGCCCTCCAGAGCATGACGTACACGTCCCCGCTCATAACCCCGCTCAGAATCTTCAAGTTTGAAACCACGCCCGTGGCGCGTTATTCGATGAGGATGGGGGACGTCGTTGCGGATATTGGCAGTTGGAACGCGGGCGGTTACGGCGTGATCGTCTGCTGTGCCGACCCCGCGCGCGCCGCCAAACTGTACGACGAACTTCTTTCTCAAAAGATATACGCCGAGGTGTCCGACACCTTTGACGTTCCCGTCCGCGGCGTCAAGCTGACGACCTTCATGCTCACCAGCGGCTTTGTCTGCCACCAGACCCGCCTCGCGGTGATAGGCAGCGGGGATCTTTACCTTAAAACCTCGTCCGAGAAAAAACTCAAAAAACGCCGCGGCGACCTGTTCAGCGCACCCACCGTGGGCGACTACGCCGTTCACGAACAGTACGGCATAGGCCTTGTCCTGGGCACAAAAAAGATAGAAACGGCGTCGGGCGTCAAGGACTACATAGCCGTGAGTTACGCGGGCGGGGACGTGCTGTACGTTTCCGTCGAGCAGATGGACAAACTCACCAAGTACCTCGGCGGAGAGGAGAAGCCCAAACTCGACAAGATAGGCGCAAAGGACTTTGAAAGGGTAAAGGAAAGGGTTCGCCAATCGGTGCGCACCATGACCGTCAACCTCAGGAAACTCTACCGCGAGCGTGCGGGGCGCGTCGGCTTCAAATTCTCCCCCGACGGCGAGCTGATGAAGATGTTCGAGGACTCGTTTGAATACGAAGAAACCGAGGACCAACTCTCATCCATAGCCGAGATAAAGGCGGACATGGAAAGCGACAGTGTGATGGACAGGCTGCTGTGCGGAGACGTGGGCTTCGGCAAGACGGAAGTTGCCCTGCGTGCCGCCTTCAAGGCCGTGCTGGACGGCAAGCAGGTGGCCATAATCGCCCCGACAACCATACTCTCCACCCAGCATTTTGCCACCGCCACGGCAAGGTTTCGCGATTTCGGCGTAACGGTTGACTTAATAAACAGGTTCCGCACACCCAAGGAAATACAAACTTCTCTCCAAAATCTCAAAGAGGGCAAGACGGACGTAGTCATCGGTACGCACAGGTTGTTCGGCAAGGACGTGGCTTTCAAAGATTTAGGCCTTCTCATCCTCGATGAAGAACAGCGCTTCGGCGTTGAACACAAGGAAAAGATAAAGACGCTCAAAACAAACGTCGATACGCTAACCCTCACCGCAACCCCCATACCGAGAACGCTGCACATGTCCCTTTCGGGCATAAGGAGCATAAGCACCATAAACACCCCGCCCAAGTCGAGAATCCCCGTGCAGACGTGCGTGGCCGAAGAGTCGGACGCCCTGCTGCGGGACGCCATCACCCGTGAAATCGCGCGCGGCGGTCAGGTGTTCGTCCTCTACAACAGCGTGGACACAATTGCGCGGTTTTCCCGCGATTTAGGGGACTTGTTGCCGGAGGCCAAGATAATAACCGCCCACGGCCAAATGCCCGAAAAGCAACTTGAAAAGGCCGTTATGGACTTTTACGACGGCAAGGCCGACATACTCGTCGCCACCACGATAATAGAAAACGGAATCGACCTTCCCAACGCCAACACCCTCATCGTAATAGACGCGGACAGGCTGGGGCTTTCCACCCTCTACCAACTCAAGGGCAGGGTGGGCCGCGGCAGCCGCCTCGCGCACGCTTACTTCACCTTCAAACCCGACAAGGTAATGAGCGAGGCCGCCTACAAACGCTTAAACGCCATAACCGAATTTGCCGACATGGGCAGCGGCTTCAAAATCGCCATGCGCGACCTTGAAATAAGGGGTGCGGGCAACGTTCTCGGCAGAGAGCAGCACGGCCACATGGAGCGCGTGGGTTACGAGTTGTATTCCAAAATTCTTAAAGAAGAACTCAACGACGTCGGCCCCGACGCCGACACCGAACTTGACGTCAGGATGAGCGCGTTCATCCCCGAGCAGTACATGCCGTCCTCGGCTTCGAGAATGGACTGTTACAAGCAGATTGCCGAGATAAAGAGCAAGGCGGACAAGGAGCGAATCCTATCGTCACTCACCGAAGTTTACGGCCGCCCCCCGCTCGAAGTCGTTGCCCTCACCGACATTGCCGCCCTCAAACATCTTGCCAAAAAGTGCCGTATTTCAAAGGTTATCGTCAAAAACGGCGGCGCCGAACTCACGTTTGCCGACCTCGAATCGCTGGCCGCCTGCCACATGCTCGACCGCGTTTCGGGAGACGGGCGGCTCACCCTTTCGGTCAAGGAAAGGCCCACCGTCGTCGCCACCCTCGCGGGTTCTTCCGCCGCCGAGGTTCTCTCTTTCGTAACGTCGATAACCGATCAGAGCGGCGAGTTCACCGCCCCCGCGTAATCCCCGCATAACACCCGCGCAATCCCCTCAAAACCCACGCGCCCGCCGCCAAAACCCGCCGTATCGCCCGCCCGCAACTTGTCGGCAACCCGCACGGCAGGCCTCAATCCGCCCGTATCACCCGCAAATTTTCGGCTTTCCGCCGCCCAAAGCGGCCGGAAGAGGGGAAGAAAGCGGGATGAAGAGAGGGAAAAGCGGGCGAAAGAGGGAGAAAAACAGAAAAAAATTCACCAAAAATCCAAAAACGGCCTTAAAAGCATTGCAAAAAAATTATATATCTTGTATAATAGATAAAGCTATTAAAATGCCCTTTTTCGGGGACAAAACATTTTGGGAGAGACATCATGAAAAGAATGTCGACTAAAATACTCGCGCTCGTTCTCACACTGTCGGTGGGCCTCGGCCTGCTCACGGGGTGCGACCTCATCAGCGTAAACGTGGACAAAGACGTCATGCAGGTTGTTGCCAACGTCAACGTAGAAGGCAAATTTGCAGACAGCGGAAAGATCTACAAGAGAGAACTCATGTCGGGTTACGTCAACTACGGCTACTATTACGTTCTGTATTACGATTACGACGCGGCGCAGGCTTACGAACTTGTGCTCAACAACCTCATCAACAACAAAGTGATTCTGCAGTACGCCCGCACCGAACTCGACGCGGCCGCAGCAGACGCCGATGACGAATACGAAAAGCACACTTCCACGGCCATAAAACTCGGTCTGCCCGACGCCAAGGATATAAAGGACAAGACGGACAGAGAATATATTCAGACACGTACGGAATACGTCAGCCAACTCGTCGCTTATCTCGACGACGTTGACATTGCCCAAGCCGTTTACAACGTCAAGTCCAACATAAACAGCATAATCGACTCCTTCGACGACGAGGAGACCGACCCCGAGGACGAAAAGGAGGACGAAACCTTTGAAGCCCGCACGGCTCCCACCGTCGAGACCAAGGACGGAGAGGCCGTTGACGAAGAGTACGTCAAGTACAAAAACGAGGCGGAATCCAAGGGCTGGGACGAGGACATAACCGTTGAGGAACTTGAAAAACTCGACGGCGAAATCGCCGCTTACGACGCGTGGAGAATAGCCAAGTACGAATCCTATCAGATAAAGGCCGACGGCCGCCACGCCGCCGTCAAGGATTTTCTGGATTCCTTTGCCGAAAACGGCATAATAGGCACCAAAGAATTTGCCAACCTCGGCTCCAAGCAGTACGACGTAAGCAATTATTCTTACTATGCCGACCAACTCGTTTCCAACCTCGAGAACGCGGTAATTTCCGTCTATGAGGACAGGATTGAGGACGAGGCCGAGGGCGGCATGACCCCCGAATCCCTCTACAACGACTACATCGCTACCTTCAATTCGCAAAAGGCGGCTTACTCCACCGACCTCACCGCTTACGAAACGGCTCTCGACGGAGTAACCGAAGATTCTTACATTCTCTACAATCCCGCCCTTGCCGGCGGCAAGCAGTACGGCTACGTTGCCAACATCCTCATCGGTTTCTCGGACGAGCAGAGCGCGGCCCTCACCGCTTACGGCTCCAAGGTTACCGACAGGGCCAAGATAAAGGAATACAGGGCCGAACTTCTCAAAGGCCTCGTTGTAACCGACCAGCGCGAAAGTTGGCTTAAAAACACTTATTTCGACACCGACGACATAGACGTCAACGCCATTCCTTCCCCGCTCGCTTTCGGCAAGGATTACGTCAGGACGGCGGGTCTTGAAAAGTTTGTGGGAACTTACGGCGTAACGGGTTCGGCCACCACCGATACCGAAAACGGCTATTACCACGATGAAAACGGCTGGGCTTGGGGCGACAAGGACGTTGAAAACAAGACCTTCCGCTTCACCGACGTCGTGGCCCAAGAAATCCCCTTTGAAACCTTCCTCACGGGTTCCGAAGAATACAGTTTCGCAACCGTTTTGGGCACCACACCCGCTCCCGTAACCGACAAAGTATATTCGTGGGAAGGCAAGATCGGCGCCTACACCGAAGCCGACGACATTCTTACCGACGAAGATATGCACAAGGTAGAGGACCTCATCTACGCCTTCAACACCGACCCGGGCGCCCTCGGCAACTACCTCGGCTACCTGCTCTCGCCCGTATCCAACAATTTCGTCAAAGAATTTGCCGACGCGGCGGAGTACGTCATCGGTCAAGGCGTTGGCAGTTACTGCGTGGTTGCCACCGATTACGGCTACCACATCATAGTCTGCACCAAGGTCGTCAAACCCAACACCGAACCCGCTTATACCGACGCGGCCGCATTCGAGGCCGACCTTGAAACCGAAAAGACCGTCGCTTACAGATTCAAAAAGGCCAAGGTAGACGCCGGCGTTCAGGATCTGGTAAACGACATAGTCAACTTCCGTATTTCCAAATATCTCGAAGACGGAGAAAAACAGGCTGTTACCAGATATCCCGACGCGTACAAGAATCTCATTCCCGAAACGGAAGAGGACGCGTGATAACCTAAAAAGGCTAACGGAAAGGTATCGGCTGTCGGTCGGTACCTTTTTTGCCAAATCGGAATTTTTAGCCGTGTTTAGCCCAATACTAACCTTGTAACATGAGGTGAACTATGGAAGAAAATCTCAACGAAACGTTAAGCGAAAACATAGACCCCGCAAGGGTTACGCTGCCCATGGTCGCGCTCAGGGGAAAGGTAGTTTTCCCCGGTGTGTCCGCCACTTTCGACGTGGGGCGCGCCATGTCCCTGCAAGCGGTGAGAACGGCGGGCAGCGGAATGAACATATTCATTTCCAGCCAGAAGAACGGAGACGAAGAAATGCCCGGCAGGGACGACGTGTACAACGTGGGCGTCGTCTGCCAGATCCGCCAGATATACAAGATAGCGCAGGCGGCGGACAACGTGCGCGTAACCGTGCAGGGGCTTTACCGTGCCAGAATAGTGGACTTTATAGACAACGAGGAGTTCTTTGAGGTAGAAGTGGAGCGGCTTTACGAATCCGTGTCCGTTCCCGCCGAGTTGGACGCCGCATTCCGCGTCAGTAAGGACACGTTCGCGGCGTACTCTAGTGTATCCAAGGTGCCCGAAGGGCTTGATGACATAGAATCGGAGGACGACCCCGCCACCTTCATCAACACCGTCGTTTACAACATCAGGTTCAAGGTGCCCGACAAGCAGAAGATTCTCGAGGAGGATTCCCTCACCAAACGCCTGCTGCGGCTCGACGCCATGCTCCTTTACGAGATAGAGATAGTCTCTCTCGAAAAGAAACTTGCCGCGCGCGTGCGCACCAATATAGAAAAGAACCAGCGCGAGTATTACCTGCGCGAGCAGATACGCGCCATTCACAGCGAACTCGGCGAAGATGAAGAGGAGATTGAAAAACTCCGCCGCCGCATAGAAGAAAAGCACATGCCCGAGGAAGTCAACAAAAAGGCCCTCTCGGAACTTAACAAACTCGACAAGACGGCCACGAGTTCTCCCGAATACACCGTGGGGCTCAATTACCTCGATTGGCTGCTCGACCTTCCTTTCAACGAAAAGACCACCGATACCGAAGATATCAACAAGGCGGCGGAGATACTCAACGCCGACCATTACGGGCTGGAAAAGGTAAAGGAACGCATAATCGAGTACCTTGCCGTTCTCAAACTCACGGGTTCCATACGCGGCCCAATACTCTGTTTCGTAGGCCCCCCAGGCGTGGGCAAAACCTCGGTAGCCCGTTCGGTCGCGCGTGCGCTTGGCAGGAAGTTCGTCCGCATGAGCCTCGGCGGCATAAGGGATGAAGCCGAAATCCGCGGCCACAGGCGCACCTACATCGGTTCTATGCCCGGCCGCATAATCTACGCCATGAAAGAGGCGGGCACCGTCAACCCCGTGTTCCTGCTCGACGAGATAGACAAAGTGGGCGCGGACATGCGCGGCGACCCCGCAAGCGCCCTGCTCGAAGTGCTCGACCCCGAGCAGAACAGCACCTTCCGCGACAGGTATCTCGAAGTGGATTACGACCTCTCCAACGTCCTCTTCATAACCACTGCCAACACGCTCGACACCATACCCGCACCCCTGCTCGACAGGATGGAGGTCGTCAGCCTCTCGGGCTACACGCAGGAAGAAAAGTGCGCCATCGCGCGTAATTACCTCATTCCCAAACAGATAAAGGCCAACGGCCTTACCGAAAAGGACATTGAAATAGAAGACTCCGCCCTCGTAAAGTTGGTGGAGGGCTACACTCTCGAAGCGGGCGTCCGCAACCTCGAGCGCGAAATCGGCAGCATCTGCCGCAAGATAGCCACAAAGGTGGCTTCGGCCAAACGCAGAAAGAAGCACGTAATCGCCGACAAGGATGTGGAAACGCTGCTCGGCGCACCGCGTTACGTGCCCGACAAGGCGTTCGCCAAGGACGAAGTGGGCGCGGTTACGGGTCTTGCGTGGACTTCGGTCGGCGGCGTTACCCTCACCGTCGAATGCACGCTCATGAAGGGCAAAGGGGAGATTCTGCTCACGGGCAAACTTGGCGACGTAATGCGCGAGAGCGCGCAGGCCGCATTCTCTTACCTCCGCTCCCACGCCGACAGGTACGGCATAGACAGCGCGGCATTTGCGGAAAACGACGTTCACATTCACATTCCAGAAGGCGCAACCCCCAAGGACGGCCCCAGCGCGGGCATAACCCTCGCCACCGCCCTGCTGTCGGCTTTCACCGATAAAAAAGTCAAAAAATCCATCGCCATGACGGGTGAAATAACCCTGCGCGGCAACGTTCTGCCCATCGGCGGTTTGAAGGAAAAGTCTCTCGCCGCCTTCAGGATAGGCATAAACGACATAATAATCCCCGCGGGCAACGTCAAGGACCTCGAGGAGATACCCGCCGAAATACGCAAGAAGATACGCTTCATCCCCGTAGAAACGGTTGACGAAGTGTTTGACAAAGCGTTCGTCGAACCCTTCCAATCATGATCAAGGTAGGCAAGGCGGAATTCATCAAATCGGCAGTCTCGGCGTCGGGCTTCTACCGCACGGACAAGCCCGTCATCGCCGTCCTCGGTAAATCCAACGTCGGCAAGAGTTCGTTCATCAACATGCTCGCCAGAAACGGCAAGTTGGCCCGCACTTCCAACACACCGGGCCGAACGCGTATGATAAACTATTTCGACTTCGGTGCCTTTGTTCTCGCCGACCTGCCGGGCTACGGATTCGCCAAGGTCTCCAAGGCGGAAAAACTCTCTTGGGCCAAACTTTTAGACGAGTTCTTTGCCGAAAAGTCCCGTATATCTCACGTTTTCTCGCTCATGGACCTTCGGCACGAACCCACCGCCGACGACCGCGACATGGTTGCCTATCTCAATGCCGAAATCATTCCGTTCACCGTCGTCGCCACCAAGGCGGACAAGATTGCCAAATCCAAGATAAAGCCCGCCGTCCGCTCGCTCGCCGCCTGCGTCGGCCTTGCCGAAGGCAACGTCATCGCCGTTTCCTCGGTGGACGGCAGGGGACGGGACGACGTCCTCGCCTGCATAGAAAACGTCATCAATCTAAAAGACTGATTTTTCCCGACGGGACGTATTGTACCTGAAAACCGACGTTTCCTACGCAACAGTCATCACCTGAAACAACCGACGTCTCCTACTCAGCAGTCATCTCAAAATCCGCCGCGGACGCCGGACCGACAACCCCATAAAATCACAAAAAACCCCGTATTTCTCACAAAATACGGGGTTTTTGCTATTGGTCAACGGTCGTTTCAGTCTTTCTTTGCAAGGTTCTTGTACTTGCCGAGACGCTCGTTGTTTTCGGCTTCGGCTTCGGCAAAGAGTTGTTCGGCAACGTCGGGCATGGCCTTCTTGAGGGAGGCGTAGCGGGTTTCGCCGAGTATAAAGTCGTGGTAGCTGGCCGTGGGATCCTTGGAATCGAGCGTGAAGGGATTTTCACCCGTGCCTATCTTGTCGGGATTGTAACGGTAGCAGTGCCAATAACCGGCCTCTACAGCGCGCTTCTCTTCGTCCTGCGACTTGGTCATCTTTATGCCGTGGTTGATGCAGGGCGCGTAGCAGATGAGAAGGGACGGTCCGTCGTAACGTTCTGCCTCGATTATTGCGTTGAGGAACTGCTGTTTGTTGTAGCCCATGGCGCACTGCGCAACGTAAACGTAACCGTAACTCATGGCCATCATGCCGAGGTCCTTCTTCTTAACGCGCTTGCCCGAAGCCGCAAATTTGGCAACGGCGCCCGTGGGGGTGGACTTGGAAGCCTGACCGCCCGTGTTGGAGTAAACCTCGGTGTCGAGCACGAGAACGTTGACGTCCTCGCCCATTGCGAGCACGTGGTCGAGTCCGCCGTACCCTATGTCGTAAGCCCAGCCGTCGCCGCCGATTATCCAGATGGATTTCTTGACGAGGCAGTCCTTATCGGCAAGTATCTCGCGGACGAGCGCGTCGTGCTTGCAGCCGCAGCCGTCGCAGGGGGTAATGGTCTTTACCAATTTTTCAGAAGCGGTCTTGCTGCCCTCGGCGTTCTTTCTGTTCTCAAGCCATTCGGCGCAGGCCTGTTTCGCTTCCGCCCAGTCGTCGCACTCGTTCATCAGCGCTTCTATCTTTTCGGCAAGTTTGGCTCTCCTCTGGCCGTAGGCGAGGTTGTAGCCGTAACCGAACTCGGCGTTGTCCTCAAACAGGCTGTTAGCCCACGCGGGGCCTTGTCCCTTGCTGTTTGTGGTGTAGGGGCAGGTGGGGGAAGAACCGCCGTATATGGACGAGCAGCCCGTTGCGTTTGCAACTATCATCCTGTCGCCGAACAGTTGGGTTATCACCTTTATATAAGGCGTCTCGCCGCAGCCCGCGCACGCGCCGGAGAATTCAAACAGCGGCTGGTTGAACTGGCTGCCCTTTACGGTGGACGGCTTGAACACGCTCAGGTCGGTCTCGGGCAGTTTTTCGGAAAATTCGTAATTCACCGTCTCCTCGGCGGCTATGGATTCAAAGGGAACCATCTCGAGGGCGCGTGTCTTGCTGGGGCATATATCGGCGCACACGCCGCAGCCCATACAGTCGAGCGGGGAGACCTGAATCCTGAATTCGTGTCCCTTGAGGCCCGTGCAGTGGCGGGTGGCGTAACTTGCGGGTTTGTCCGTGCCTTCCGCATTGACGGCGGGGCGTATGCAGGCGTGCGGGCACACGAACGCGCACTGGTTGCACTGTATGCAGTTTTCGGGTATCCACTTGGGAATGTTAACGGCAACGCCGCGTTTTTCGTACTTGGTGGTACCTGTGGGCACCGAGCCGTCCGCATTGAAGGCGGAGGAGGGAAGTTTGTCGCCCTCGAGCACGAGAATGGGGTGGACAACCGTCCTGAAATATTCGTTATCGGCCACTTTTGCGGGTTC
>CANQUN010000041.1 GCA_947627065.1 uncultured Clostridia bacterium
CGATCTTCGACTACAACCCCGTGTTCGCCCTCGTTGCGGACAGCGTGATGACCGACGTAATCCCCGCCGAACCGCCCTTTACAAGCGGCTACGTGATTGCCAAAAACTGCAAGGGTTACAAACTGCCCATCGCCTGCACGGTGTTTGAAACGGACGCCGCCACCCCCCTCGACAAGGGCACCGAGGTCAATATAACAAAAAAATATTGTCTGAACGGCGTCGACTATCTCCTGGTGGATTACGGGGACGGAAAGGCCTGCTTTGTCGCCGCGGGCGAGATTACGCAGAAGTTGGAACCCGTAACCGACGCTTCCCCCGCCGGCAACCACACCGAGGTTGACGGCCGCAACGACAGCGTTACCGCAACCGTAATCGTCATCGTCGCCCTGTCGGTGTTCATCCTCGCCCTGTTTTTGATACTCGTCAAAAAAGAATACATTAAACTGTGATAAAGCGTGTCGCCCGACAACCGACCGTAAAATTATGTAAAATGCGCCGTCCCCCGCGCCGATATAATCTTATGATACTTAACGGGCACGCCCGCGCCCACTCATGCACGGCTTTCTCCCCCACGCCCGACACACATTAAATTGTGATATACAAGCCGCGGCACCACACGCCGACCGTCAAATTGTGATATTCAACGCCCGACATCACGCAAAGTACCTGACATTCGTAAAATAATTATATTATGATATACAAGAGGTTAAAATGAGTTTTTTAGATCTTTTACTTAACGAAGAACCCAAGAAAAAGAGCAAGCAGACGGCGACTGCCGCCAACACCCCCGTCAACGTACGCGAGGCGAACGGCGGTTCCCTTCAGGTCTACCACCCGCGTTACTTTCACGAAATTCAGGAAATTATAAACGGTTTTAAGGAAAACCGCTCGGCTCTGGTTTACGTCGAACAACTGCGCGACGTCGAGGCCCAGCGCGTGGTCGACATGCTCTGCGGGGCAATCTACGCCCTCGAAGGCGGCGTTTACAAGATTGACAAGGACATCTTCATGTTCAACCTCGACGGAGTTACCCTCAAAAAGTAACCCCCTATCATCGCGGCAACGGTCGGCGGTTACGCTCATCGGCCGCCGTCGGCTACCGTTGAGTTGTAAAAAAGCCGCCCATCATCACAACAGACACGAAAGCCCCGTTGAAGAACGGGGCTTTTCCATTGCGGCGCCCCTGCCCGCACGGCCTCATTGCGGCACTACTGTCCCCGCTTTTCGAAAGCGTGGCGATGTTGTCAAAAATGCCAAAAGTGGCCCGAATCGCACAAAAACGCCATGTTTTTCATCGATCTCCCGATTTCAAAAACACACAAAAGCCCCTGCCGAAAAATTCGGCAGGGGCTTCAAATTTTTACCAATTTGCCCGCAATCTCAACCGCAATCGCCTGAGGCCGCCCGCAAAAAGAGCAACAGCGGCACCCAAAACCGCCCAAAATGCGGGCGGTTTGTCGGGCGGAAACGTAAAGAACGGTTACTTCAAACTCTCTGCAAAGGCGAGCAGGCGGGCAACGCAGGTTTGCTTGCCCAAGATGTTCATGACCGCGTACATGTCGGGCGAACTGTTCTTGCCCGTGAGGGCGAGGCGGATGAAGTTG
Organism: uncultured Clostridia bacterium; assembly: GCA_947627065.1. Taxonomy (GTDB): domain Bacteria; phylum Bacillota; class Clostridia; order Christensenellales; family Borkfalkiaceae; genus RGIG3732. The sequence goes on from CANQUN010000041.1 coordinate 1,605, forward strand.
CTTACGTCCGCAACGCTGCCCTTGTAGGCGTCGGGGTCGGCGCGGTACTCCTTCATGTCGGCGGCAAAGCCGTGGGCGGCGCCGAGGTTCTTTATCTTGTCAAACCACGCGGTCTGATCGTCCGCGGGGTCGTACATTTCCGCGTACTCCGAGACGATGGCGGCCACGTCCGCAGGGGCGAATTTTGGGTCAAAAGTCTCCTTTATCGCAAAGAATTCGTCGTAGAAGAAGCCCATGTAGTCCTTGAGTTCACTGAAAACCGCAAAGTCCTTGCGGGGCTTTTTGCCGCCGCGGCCGATGGCGAAAACGGCAACCGTCCTGTCTCTGTCGCGGGTGAGGGCGGCGTGAAATTCGGGGTCAAACTCGGCGGCCCACCCGGCGGCGAGTTCGTAAACGCGCTCCGCACTCATCTTGCCGATGACGTTTTTGGAAACGTCGCGCAGTTTCGCCCCGTCAAACAGCGAACCCGCGGGGTTCATCTTCTTGTAGGAAAAGCGGAAGTCGTCGGTCGGCGCGTCGGGATTGGCACGGCGCCAGTCCTCAAAGTTGGAGTTGAGCACGGTGAGGATGTATTCGTAAACGGCCTCGATGGGAAAGCCCTCCGCCCTGTAATAGGTCAGCGCGAGTTCGGGGTCCTTACGCTTGGAAAGTTTGCGTTTGGAATTTCCGTCCATCTTCATGAGCGGCCCGATGTGGCAGTATTTGGGCGGGCGGAAGCCGAGAGCGCGGAAGAGTTGGAGGTGGAAGGGCAGCGTGGACAGCCATTCGTCCCCCCTGACGACGTGCGTGGTCCGCATGAGGTGGTCGTCCACCGCGTGGGCGAAATGGTAGGTGGGAATCCCGTCCGACTTGAGCAGCACGTGGTCGATGTCGTTTTCGGTAATTTCAATCTCTCCCTTGATGAGATCGGTAAATTTAATCTTGTTTTCTATACTGCCCGTGGAGCGGAAGCGCAGCACCCACTTGTGCCCCGCGGCAATCATCTGTTCTATGTCCTCGACGGGGCGGTCGCGCCATTTGGCCCACTTGCCAAAGTAACCGAAGTTGGCGTTTTCCTTCTCCTGCTCTTCGTGAATCTCCTTGAGTTCCTCCTCTGTGCAGAAGCAGGGATAGGCCAGCCCCTCGCGCACGAGTTTCTTGGCGTAAACGTGGTAGATGGGCGCGCGCCTACTCTGGCGGTAAGGGCCGTAAGCCCCGCTGTCGCCGCCCATGACCGCGCCCTCGTCAAAGTGAATGCCGTAATGCTTGAGGGTCTCGATGAGCACCTCGACGGCGCCCTTCACTTCCCTCTTGCTGTCCGTGTCCTCCACGCGCAGAAAGAGCACGCCGCCCGACTGGTGGGCGAGCCTTTCGCTGGTAAGTCCCTGCACGAGGTTGCCGAGATGCACGAAGCCCGTGGGCGAAGGCGCCATTCTCGTAACGACCGCACCCTCGGGCAATCCCTCCCTTGGCGGAAAGCGTTTTTCGAGATCTTCGGGCGTGTCCGTAACCTCGGGAAAGAGCAGGTTTGCAAGGTATTCGTAATCCATAAATCCTCCTATAATGTGAGAAAAAGGGGACTTCTGCCCCGAAAGTACAACCCGTTCGGGGCCCGTTGCCCCGCGTGCCAACGCGGCGCAAAGCCGACAGCCCAAACGCCAACGCGGCGCAAAGACGGCCGCACGTCTTACAGTGCAGCGGCGACATGAACGGGACGGTTCCCGCGGCTTAAAAAAACGCGGTCCGGGGTGCCCCGAACCGCGCCTTGGACTTTTGTTATCTGGTTTTATCCGTACCCGGGCAAACTCCGTATTCGGTGTAGTACAACTTGTTGAAGTGGCCCACCGAGCGGAAGCCTATGAGGGTGGCAACCTCGGAAACGGAGATCTTCTGCGTGGTCAGCACGCTCTTGGCGTATCTGAGTTTGATTCTCTTGAAGATGGTGTTGGGAGTTTCCAGCCCGCTCTTCTTGAAGCATCTGACAAGGTACTCCTCACTGCAGCCGACCTTGTCCGCCACGTCGGGCAGACGGAAGGAGACGTTGCGCGGGTCGTTCATGACGGCGAGCGCACGCTGGGTTATGTCCTTACCCTCGTTGTACGTACGGAAAGGAACGAGCGGGAGCAGAATGGTAAAGCACAGTTTTTTAAGCAGCGTCTCACGGTCGGCATCTTCGGCAATGTGCACTTCCTGAACTCCGCGCAGAATGTTGCTGATGTGCAGTTCGTCAATGTTGATAACGTACACGTCCAGCGTGGAAAACGCGTTGTAGGATTCTTTGTCAAAGGTGTCGAGCACCTCTTTGACCACTTCGCTCTTGAGGCGGATGGAGTGGTACTCTCCGCCCTCGCCCCTCACCGTTATGCGACGCTTGACGTCGGGCGCGAAAAAGGCGAGCGTTCCGCGAAGGAGGGTGCGCTTTCTGCCGTCAACGGAAATTTCCACCGCACCGCCGGTTGAACCGGAGGGCAGAACTATTTCCCAAAAGTCGGCCTGATAGAAGGCGTAGTTCATCTTGCGCTCGACATAGATGTCGGCTTTAGCTTCTTGAGTCAATTTTATCATTGGTTTCGTCCGCATGATAATCACATCCCGTTATAAATTTTTATTTTTTTCCAGTCGGGCATATAGCGTGAGAGCATTTGCTTGAACATAGCGCCGTGGTCCGGATGCCGAAGATGACACACCTCGTGCAATATTACATAGTCTATAGCTTCTGCAGGCTTTTTTGCCAGATTTACACTGAACAAAATCGTTTTTTTGAGGGTGTTGCAACTACCCCAGCGGGAGCGCATCGCCCTTATGCCGAAACTCTCGGCCTTAAGCCCCGTCATACTCTCGTATTCGGGCAGTCTTTTCGCAACGTAAGCGTAAAGTTCGTCCCTTCTCAGCCTGTCCAGCGCGGCCGCGCGTGCGGGTGTGGCGGGCAGGCAGGTGGCGGGCAGAACTATAAACTCTCCCTCGATGGCGGGCGACCGTACGTTGCGGCATACGATTCCTTTCCTTTTGCCGAATATAACGGCGGAATCCTCATCGTCGGCCTCCGCCCTCTTCCTCTCTTCGGCGGCGCGGACCTTGGCGGCAAGCCAGTCGCTGCACCGTTCGGCAAACTTCTGCCCCTCGCAAAGCGGTACGCCTCGCGGCAGAAAAAGCACGGCATTACCGTAAAAATCTACCTTGATACGTATCTTTTTGCCTCTCGAGGGCTTGACCGAAAGAGGTGTTCCTCCAACGACGATTTCCATCTTCGCAGTATATTATAACATATCTTTCGATAATTATCAATAGATTTTGGCAAAAAAAAACGAATGGAAACCAAATAATATAAAATTTCTTTCCCTTCGTGCCCGAAAATTTATTTTTTTATGCGGAAAAATGCAACTTCCGATGTGAAAAAAAAATTTTTGGGAATTTTTTTGCGGGTGATTTTCGGAGAAGTTTTCTGGCGGGGTTTTTGGGCGGAGTTTTTTGGGTGGAGTTTATTATATAGCCCGCCCGATTTGTTGTATGGGATTATTATATAGCCCGCCCGACGGCCTATCCGCCGCCCGAGCGGGCTTCCGCATGTCTGTCATCGGGTCGGGCGGGGTCATTCGCCGTCAACTGTTCAGCCCATTGGGTCGGGCGAGGGCACAATTCCCCAACCATTCCGTACGTCGGTTGGCGGGGTGTCATTCTTCCGCGGCGGCTTCGTTCTCTTTATCCTTTAATATATAATCTGTATATAGGCTGTTGATGTAATTTCTGAAATATTCGTTGGCACCTTCCTTGCCGAGTTCTTCGGTTATGGCCGACGCGTAATGCGGCTTGCCGACGACTATGGCGGCGTGCCGCCTCGAATAGTACATGGGCACGACGGGAATCTCTTCTCCGAGTTCCTTTTTGGCAACGGCGGCGAGCGTGAGGTAACCGCGGTGGAGGGCGCCGAGTTCTTCGTTGTAGCCGTCGTCCGAATTTTCGGGAAACACCAGAACGGACACGCCCTGTCTCAGGCACTCGACCGAGTAGGCAAAGGTCTTTCTCATACCCGCGTCATAGTAAACGGGAATGGTTCCCCCTGCATTATATATAATACCCGACACGAGGGCGAACAGCGTGCCGCACAGCCGCGCGCGGAACTTGCCGTAGCCGAGTTTCCTCCCGTAAAACACGTCTATGAGATAACGCTTGCGGCTTTTGTAACCGCCCATCATCTCGTTTGCCGCCCAGATCATCATGGGCGGTGGCGTGAGGTAGGTGCGGTAAGTCATCGGCCCGCTCGCGCCCGAATGGTTGGCGATGAAAATGGCGCGTTGGGGCATGGCCCCGTCAAGGTAGGTAACCTCGGGCTTGCGTTTGAACATTCTCACGACAAATTTCATGAATCGGACGGTGCGCGTCTCCGTCCCCGTTACCTTAAAATCCAAATTATCACCAAATGTCGATTTTGTTATATTATACCACACATTGATTAACTTTTTGTAAACTCTCCGCCCGATGGCCGTTTTTTTGTAAACCTGTCGATTGGGCAACTTTTTGTGAACCGTGTGCGGCGGGGTGCAGGTTGACGGGCGCGGAGCCGTGCGCGAGAGATGTCGGGACAAGAGCCGTGCCGTTGCGGGGCGGTCGTTACGGTTGTTGCGGCGGGGCGGTTTTCCGCCCCGCCGCACTGAACCGATCGGCATGCCTATCCGCACGATAGATCAATCGGCATTTCTCAATCTATCCCCCGCTCCGAAAAACTCTCAATTTCGCAAGTCTCGGCATGTCCAAAAAAAACAATTACCCCCGTAAATCTCACAAAATTCGGGGGTAAGTCATCTTTATTCGGTTTGTCAGCCGCACGGTCGAAGCATTGTTCGGCAGCCAAAATAACAGCCATGCGACGCGGCCGCAGCGGCACATAAAATTGCGCAACCGATCAACCGCGGCAACGGCACAATACAGGGCAAATACCAACGCGGGTTTAAGATCAATCGGCGGGATTCTCGTCCGAGGCCGTACCTTCTCCGCCCTCTCCTTCGGCCTTTTCGCCTTTTGCGTCCCCGTCTGCGGGCGCGGCGTAGAACATGAGAAATTCCCCGCCGTTGTTGTACATACTCTCGTTGTACACGGGGAATGCCGAAAACACCTTTCTGAAAAAGGCGGCGGCGCGGCGGTTGGCGGTCTGCACGGCGGCTATGTACCTGCCGGGGATGCTGTGCATGAAAGACGAAACGGCCGCTTCGGCGGCGCCCCTGCCGCGGTAGTAACCCACGACGTACAGTTCCAGCCAGCAGAAATCCGCCGACTCGTAGGGCGAACCCGCAACCGCGGCCATGCCGATTATGCGGTCAAACCCGTCGTCGTCATAGGCGACGATGATGAGGGGCAAGATGGAGTTGTTCTTGTCAAAAAAATTGTCGGCGGCGTGCGCGTCAAAGTAGCCGCGCGCGTCCACGTCCTGAAATTCCGACGAGTACAGCCCGAGTTCGGAATAGTACATGTTGAGCAGATTGGAAAAGAGTTCCTTGTCCTTTTCCTTTGCCACGCGCATCTCGTAATTCATGTTCACTCCAGAATGTTGGTCGTTATGAAACCGACGCCGAGAGAAGCGAGCCGCTCGGCGGTTTGGGCGTCGTCCACCGTCCAGCAGTTGAGGGCGATTCCCATAGAAAGAATCTTCTTTATCCTCTCGTCGGTGAGGGCGGGGTAGTAAACGTCCAGCCCGACGTTTTGGGCGGCCAGCAGTTCAAGCACGGCGTCGTCCGTCCTGTCGGTCAGAAATTGGCAGGACTGTTTGGCGTCAAGCCGCTTGACGGCGGCTATGTCGTCGGGGTAAAAGGAGATGAATGTAGTGTCCGCAAGCCTGCCGAGGTTGTCGACGACGTTCATTATGGTCTCCACTTCCTTTTGGGTAAAGGGGTCCTTGAGTTCGAGCACAGAGTGCTTGCCGTAAGTTGCGCAAATCGAAATGTAATCCTCAAGCGTCGGCACCACGAGGTCGCGGCGGGGTCCGCTCCCTCCTTCGCCGTCGCGGAGGGTTACGCCGAGAATCTCCTTGTAGGTGGAAGCGTTTATGTTCATCTCCACGCCCGAAACGCCCAGCGTGTCCCCGTCGTGAATGCACACGAGTTTGCCGTCCTTGGTAAGGTGAACGTCCGTTTCAATTCCGTAATAACTGCGGTTGCCCGCGGCGATGAACGCGGCGGCGGTGTTCTGGGTCTCTATGCCGGAAAGGCCCCTGTGCGCCACCATGCGCGTGTTTTTCTTGTCAATCTTAACAGTGTCTTTCATCTTGTTCTCCTATCTATTACTGTTTGGTTTTCGGCCTGAAATATACCGTTTTTGTGCGATTCAGGGGGTTTTTTGTTTTTTTGGGGTTTTAATGCGGCCGCTTGTCAGACATGAGAAACGGCGTCCGCAAGCAGGACTTTAACGCCGAAGGGTGCAAGCCTGTACCCGGGGTCGAAGGGCGAACCCTGCCCGTACGCGCCCGTCATTCTGAAATTGAAAGGACCCACGGCCGACTCGTCTCCGTTAAAGTGCAGCGGCCCTATCATGTTGCGAAGGCCCGGCGCAATGCCGAGGACGAGTTCGTTGCGCCCCGCGGCAAGCGTTATCTCCACGCTCTCGTCGAGGGTTACGGGGTAAGTCTTGCCGTTTACAGTGAGGGCGGCCGCCATGTAATCGCCGCCGAGCGTAAGGCGCGCCGTGCCGCCCGCGGAGGTTATTTCGGCCTTGAAGTACGCCCACGAGGCAAAGTGGGGCATACCCGTGCCCGTCATGTCGGCGAGCGAGGGCGCAAAAAGCGGACAAATTGTTCTTTTATTGACCGAGAACTGACCGAGCACGTAGATCTGTTCTATCTCCGTGTCAAAGGTCAGGCAGTTGCGCACGCTTTCCGTGGCGGCGGGGTCGAACAGCGCGTAACGCACCATGGGGCTTTGGAAATAGTGAATCCTGTAAGTGAACTCGTTGCGCCCGACCCTTATGTAGGGAGTGATGTCGGCTTCGGCAAACTTGACGTCAAACGCCGTCCCGCCGAATTCAAGCGGGTGGCCGTTCAGGCGGAAATCTTCCCCTCTGTCCGCTTCCTTCATTATCCTTGCGGGCAGCGCGGCCGACGCTTCAAACGCGTACCTTACGTAAAGTTCGCCGTCGAAATTTTCCCTTACCAAGGCGTCGAACAACTCGTAAACGTACTGCGGCTTGGAGTAAGTCTTGCCGTCGCGGCTGACTTCCACAAAGTCCACTGTCAGGCAGTTGTCGCCCGCCGAAACGAAGGAGAATTTGTCCGTAATGTCCTTATTTTGTGAGAAATAGGGCACTTTTTGCGCTCCGCGCACATTTTTGACAAGCAGCAGAGACTTGCCTGCGCCAAGCATTTCGCCGCTTCTCAATTCCCTCGCGGTGAGGTTTACAAGGTCAACCGCCGAGTATTCCTCCCCGTAAAACACGGGCGCGGCGCTGCTCAGCCTGTTGTACACGAACACGAAATCCAGCCCCTCGGCGACCCTGTGCGTAAAGTCCATGCCCGCGGCTTTGACGGGAGACGGGGCCAGCCGCTCCATTCCGTCGAGATCGGTGTTGGGCGTAAGGGCGATGTCGGCGGGAACACCCTCGAGATATTTCGGCAATCCGTCAAAGGCCGCAAGCCTTCCGCCGCCCGCCGTAAAATCTTGCAGAATTTTAAGCGACGACGCCATGATGTTTGGGTTGAAAGGCAGAATCACGCCGTCGTAACGGCAATCTCCGACCACGAGAGTTTTGCCCTCCACCCTGCCGTGCGCCGCAAGGATGCGTTCGTCGATGATATGATATTCTATTGACCTTGCCGCCAGCGTTTCAGCCAACTTGTCAAACTTTTCGTCGATGATCTGCGAGGCCGCTTCGTCAAACCTCCGGTACTTGAGGTAAACGCCCGTCATGGGCGACAGCACTGCCACGCGCACGTCGGCGCGGGTGTTTGCCAAGAGGTAGCCGAGGCGGGTGAAGTAGGCGTTGAACGCCGCAAAGTCGCCGTTCCACGTCTTGTGGCGGCTGAAGCAAGGCGGGTGGTCGGTCTTGCCCTGCCCCGCGAGGCTGTAAGCGTAAAGGTGGTGGCACATGAGATTGACCCCGTGGACGTACTGCTTTTCTGCAATGGAGCGGAGCATGCGCGGGTCGGTGTTGTAGCCCGAACAGCCGAAGGTTTCGGTCAGCACCTGCTTTTTGCCAAGTTGGGCCGCGACCGAACCGACCTGCCGAGCCGACAGTTTGGCGTCGCCGTTCCTCGCAAGGTTGTCGATACCCGGTATGCTCTCCATCTCGTAACTCGGCATGCAGCCCGCGCATCCCCACATCTGGGTGTAGTGCGCGCTCTCCTCAACGCTGTGGCCCGTGAACATGCAACCGCGCTCGGTGCACCAATCGTAAATCCTCTTATAATAGTTGTTGGTGTAAAGGTAGTTGAGGGCGTTGTAATATTTGACGCGGAAGGGGTAACCCTCCTCATCCTGCGTGAAGAGATGGCAAACGCCGTCCCTAACGTCCTCGCCGTAACGGCTTTGGAAATATTCTTCCACCGAGACGCTGAACGGCGTGCCCCAGCGGAAGTACTGCGGCTCGTCTGTAAAAAAGCCCTTGAGTTCCTTGCCGAAGCGCGGGGCGAACCGCTTGTAATATTCCTCGTATGTGGAGCGGATAAATTTGTCCACGACGGAGGGCTTTAATATGTCCGTATTGGCGGGAGAGCGGCGGACGTAAACGTTGAAAACCTTGCCCTCGGCGGGGGCATGAATCCGCAAGAAGTGGCCTTTTTCGCACAAAAACGAGGCATAAGCCGCGGGGTCGTAAGCCCCTTCTTCCCTTTCGAGATAGGTGGCAAGATTGTCCTCGTCTTTTAGAAGTTCGCCGCCCGTAAACCCGCTGGGCCAGCCGTTTTCGTCGTATATCCACGCGTTCATGCCAAGGCGTTTGGCCTCGTCAAGGCAGGCCTCGATGAGTTCGAACCACTCCTTGCCAAGGTACGGCGTCGTCAGCCCCGTGCGGGCGTGCATGATAAAGCCGCCCATGCCCGCCGCCTTCATCTCGCCTATCTGGCGGATGAGTTCGCCGCGCTCGAGACCATTGTTCCAACTCCAGAACGGAATGGGCGCGTAGTCGGTAAGGTCCTTGGGGAACAATTTTTCAATTTCTGTCATCGTTTACTCCTTCAATGTCTTTTTTAAGAAGTTCCATACATACGGCGTAGCCCTCAAACCCCATGCCGACGACGGTGTGGGAAGCGTACATTCCGACGTAACTTATCTTTCTGAATTCCTCGCGCGCGTTGACGTCGCTGATGTGCACCTCGGCACAGGGCAGGGCAACCGCCTTGAGCGCGTCCAAAATGGCGACGCTCGTGTGGGTGTAAGCGCCCGCGTTGATGACGATTCCGTCGTAGCGGCCGCGCGCTTTCTGCACGGCGGTAACGATTGCGCCCTCGCTGTTGGACTGGAAGAACGCCGTCTTTACCCCCATGGCCTTGCCGCGTTTCTTGACAAAGGCCACGAGGTCGCGGTAAGTCTGCGTGCCGTAAATCTGCTGTTCCCTTATCCCCAACATGTTGAGATTGGGACCGTTTATTATCAAAAATTTCATATCTGCCTCATGGTAGAATCGTGCGTTTTTGTGAGAAAAAGGCCACTTATTGCGTTTTGGGCTGTTCCAAGGCGGCCGAGAAAATACAAATCACCGCCGCCCGCGGGTCGTGCCTATGTCCTTGTTTTTATGCCCGCACCGCGCTGGCAAAGTTTGTTTCCCAAGCGGTCAGCGCAGCAGTTTTTCAAGTTGCCGTTCGGCCTCTTTGAGGGTGCCCGAGTTGTCGATAACGGCGTCCGCCGTTCTCTCGTAAAGAGCCGACCGACGGTTGTAAATCGCCTCCACCGCAGCGGGCGAAGACGAGAGCGGGCGGCCTTCCCGCGCGAGGTTTTCGAGCGGACGGCACACGTATATTACAAAGCCGCGGGACAGCATCGCCCTTCGGTTTTCCGCGTCCTCCACCACACCGCCGCCCGTGGCGACAACCGCGTCGGTCGCCATGGCTCGGGCGAGCGCCTGCTTTTCAAGGTTTCGGAAGGCGGCCTCCCCGTCCTCCGTTATTATCTCGGCCGCCGTTCTGCCGGCGAGCGATTGAACGGCGTCGTCGGTGTCGATAAATTCCCGCCCCAGCAGCCTTGCCGCCATGCGGGTCAAGGTGGTCTTGCCCGAACCCGGCATTCCCACAAACACGACGGGCGACGTCCGCACGGCGAGGTAGGCGAGTTGTTCGTCTATGAACGCGTCGCCTTCGGGCAGGTCTGCCCCGAACAGCCGCGCCGAACCCACCGCCTGCGCGACGAGCATTCCGAGACCGTCCACCGCCTTAACCCCCATCTCCTTTGCCCGAACGAGCAGATCGGTGCGGCGGGGGTTGTAGATCACGTCCACCACCGCTTCGGGTGCAAAGCGTTCAATGTCCAAAAGGCTCGGTCTCGCGTCGGGGAACATTCCGACGGGCGTGGTGTTTACTATGACGCTGGCGTCCGTGTGCTCGTAACAATTTTGATAGTTGACGGGGGAACTTCTGCCCACAAACACGACGTTTGCGCCCCGCAGGGCGCGGGCGACCGAACCCGCCGTCGAACCCGTGCCGAGTATCAGCGCCTTCTTGCCCGCGGCGTCGATACCGTTTGAGCGGAAGAGGTACTCGGCACCCGCCGCGTCGGTGTTGTAGCCCAAAAGCCTGTCCCCATCGCGGCACACGGTGTTGACAACGCCGAGTTCCCGCGCCGCCCCGCACGTTTGGTCGAGAAAGGGAATGACGTCCTTTTTATAAGGATAGGTTACGTTAAAGCCGTCGTACTCCCCGCCGCGCAGCAGCCCGCCGAGTCCGGACGGCTCGGTCTCTACCAAAGAATAGTCAAGCCCGAACCTCTCGTGCAGCAGCGCGCTGTAACTGTGGCCGAGCGGCTTGCCTATCAGCGCGAATTTTTTGTTTTTCATCTTATCTCGCTGTAACAGCCGAGGAAGGAGAAGTTTTCTATCGACAGCGAAAGTTCGGAAATGAGGTTTCTCACTTCCTCCTTCCTCACGTCACCCTCAAAGTCGAAGTAGAAAGCAAACTCAAAATCGCCCGTGCCGATGGGGCGGCTCTCGAGTTTTGTGAGGTTAAGCCCCAAAGACGAAAATTTGGAGAGCAGTTTGTTGAGCGAACCCGTAACGTGCGGCAGGGTCATCACGAGGCTTATCCTGTCCGCATTGGGATAGATTTCGAGATCCCTTGAAATGCAGATGAACCGCGTGTAGTTTTCGTCGGCGTTCTGCACGCCCGAAGCGATGGGCGCAAGCCCGTAGATTTCGGCGCATTCGGGCGAAGAGATGGCGGCCACGTCCGCCCTTCCGCTCTCGGCAACCGTGCGTGCGGCAACGGCGGTGTTCTCCACCACGCTAACCTTGATTTCCGGATGCGCGGACAGGAACGCCGAGCATTGCACCACGGCCTGCTCGTGCGAGTAAATTTCTTTGACGTCTTGCAAAGAAGTGCCCTTTTTCGCGAGTAAACTGTGTTTTATGCGCATGCTGACCGTGCGCACGACGTAGAATTTATGGCTTAAAATCAAGTCGTAAACGGTGTTGACGCTGCCCGCCGTGCTGTTTTCTATGGGCAGGATTCCGTAGCGGCACAGCCCCTTTTCTATGGCGTTGAACACCCCGTTCCAATCCTTGAAATACATTATGTCGCTCAAAGCAAACAACTTTTCGCAAGCGAGCATGGAATACGCCCCTTCAATGCCTTGGCAGGCGACGGTGGCGCGGACGGGAAACTCCGCGGGAGTGGAAGCCGCGGCCTCGGCAATCTTTCTGCCGATGGGCGAATCGGTGTCCACAAAGCCGGTCTGATAGGCCTTGCTCACGTCGAACAGCGTGCCGAACACCTGCTTCATGTAGGTCAGTTTGTCCGCGTCCACCCCTTGGGCGACGCGGTTCAGAATACTCTTTTCCCTGTTGAAGTCGGCAACGGCGCCGCCGCCTTCGGCCTTAACCCTGCCTATCTCGCCCGCCAGCCTCATCCTGTCGTTGAACAGGGCGGCCATGCGGTCGTCTATGCCGTCAATCTCCTTTCTGAGTGCGGCAAGTTCCTTTTCTTTTTCGCTTGTCATTGTCTTTCCTCTTTCATTATTATATATGGCGCCGTCGGCGTAATATTTTGCGTAACGTTGCGGCGTAACGTCGGCGCGATGTCGGCGCGATGTTGCGGCGCTGTTTACGGCGTGCGGGCGGGTTTCAGTCGAGAACGCAGCCCGCAATCGCGAGCGCGGCGGCCGCTTCCACCGCGGGGACGGCACGCGGAACGATGCACGCGTCGTGTCTGCCGCGGACGGTTACCGTATCGTTCTCGCCCGTTTTAAGGTTGACGGTGTTCTGCGTGCGGGAGACGCTGGGCGCGGGCTTGAACGCCGTGCGGAAGGTGATGGGCATTCCGTTGGAAATGCCGCCGTTTATGCCGCCGTTGTGGTTGGTGGTGGTGATAATGTGGCCTTTTTCAAAGGAAAACTCGTCATTTGCCCCGCTTCCGCGCATACCCGACAGGGCGAACCCGCTGCCGAATTCCACGCCTTTGACCGCGGGAATTCCGAACACGGAGGAGGCGATTCTGCTCTCCAAACCGTCGGTGAACGCGTCGCCTATGCCGGGCTTCATGCCGAATATGCAGCATTCCACAACGCCGCCCGTCGTGTCTCCCACGGAGGCCGCGCCCTCAATCTCGCGCATCATGGCCGCATGGAACGTGCGGTCGAGCAAGGGGAACGGTGTTTCCCTGAGTGCCAGCACGGCGGATTTGTCCACATTCCTGCCGCGGTAACTCGCCCCTTCCACCTGCCCGATCCGCTGGATGTAAGCGGCGATTTTCACGCCCTTGCGCTCGAGCAGTTGGAGGACGATTCCGCCCGCAATGCAGAGCGGCGCGGTCATCCGTCCCGAAAATTTGTTGCCGCCCGAGGCGTCGTAATCCTCCCCGTACTTCATGTACGCCGCGTAATCGGCGTGCGAGGGGCGGGGGCGGTACTTGTAATCGTAATCGCCGCGGCGGACGTCCTTGTTGTAAATCTTTGCCACGATCTCGCGGCCTGTGGTTACGCCGTCCGAAATGCCGCTTTCAATCACGATCTCGTCGGGTTCCGCCCTCGAGGTGGAGTAACTTGCGGAAACGGCCTTGCGCCTGTCCACAAACGCCTGCAACCTGTCAAGGTCGATTCTCTCACCGAAACCGATACCTTCCAGCACTACGCCCACCGCTTCGGCATGCGATGCCCCGAATATGCGATAACCGATCTTATCCGACATAAAATTTACCTCCTATACTGCGATAATCCGCGAAAAAGGCGGGATATGACTTGTTTACGGCTTCTGCGCCAAGCACCGTTCCGCCGCAGAGCGAAGCGAGCGCGGCGGCGGACATAACCATGCGGTGGTCGTTTTTTCCGTCCACGGTGCCGCCAGAAAGCGACGGGTTGCCCTCGATAACGAGCCTCGCGCCGTCCTCTTCGGCATAAGCGCGCGCGCCCATGGCGTTGACGCCCTCGATTATGGCGGCAAGGCGGTCGCTCTCCTTCAATTTAAGCCGTTCGGTGCCCGTAAGAACCGTCCGTCCCTCGGCCGCCGCGGCGAGAAAGGAGACGACGGGACCCGCGTCTATCATGTCGCCAATGTCGAGTTCCACGCCGTGAATGCGGGATTTTTGTGCGATAAAGGCGGCTTTTTGCTCTTTAACGCACCCGCCCATCGCCCGCATAACTTCGATTATGCGCCTGTCGCCCTGCAATGACTGCGGGTTGAGGCCGCACACCGCAACCTCGCCCGAAAGCAGCCCGCAGGCGAGCATGAAGGCGGCGTTGGACCAGTCGCCCTCCACCCTGCACCTGCCCGGCGAGACGTAACGCCCGCCGTCAACCAGATCGCCG
>CANQUN010000042.1 GCA_947627065.1 uncultured Clostridia bacterium
GCCTCGGCGGTCTGCGGCCCGCTCGCCACCTGCGCTTTCAAGTTGCTGTGCAACGCCTCGGGCGGCGGAATGGGCACCAGCGGCCTCGTCGGCCTGTTCGGCGTAGTTGCCCTCGCCCCGCAGCAGAACCCCGCTCTCATGTGGTCGGGGATAGTCCTTCTCATGTTCGTCCTGCCCGCCGCAATCTGCTGGACATTGTCGTATTTTATGCGAAAAAGGGGACTTATCCGCCCCGGCGACCTGAAAATTTAATTATCCGACCCGCCCCGCCAATCTCAAAATTAAGCCCCAATTGCACTCCCAACAATCGCCCCGCCGACCTGAAAATCTGGCTCCGCCAACTCCGCAACAGACCTCAAAATTTGCACCGCCGATTGGCGCATAGACCTCAAAACTCAACTCTAAACACCCTGCGCGACGCCCGCGGCAATCTCACACGAAATATTTCCGCATGCCTCCGAATATAATCTATCGGAGGCTTTTTGTATGGAAAGAGAAAACGGAACGCTTGTCATAGAGGAGAGAAAGCGGCTTACGCTGGGCGGCGTGAAGTCGGTGGACTCGTTCACCGACAGCAAAATCACCCTTACCGCGGGCGCGGGGAGGGTTACGATAACGGGCGAGCGGTTGCGCATAACCTGCTTTTCGGAAACGACGGGCGCGTTCGCCTTGGAAGGGTTGGTGTCGTCGGTCGCGTTCAAAAGCGCAAAAACGTCCTTTATAGCGGGACTTTTGAAATGAATTTTGCAGGCGGAGGCGGTCTGCCCGTGTTTATCGCGTGTTTTTTTGCGGGCGCTGCGGGCGTTGCCGCGGCGCTGCCGTTCGTGGGCGCGGGCTGGGTCAGCGAAAACAAAAAAGTGCGATTCCTGTGCGATTTAGGCGTCTTTTTGACGATAACGGCCGCGTACCTGATCTGCCTTGCAAGGTGGCGGCTGCCCGAAATACGCGCCTACATGATAGCGGGCACGGCGGCGGGTGCGGCCGCCGCTTATTTAATTATGCGTTATACGCTTGCAAATCGCATTAAAAAGGTGTATAATTTACTTGAAAGTAAATTAAAACGGGAGAAAAACCAAGATGACCGAAGAAAAAAAGAGGAGATTCGCGGTGCCGCTCGTGGCGTGCATGGTGTTCTTTCTCACCGTGCTTTTCGTCGTCGTGGCGGCGCAGATAGTCATCCTTTGCAGAAAGGAAGCCGAACTTGCAAACCTCAACGAGCAAAAGGCCATTCTCAAACAACTCAACGAGGAAAAGGAAAACAGCATTGAGGAGTGGAACCAGGAGTGGAAGGTGGAAGAGGCCGCCCGCTACCTCGGTTACGTAAACAGCCCCAAATGAGTTTTGCCGTAATAGATATCGGTTCAAATTCCGTCCGTATGTCCCTGAGCGACGGCGGGCGGACTCTTTATAAAAAAACGGTGGTTTCCCGCCTTGCGCAGGGCGCAACCGAACACGGCCTTGACCCCGCAGCCGTCTCGCGGAATGGGTGCGGACAGGGCTTACGCCTTTGCCACGGCCGCCGTCCGCCGTCCCGGCGGCGGGGAGTTCGTGCGCCTCATGTCCCAAAAATTCGGTCTCTGTGTTACCGTTCTGACGGGCGAGGAAGAAGCCGCCGCCGCGCTTTACGGCGCGCTTGGAGAGGGGGACGGGCTTGTCATCGACCTCGGCGGCGCGAGTACGGAAGTTGCCGTCCGCCTGTCGGAAAGGACGGTTTACAGCCATTCTCTCAACGTCGGTGCCGTCGTTCTCAAGGACAAGTTCGGCACCGACAAATCCGCATTAGCCGCCTATATCGCACAAAAAACGCAGGAATACGGCAACATCCCGCCCGCTTCCCGCCGCTTTGCCGTGGGCGGAACGGCCTGTTCGCTCGCAGCCTGCGCGCTGGGCCTCACTGAATATTCGTCCGTGCTCGTGCACGGCTCCCGCCTCACCGCGGCCGCCGTTCTTTCTATTGCCGAAGAAACGGCCGCAATGCCCCCCGAACAAGTGGCCGCACGCTACCCCGTTGACGCCCGCCGCGCGGAGATTCTGTCCGTCGGCGCAAGGCTGATGCACGGCGTCATGCAAAAGGCGGGCGCGGACAGCGTGGTTGTGAGCGAGAGCGACAATCTCGAAGGTTTCGCTCTCATGCTCGGTTCGGGCGTCGTCTCCGCCGTCCCGCTCGTCTTTACCGATTGAAATTTTAACATTGACTTAAAAATTAAAATTATAAATAAAATCTGCAAAATCTTGACCGTACAGTCTCGATTCCAAAGTCGCAAAAAGGCGACTTGACCGTGCGGTCTTGATTCCAAAGGCGCAAGAAAAGGCGCAAGTTATGAAAATTTCTCACAAAATACTCTATATCGCACTGCTCGTCGGGGGCGTCGGCGCGGCCGTCGCGCTCGAAACCTTCGTGTTCATTTCCGCAATCGCCGCCCACGGTTGGCTTAAAATAACGCTGACCGCCGTTGCGGGGCTCGTTTTCATGCTGTGGCTGGGCGTCGCCATGCACGAATTCGGACATCTGATTTTCGGAAAGATAGGTGGGATGAAGTTCAAATCCATCTCATTTCCTTTCGTCAAGGCGGTGGCGGTAAACGGAAAAATCCGTCTTTCCTTCTTTGCGCCAAAGACCTATCTCGGCTACACGGAGATGATTCCCAAGGCCGAATCCGACCACGTTCGCGCCTTTGCGCTAATGGCCGCGGGCGGTCCTTTAGGGTCGCTCGCAGCGCTTGCGATAAGTGTGCTGTTTTTGGCATTAGCCCCCTTTATCTCACATTATCCCGCAATTTTCTTCGGAACGGCGGCTTTTCTGCTGTACGTCATTTTTCTTGAAAACGCCTTTCCCGCAACCGTCAACGGGGCGCGGACGGACGGCGCGCAGTTTTACGAAATAACCAAGGGGACGGACAGCGGAAAAGTGCTGGCGGCCGTTCTCGCCGTGCAGGCGGGTTACAGGGAAGGGTACTCTCCCGCCGCTATTCCGTGGAACACGGACAACCTGCCCGTTCTCCCTGAGGACGACCCATACTTCGTGCTGCGGCTCAACGCCGAATACCTGCGCGCGCTCGACGCGGACGACCTGCCCGCCCTCAAAAAGGCGCACCTCCGTCTCGTGGACATTCTGCCGCGGTTGCCCGAGGTGTATGCCGAAGCCGTCGCCTGCGACCTGTTTTATGACAGCCTGACCTTTGCGCCCGACCCCGCCTTTGTTGAAGAGAACGCCGGACGCGTCCTCAAGCACCTTGCCGAAGAGGACGACGTAGGCTCCTGCCGTATCCGCGCTTACTACCGTTACGCCATGGGCGACGTTGCCGCCGCTCTGGCGGAGATAGAAAAGGGGAGAAGCCTCGCTCCCGCTTACGCCTTTCCGGGCATTGCCGAAATGGAACTCCGCCTCATCTCCCGCCTCGAAAATACCATTTCCGAAAACACCCCTCCCGAAAGCACCCCTTCCGCAAACTGACCCCGGGCGAACCAAAATCTTAACCTAAATCAACCAACCCCCCAACCCGCAGCAAACTCAAATCCCAAAGCCAAACCGTCATAGCGGCAAGAATACCCTTTTGAAAATTGCCCCTAATGGGCATAATTCAATATCCGAAAGGACAAAATGTGTCCTTTCATGCCCGAACAGGAGCCAGAATGATCAAGACGTCGATTAGATTCTTTGAAGATATTCCGGTAAGAGCCGTTTGGAACGACAAAGATTCCAAATGGTGGTTTTGTGCTACCGACATAGCCGAGGCGCTCACCAAGAGTAAGAATCCGCGCGTCTATTGGGCGCAGATCAAACGCCGCAACCCGCAGTTGATTACAATTTGTAAACAACTGAAACTCTCCGCTCGGGACGGGAAATCTTACCTGACCGACGTGGTGGACGCACACGGTGTCAACACGGTCGTTGCCCTCATTCCCGCAAAAAACCGTGAAAATTTCGTCCGCTGGCTTTCGGGCATGGGCAGCACGGTTGACGAAAAGAGCAAGCAGAAGGCGTACGAACTGTTCGAGAGCGGCATTATAAACGAACTCGAAGTCGGCACGGTAAGGGGCTTGCAGCAGATTCACGGCTACATCTTCGGCGGGCTGTTTGACTTTGCGGGGCAGATTCGCGGGTTGAACATTGCCAAAGGCGGCTTTGCCTTTGCGCCCGCAATGTACTTGAAAGAAAATCTCGCGCTCATCGAAAAGATGCCCGAAACCACCCTTGACCAAATCGTAAAAAAATACGTTGAGATGAACATCGCCCATCCGTTCATGGAGGGGAACGGGCGAAGCACGCGCATCTGGCTCGACCTCATTCTGAAGAAAAACCTGCACAAATGCGTCGATTGGAGCAAGATCGACAAGCGCGCCTATCTCGACGCCATGCGGGAAAGCCCCGTCGACGCCTCGGATATTTTCACACTCATCGAGGGCGCGCTGACCGACGGAATCGCCGACCGCGAACTTTTCATGAAAGGCATAGACTATTCCTATTACTACGAGGAAGAATAAAAAAGACGTCTTTTTGCAGACGTCTTTGTCTCGCAATGGCATTTTTGCTTTATCCTAAAATTTTATTATCATGAAAAAACCGTAAAAATCCAAAACGGCACAGCGCAATAAGACCGAAAAGCCAATTAAAAACAGATTTTGATATAAAACCAACCGAAAAGCCGGGAACAAAAACCCGACTTTTCAGATTCTCTTGCGAAACGCACATTCTCTTCGCCGTTTTTAGTTGTTTTCCAAAAGCATACCTTCGCAGCAGGGGCACTTCCAGCCGTTTTGGGCGGCGCAGCCGTTGCAGACGAGGGTCCCGCATTGCGGGCAGGCGATGAAATCGTCCCCCAAAGCGCCGTGGCAGCCGTAACAAACAATGCTCATAAAAACACCTCCGCTCCGATTATTGCCCATCCGTCGTTAATTTTTACCGTTTTTTCAAGAAAATTCCGTCATTTTGCCCTCAATCGCTTGCCTTTGAAAGCCAAATATGTTATACTTTACCTATCCATTATTATATACTTATTATATTTTAAGTATATAAATGGGCGCGCGGGCATGGGCGCGCGGGCGTATCCCGCACGCGTGCGCGTATATGAGCGCAGCGGAAATTTCAAAAGCGCAATCACCAACGCGCAACAGAATTTCAAAAATCCAACCGCCCAAAGCGCAAAAGAATTTCAAAAATCCAACCACCCAAGCGCAAGCAAACAACAAAAACCCAAGCGCAAAAACGCAACAAAATAAGATAACAAAACCAAGAGGAGAAATTATGTCAGACGAAACCAAGGTTTCCGGTCAGTACGGAGAGGGGCAGATTCAGATTCTCGAAGGACTCGACCACGTAAGGAAGAGACCGGGCATGTACATCGGTTCCACCGATGTGCGCGGTCTTCACCACCTCGTGCAGGAGATAGTGGACAACTCCATTGACGAAGCTCTTGCCGGCTACTGCAACACGATAGAAGTGTGCCTCAACCCCGACGGGTCGTGTTCGGTTACGGACAACGGCAGGGGCATACCTACCGACATCCACCATCAGGCGGGCGTCTCGGCGGTGGAAGTCGTGTTGACCAAACTGAACGCGGGCGGCAAATTCGGCGACGGCGGCTACAAGATATCGGGCGGCCTGCACGGCGTGGGTCTGTCGGTCGTCAACGCCCTGTCCGAATGGCTGGACGTAGACGTGTTCCAAAAGGGCAAGCACTTCCGCCAGCGTTACAACAGGGGCATTCCGCAGGCCCGTCTGAGAGAAGTGGGCGAATCCGACCTTACGGGCACCCGCGTAACCTTCTTGCCCGACAGCGAGATCTTTGAAACGACCGACTTCAACTTTGACACGGTAAAGACCCGCCTGCGCGAACTTGCTTACCTCAACAAAGGCGTCAGGATAAACATAGAGGACAAGCGTCCAGACCGCGAGAGGAGGGAGGAATTCTACTACGAGGGCGGCATAATCCACTTTGTAGAGGACCTGAACAAGTTTAAGGAAACCTTGTTTGACACCATATATTTCGAGCAGAGGTACGGCGACAGCGAGATAGAGATAGCCATGCAGTACAACGACGGCTACAACGAGACCATATTCGCCTTTGCCAACAACATCAACACAGAAGAGGGCGGCACCCATCTCGAAGGGTTCAAAAACTCCCTCACCAAACTGATAAACGACGCGGGGCACAAACTCAACCTCCTGAAAGACGACGAAAAACTGAGCGGAGAGGACGTGAGGGAAGGGCTTACCGCAGTCATTTCGGTAAAACTGCCCGAGCCGCAGTTTGAAGGCCAGACCAAGACCAAACTCGGCAACAGCGAGATGAGAAACCTCGTCACCAAGGCCATGAACGACCTGTTCGGCACCTTCCTCGAGGAGAATCCCGCCAAGGCCAAGGAACTCATCATGAAGTCGGTTACCGCCAAAAAGGCGCGTGAAGCCGCGAGAAAAGCGAGAGAAGCCACGAGAAAGAGCGTGTTTGAATCCTCCCAGCTCCCCGGCAAACTTGCCGACTGTTCGGAAAAGAACGCCGAACTTTGCGAGATCTACCTCGTGGAGGGAGACTCCGCAGGCGGCAGCGCCAAGCAGGGCAGGGACAGGCGTTTTCAGGCAATCCTCCCGCTCAGGGGCAAGATACTCAACGTGGAAAAGGCGCGTTTGCACCGCGTGCTCGAAAACGAGGAGATAAAGGCCATGATCACGGCGTTCGGCGGCGGAATGAGAGAGGATTTTGACGTTACCAAGATTCGTTACGACCGCGTAATCTGCATGACCGACGCCGATGTGGACGGCAGCCACATAAGAATCCTGCTGCTCACCTTCTTCTACCGCTTCATGCGGCCGCTTATCGAAGAAGGGCACGTCTACATCGCCCAGCCGCCCCTTTACAAGGCGACGATAGGCAAGACGGACAAATATATGTACTCGGACAAAGAACTTGAAGATTTCCTTGCGGTAAACGGCAAGGCGGCCATACAGCGTTACAAAGGTCTCGGCGAAATGAACCCCGAGCAACTGTGGGAGACCACCATGAACCCCGAAACGCGCACCCTGCTCAAGGTCTCCATGAGCGACGCGGCGGAGGCCGAACGGCTGTTTTCCGAACTCATGGGCGACCAGCCCGACGTGCGCAGGCAGTTTATAGAACGCAACGCCAAACTCGTCAGCGATCTCGACGTGTGATTTAAGGAGTAGATATGTCCAAAAAAGAAAACAACGCCGGTCTCGGGCCGGAATTCAAAGAGATACTTTCCAAGACCAACGTAATAGATATAGAAGTCGAAAACGAGATGAAAAAGTCCTTCATCGCTTACGCGATGGCGGTCAACGTCTCCAGGGCCATTCCCGACGTGAGGGACGGGCTTAAACCCGTCCACAGGAGAATACTCTACTCCATGCACGACATCGGCCTTACCAGCGACAAGGCGTACAAGAAATGCGCCACCATCGTCGGCGACGTGCTCGGTAAATTCCACCCCCACGGAGACAGTTCGGTTTACGACGCGCTCGTGCGTCTCGCACAGGACTTTTCCATCAACTGCCCCTTGGTAGACGGGCACGGCAACTTCGGCTCGGTGGACGGCGATCCCCCGGCGGCCTACCGCTATACGGAAGCAAAGATGAGCCGCCTCGCCTCCGAAATGCTCCGCGACATAGACAAGGAAACGGTGGACTTCTACCCCAACTTTGACGACACGCGCATGCAGCCTTCCGTTCTGCCCGCAAGGTTTCCCAACCTGCTCGTCAACGGGGCAGACGGCATAGCCGTGGGCATGGCCACCAACATTCCGCCCCACAACCTCGGAGAGGTCATCGACGGCGTTATCGCCCAGATAGACAACCCCGAGATAGACATAGACGAACTCATCACCAAGATAACCGCGCCGGACTTCCCCACGGGCGCTCTCATCATGGGCAGGAGCGGAATAAAGCAGGCTTACCGCACGGGGCGCGGCAGCATAATCCTGCGCGCCAAGACCGAAATCGAGGAGTTCAACAACGGCACCCGCAGCAGGATTGTCGTTACCGAACTGCCCTATCAGGTCAACAAGGCCAAACTCATAGAGACCATAGCGGATCTTGTCAAGGACAAGAAGATCGACGGAATTTCGGACATAAACGACGAATCCGACAGGCAGGGCATGCGCATCGTCATCGACGTCAAGAAGGACGCCAACGCTCAGGTCGTGCTCAACACGCTGTTCAAGCACACCAACCTGCAGGTGTCGGACGGAATAATCCTGCTTGCCCTCGTGGACGGCGAACCCCGCATTCTCAACCTCAAGGAGATAATCGCCTGCTACATCGAACACCAGAAGGACGTGATTACGAGGAGGACGCGTTTCGACCTCGTAAAGACCGAGGAGCGCGAGCATATCATCAAGGGCCTCGTCATCGCCCTCGCCAACGTGGACGAAGTTATCGCCATCATCAAAAAATCCGTGGACAAGGTAGAAGCCTGCACCAACCTGATGAACGCCTTCGAACTCGACGACAAGCAGGCCAACGCCATTCTCGAAATGCGTCTGCAAAGGCTCACCTCGCTCGAGGTTGAAAAACTCAACCAGGAACTTGCCGACCTCGACAGGCAGATCGCAGACTTCAAGGACATTCTCGCAAACCCCGTCCGCGTAACGGACATAATCAAGGCCGACCTTGCCGAAATAAAGGAAAAATACGCCGTTCCCAGAAAGACGCAGATTTCCTCCGACCCCTTCGGCATAGAGGACGCCGACCTCATAGAGCGGGAGGACGTGGTTATCAGCATGACCCACTTCGGTTACGTCAAGCGTCTGCCCGTGTCCGAATACAAGGCGCAGCACCGCGGCGGCAGGGGAATAACGGGCCACAAACCCAAAGAGGAGGACTTTGTGGAAAACATGTTCGTCTGCTCCACGCATGACGACGTGCTGTTCTTCACCAACTTCGGCAGGGTTTACAGCCTCAAGGGTTATTACATACCCGAGGCGCAGAGAACGGCCCGCGGCCGTGCGGCCGTCAACCTCATCCAGATTTCCGAAGGGGAGAGGGTGGCCGCCATGATTCCCTTCAAGGAGGGAACGGAAGGTTACATCGTCCTTGCCACCAAAAACGGCCTCGTCAAAAAGACGGCGCTTTCCGAATTTGCCAACATCAGAAAGGTGGGCAAGATTGCCATCAACATCCTCGATGATGACGAACTCGTCGGCGTGCAGTTCACCGGCGGAGAGGACGAACTTATCCTCGCTTCCAGATCCGGCAAATGTATCAGGTTTTCCGAAAAGGACGTCCGCCCCACGGGCAGAGACACGCAGGGCGTTCGCGGCATAGAACTTGACGAGGGAGACAGCCTTGTCGACATGTCCGTCATAAGGCCGGGCTGCGAGGTGATAACCGTCTCCTCCAACGGCTACGGCAAGCGCAGCGACATCGACGATTACCGCCTGCAAAGCCGCGGCGGCAAGGGCATCAAGGCGGGCGTGTTCAACGAAAAGACGGGCGAACTCGTCAACCTCAAACTCATCACTCCCGAGGACGACGTAATGCTCATTGCCGACACGGGCGTCATCATAAGAATCCACTCGGGCGAAATCTCCAAGATAGGAAGGGGCACGCAGGGCGTGCGCATAATGCGCCTCGGCGAAGGCCGCATTGCCACCGTTGCCCTCACCCCGCACGAGGACGACGAGGACGAAACGGACGAAACCGTTGAAAACGAAACCGCAGAGGGCGAAATAACCGAAACTCCCGCCACCGAAACTCCCGCAGACGGAGAAGTTGGCGCCGAACCCGAGGAATAATTCCGCAGACGGCAAAACTTCTGTAGCCGAGTAGGTTGAGGTTGATGAATAACCCTTAACCCGCCGCAACGGAAGAATAGTCCATCCGTCAAACTAACAACCAAAAACCCAAGAGGGGACGGCTCCGCCGTCCCCTCAAACATTTTCTTTTTATCCGTCCCGCACATTTGCGGTGCCATTTTGCCCGTCTTTTCCTGCCTCGTTTTCCCCGCCGCAAAATTCAAAAGTGCCCTGAATCTAACAAAAACAGCGCATATCAAAGGTGGGAGATTTCCTCATCTTACGTACAAATCAACAACTCTCGCCTTGTTTTCGTCTTATTTCCCCGCCCCGCAACGTTTTTTCGTTTTGTTTTTTCGTCTGTTTTCCCGTCCCGCGTCATTTTTTCGTTTTGTTTTCACTGCCTCGTTTTTCCCGCCGTAAAACCCAAAAGTGCCCTGAATCTCACAAAAACGGCATAAATTCAAGAGAGAGGGGAACCTTTCCTCGCCACAAAAAAGACGGCTCACACTCGCCGTTTCAAACTATTCCCGCCACAAAAAAAGGACGGCTCACACCCGCCGTCCCCAAACATTTCCGCCGCAAAAAAGGACGGCCACGCACGCCGTTTCAATACTTCCCAAATATAAAAACGGACGGCCCCAAGACCGCCCGCCCCGACAAAAGACATAACCCGTGAGACAAAAAAAGACGGCGGAAAAATCCGCCGTCTTAAAAAATTCTGTTAAGCGTTCTTGAAGATGTCAACGGCAGCCTTGTCGAGGTAAGCAACGAGCACGCAGTTGCCGTTAACCTGATCGGACTTCTGAGCGTCTTTCACAAGACCCTTAAAGGTTTCGCTTTCTTCCATCTCTTTTTCGGAGCAGTCGAATTCAACGATTACAACGACGTCAGAGGGAACTTCGAGACCGGCAACAGTGGTCGATTTGGTAAAGACGTGGAAGTAAATCCGGATGCCTTCTTTCTCGGCTTCTTCCTGAGCGGCTTTGTTCTCGGAAGCATATTTTTCAACATCTTCGGAGACCTTGTAGCCCGCTTTTTCAAAAGCCTTTTGAATTCCGCCGTAAGTGGAGCAGCCGGTGAGTGTCAGGGTAACCGCAACGAGAAGGGCGGCAACAATGAACGAGTAAAATTTTTTCATAGTTCTATACTCCTTTTTTTTAGGCTCCGCCCCGCTCGCGCAAGGTCTTGCCCGATTTTCATCAAGCATTATATCACAAGTCTATCACAAAAGCAAGCGTTTTCCACCCCGAAAATAAAAAAACAAAATATTATATATCTGTCGATTATCTCCGCATTTATCTGCGGAATATTTTCATATAAACCTGTCGATTATCTCCGTGCTTATCCGCCGATTATCTCCATGTATTATGCCAATAATCTCCGTGCTTATCCGCCGATTATCTCCATGTATTTTTGCCAATAATCTCCGTGTTTATCCGCCGATTATCTCCGGCTTTTCCCTATTTAATAATATGGATTATCTCCCGAAAATTTTTCTGTTTCTTCATTGCGCCCCGCTTCTTGACAACCGCGCGACGATGTGCTAAACTAAAAAACGGAAAGAGCGCGCCGTGCCCGCCGCGCAAATTCCAACGCCAAAATCAAAACAAAAAACGCCTCACGAGGCGAAAGCAAAAACAAAACCGAGCACAGAAGTGCCGACACAAATTTATCGACTTAACAACGGAGGGCTTATGCAAGCGTCGTCAATATGGTGCCGCGACCGCGGCGTCAACGTTTATGCCGATTTTCTCGGCAGGTTTTCTTTTTCGGGCAAGCGGCTCAAAATCAGAATTTCCGCCGACACCGAATACGTCCTTTACCTCAACGGCGTCTACGCGGCGCACGGGCAGTACGCCGACTATCCCTTTTACAAGGCTTACGACGAGATAGACCTCAGTGCCCTTGCCGTAAACGGTGAAAACCTGCTTGCCGTAAAGGCTTACCACGCGGGCGTGGGTTACGACACACATTACGACATGCCCGCCTCCCTCGCCTTCGAGGTGGAAGCCGACGGCGCCATCGTCTTAAGTTCGGACGAGCGCATTCTGTCAAGGGTCTCGCCCTGCTATAAAAGCGGCGAAATCTACCGCATAACCCCCCAACTCGGTTTCGCTTACGTCGCGGACCTTAATGGGGACGACGGCTTTGAGCGGACGGGAGCGGGGGAAGGCTTCGCCCCTTCCGAGATTACCCAAAGCGGCTTTACCTACGTGCCGCGTCCCGTAAAAAAATGCGTCCTGACCGCTCCCTTGCCCGTAGCGGCGGCGGCCGCGGGAACCTTCACCCTTGCCCAAGGGGACACGCCCGCTCAAAAGATGATGGGCACGCTAACCCCAACCGAGCAGGGCGCTACTTTCCCCGTGCGGCTCTCGGGCGGCGGCTATCTCATCGCCGACCTCGGGCGCGAAACCGCGGGCTATCTCACCTTTGACATCGAGGCCGACGAGGATACCGCGGTGTACGTCGCTTATGGCGAACACCTCGCAAACGGCAAGGTTGCGGCCGCCATTGGGCCAAGAAATTTCGCCTTTGAAATCAAACTGCGCAAGGGCCGCAACGTGTATGAAAACCTGTTCAGACGCATGGGGCTGAGGTATCTGGAGTTGTTCGCCTTCGGCGGCGTAACCGTCCGGAATCTTACGGTCAAAGAGTACAAATACCCCCTGAATCACACAAAAAAGCCCTTTGTCGGCAAAAAGGCCGCCCTGTACGAGACGGGGCGGAGGACGCTGGAACTGTGCATTCACGAGCATTACGAGGACTGCCCTTGGCGGGAGCAGGCGCTCTACGCCATGGACTCGAGAAACCAGATGCTCTTCGGCTACGGCGCCTTTCATGAATACGAGTTTCCGCGTGCGTCGCTCAGACTTCTCGCCCTCTCTGCCGCCGAGGACGGCCTACCCGCCCTCACCGCGCCCGCCCGCTCGGTCATAACCATACCCGCCTTCGCACTCTATTGGATAATCGCCCTTGCAGAAAACGCCCGCGCCGACTTCAACGCCGAATTTCTCCGTTCCATGCTCCCGTGCGCCGAGCGGATAGCCGAAGTGTTTGAAAAAAAGTTGACAAAGGAGGGCGTTTCCAACTTCACCGAACCCCGCTATTGGAACTTTTACGAGTGGTGCGACGGGCTGGACGGCGGAACCATTTTCAGGAGCGAATCCTGCCCGCCCCGCAAAGAAGCGCTCAACACTGCCCTGCTGTCTATTGCGGCCCGCGGCCTTGCCGAGGTGGAATCGAGGCTCGGAAACGAAGAAAAAAGCGAAAAATACCGCGCGCTCTCCGCTGCCGCCGCAGACGCGTTAGAGGCGTTTTTTGTGGGAAATAGGGGACTTTATGCTTCCTACATCGACGAGAACGGGGAGAGGAGCGGCTTTCACGCATACACGCAGGCGGCCGCAATTTTAACGGGCGGAATAAAGGGGAGAGAGCGCCAAATCGCCCTTGCGCTCAAAAACGGCGACGGGCTTACCGACTGCACGCTCGCAACCCTCGGAATGAAGTACGAGGCGATAATCTCCGTCCTCGGCGACGTGTCGTACGCCCTCGCCGACGCCGAACGCCGCTTTGGCAAAATGCTTTCCGAGGGAGCGACCTCTTATTGGGAAACCGAAAAGGGCGCCCCCGACTTTGACGGTGCGGGCAGCCTCTGCCACGCGTGGTCGTCGGTCGTCTGCTACCTTTACGACAAGTACCTCTTAAAGGAGAATATATAAGGAATATATGAAACTCGCAGGTTCAATCGGGCAGGACGCCGTCCTTCAGCGCGGCGTTCCGCTTGAGATCCGCGGCGTGGAGGCCGCGGGTAAAATAACCCTGACCGTCGGGGACGTAACCCGCACGGCCGAAGCCGATGAAAAGGGGAATTTCTCCGTCCTCTTCCCGCCTTTCGTCGGGTCGTTCGACCCCGTAAAAGTGGAGATAACCTGCGAAAAAGGCCACTTTTGCTTTGACGTGAGGTTTGGGGACGTGTTTCTTGCGGCAGGCCAGAGCAACATGGCATACCCCGTTTCCGCCATGATAAACAGGGACGAGATAACCGCCGCCGCAAGCGACCGTTTCTCCGTTCTCGACATCTTTGAAGCCGACGTTCGGGATAACGGTGAAATCCACCGCCCCGCGTCGCCCGCCGCCGTCCTCGACCCCCGCTGGAAGTGGATAACGGGTTCGGACGCAGATATAAAGAACAGTTCGGGCCTTTCCACCATGGTTGCCGAACGGCTGGCCGAAGGTTCAAACGTGCCAATCGGCATAATAAACGTCGCCCTCGGCGGCCTATCGGTGGACTCTTACCTCCCGCGCGAGGTCATAGAAGCCTGCCCGCCCGTCAAAAATTACCTCGTCAAAACGGGCAAGTACATCGCCCCCGACGCGCTCTACAACACCTTCGGCGGGACAAATTTCACGCAGATGTCGGGCGTGTTCAACGAGAAGATCGCCCCGCTCAAAGGCGTGCGGCTGGCGGGAATAATGTGGTACCTCGGCGAGAGTTCGGCCGGCGACTACGCCGCCGCGCGTTACTTTGAAAAGGCCCTTTCCCTCGTGATAAAGGCGTTTAATCGCCATTTCGGCCCCGCCCCGTTCATCGCTTCGGACATCGCGCTCGAATATTACAATTACGGCCCCGACGGTTACGTCCTCGTCAACGAAGCAATCGACAGGGCGGTCTCCCGTTTCAAGAATGCCGAATCCATTCCCATCTACGACGTGCCCAACACGTGGCTCGTGGAGGACGGCGCCCGTTACTACCACCCCATCCACCCCGTGGACAAGCGGCTCGTGGCTGAAAGGTTCGCCTGTCTGTGCTCCCTCGCGGCCAAGGGTCAAAACGTCAAGATAGTACCGCGCATAACCGAGGTGAAAGCGGCGGGCGGCAACACGCTTAATGTTACCGTCGCCAACGCAAATTTCAAAAAAAGTGGCCTGAATCGCACGATTCGCGGCTTTACGGTGGCGGCCGAGGACGGAAAGTACCTGTCCGCAACCGCCAAAGTTTTAGGCAAGAACACCCTCGCCGTGTCGTGCCCGTACCTCAAAGGCGAGCCGCGCTCGCTGACTTACGCTTTCTCCCTTTACAACAACCGCTGCAACCTGCAAAGCGGAATTTTCCCCGTCAAGCAGTATCGCACAAAGATGGAAAATCCCAAGGGGAAACTCTATTTTTCCC
The DNA here is from genome assembly GCA_947627065.1 of uncultured Clostridia bacterium. Taxonomy (GTDB): domain Bacteria; phylum Bacillota; class Clostridia; order Christensenellales; family Borkfalkiaceae; genus RGIG3732. The sequence goes on from CANQUN010000042.1 coordinate 14,921, forward strand.
TCAATTCGTGGTCGGAATGCGTGGACAAAAATGAAACCGAACTGAACTTCGGGCCCGACCTCGGCTGCATAAAAACTCCGCCCGCATACTCGGCGGGCAAGATAACCCGCGCCTGCCCCATCAGGCTGTCCCACTCCCGCCGCGAACGTGCGCTTGTCATCTCAAATGTACCCGAAAACGCAGGTTATTGGTACTTTGGCGCCTCTCCCGAAATAAATCTTGCGGGGCACGACGCCCATCTGGAACGCTTCTCCACGATGACCGTAGGTCTCAGGGCAGAGGGGGAAGTTGAGTTCTGCGGCTTGCTGATAAGAACGCGCGGCCGCGTCCACCGTCTCGTGCCCGCGGGCGGAATGACTCTGCCGCTCACCGCCGTCCGCACCCTCGTCGACGTGCCGCTCGGCAACTTTGTCGAACCCGACCTTTCAATCCGCCCCGCCGACCCCGACGAACTGCGCAACGTCTCCGAAATGGAATTTTACTTCCGC
>CANQUN010000043.1 GCA_947627065.1 uncultured Clostridia bacterium
CGTGCGGCTACGTTGTAGCCCTTTCGACGGTGTAACTTACAGCCACTTTGCTCGGGACAACTCTTTTTTCGCCGCGCCTCATCTTCACAAACGCTGCAAATGTGCGCAGTTTCTTTCTGTTTGACGGGCATTACTTTCTGTCCGTCGCTGTCGGGGCAACACAGAGCAGTCTTTTTTGTAACTTTTACAGAATAAATTTATACCTTTATATATCCATAATATTATTAAAGCGCGAAACTTGGGACAATATTTTCATTTTTGGATTTACATATTGAAAGAGGGAGGCTTTCGGTGTAAAATTGTATATGTGCAAATAGGCGTTCCTTGTCGCGGCGCGTTGCAAGCGCGAGGAAATTTTCCCCTCTCTTTGCGGCGGTTAAACGCAGTTTGTACGCTAAGTGCGCCCCGGTATTCGTACCTTGCGAGGTGCGGTGGGAATGGCGCGCAACCAACTTGATTTTACGGCGTGAAATGCCGGAAAAAAAAATAAGGAGAAAATGTATGAAAAAGAAAACTATTGCAATTGTACTAAGCGTGTTGCTGGTAGTTTCGGCTGTACTTGTACTTGCCGCTTGTCAGCAAGATGACGGCGAGTTCCAAGTAGTGTTCCGCAACTACACGGGCAGAGCCTATTTCACGCTTAAAACAGTGGACGGCAAGATCAGCAAAGACGCGGTAGACGCCGAATTGGCCAAGATCACCCCGCCCAAAGACGGAGAGGAAGATATGGAGTTTATGGGCTGGTACTCTCAAATCAGCCAAAACGACAAAGGTAAGTACCTCTTCGACGGCGCTATCGACTACAACAAGACCTACACCGAGGACGCCGAATACTACGCTTACTGGCACGTGGGCGCAGGTCTTCCGCAGGGCTACACCGTGATCGGCGTTATCAACGGCCAATCTTCTTGGACTCCCGGCGATGAACCCGAAAGTTGGATGCTTGTTCAGGATGAGGACGAACCTTGGCTGTACAGAGCCGACTTCATCATCACGGCGGGCGATCAAATCAAGGTAAAAGAAAAGTCCGACGCTTGGAACAACGATCTTTGCAATCTCGGTATGTGGGGTCTGCAAGACGTAATTCTTGATGAAGGCGTCACTCTTCCCGAAGGAATGAAAGCAAAGGGCGACAGCAAGGAAAAGGACAAAACGTCCATCATTTACGGTGATCCCAGTGAAGCGGGCAAAACCACCGAAAACGCGCTCGTCGGAGCAATGGTAGAAACCGCGGAAATCACGATAGAATACGACTATGCCGACAAGCAATTCCGTATTTACGTTCACTCCATCACATTCAAAACGGAAGTGAAAGAGGTTTACGTTCTCACAGGTTCATTCGGCGGCGACAACGAATGGAAGCCCGACAACACCGCGCCCGAATACAACTTCACCCCCGTTGACGGACAAGAGGGCAAATGGGAATTGACCTTTACCTTTACAGCCAATCAAACATTCAAGGTTACCAACGGCTCATGGGCTTGGGAATGCGGTTGGGATGCTGAAAAAATCACAGTGACCGCAGGTGCGGGAGTAGGCAGCGTCGAAGGGATATTCGTGGACTCCGGCGATGCCGGCAACATCAAGGTCACGCAAGGCTGCACCGTAAAAATTACGCTTACCGTAGCCACGCATGCATTGGCAATTGAAGTTACCGCTTTGACCCCCGCTGCATAACAACGGCAAATTCGGAAAAATTCCTAACAAATAAAAATAATTTTCAAGGAGAAAAACAATGAAAAAATCTAAAATCATCGTAGCCCTGTTGTTGGCGGTAGTTATGGTGTTTTCCATCGTAGCGTTGGCGGCTTGCAACAGCGGTGACCGTATCGAACTGTTGTTGTGGGCGCCTGCGCAAGCGCAGACTTTCTACAAAGAATGGGCTGACAAGTGGGCTGAGAACTACAAGGACAGCCAAGGTCGTCAATTCAAGATAAAGGTAGGCATTATGTCCGAAGCCGACGCGGGAACGCAAGTCGTTCAAGCGCCGCAAGACGCAGCGGACGTGTTCCTGTTTGCGGACGACCAACTTGACAAGATGATCACTGCGGGCGGCATTGCCTCCGTAGGCGCAACCACAAGTCAAGCCGCACAGGCAATTATAAGCAGAAACTCCGACGGTACTGTTACCGCTGCAACGAGAAACGGACAACTTTACGCGTATCCCGCTCAGGCGGACAACGGTTACTACCTGTACTACAACGACACCCTTGTCACGGCTGAACAGGCTCAAAGTTGGGAAGCAATCGCCGCAGCACAAGGCGGCACTACGAGAGTTCACTTTGACTTCTCCAACGGTTGGTACAACGCGACTTGGTTCTTTATGTACGGCGGAACATTCACCACGACGGAAACCAACGTTAACGGCGACATCGGTATGAACGCTATGAAAGCGGCAATCACCTTCCGCAATCTGTTCCCCGGCGACAGACTCAACGTTGGCGATCCGGTTCAAGCAAACGGCGCAGACGGACTCAACAAAGGCACGATAGCGGCAGTGGTTGCGGGCGGCTGGATCTATGACGGCGAACTCAAAACCAACACCCACATCAAGATGACGAAACTTCCCACTCTCGGCGGAAAGCAAATGTACACCTTCCTCGGCTCGAAGTTGATGGGCGTTGCCGCTTACGGTCAGTATCTGGAAGCTTCTCACGCTCTTGCCGATTACCTCACCTCCGAAGAGGTGCAAGTAGACAAGGCGTTGGAACTGTCCGCAGGTCCGAGCAACAAGGCTGCCGCGGCAAACGATCAAGTCAAGGCTCTTCCCACGTTGGTTGCTCTCGCTCAACAGGCAGAGTGGTCCGTGCCGCAAATCAACCTTCCCGACGGATTCTGGGATGCGGCAAGCGCTGCTTTTGACAAACTCAACTACACCAACGAGGCTTGGGTAGGAACACCCGGAACGCAAGAGATTACCGACGCGCAAATTCAAGCTGTATTGGCAACGTATATCGCCGACCTCAAATTGGCTCAACCCGCAGCGTAACACGCTTTGCAACAGACAACATCGGAGGAGGGTTCTTCCTCCTTCGATGTTTTTTATTTAGGAGGAAAATATATGACTGAGGTTTCCGCTTCAATCAAAAAGCCCAACCCCTTTGTCGCGTTTTTCATCTCCATAGGCGCTTGGTTCAGAGCGTTTCCGAAACGCTTTGTCAATTTCTTCAAGCGGTTGGGATTGGGAATAGCCAATTGGTTCAAAGGGATATGGACTATCGCAAAAGAGGGCAATTGGAAGACGCGTTTGTCCTTTGTCGTGATGGGTTTCGGTTGTTTGGCGTACGGTCAGTGGCTTCGCGGCGTGCTGTATTTGCTGTTGGAGATAGGGTTTATTCTCTTTATGATCTTCGAAGGTCCTGCTTATCTCGGCAAGTTCGGAACGTTGGGCGATCATCTTGCCGGACCTATCTATGACGAGGCAGGCAGACAGATTGGTACAAGCCAAGGCGACGACTCTTTGCAAATTCTGCTTTTCGGTGTAGTTACCATTCTGCTGATAGTGATTTTCGCCGTGATGTATTTCAAGCAGTTGCGCAATGCTTTTGCCAATCAGGAACGCGCCGAGTTCGGTATGCCCATCGACGGCACGAAAGACGACGTCAAGAATATGCTCAACAAAAACTTCCACACGACGATCCTCTCGCTGCCCACGCTCGGTATCGCGGTGTTTACGGTCATTCCGTTGATATTTATGGTGCTGATAGCGTTTACCAACTACGACGCAAAGCACCTCACCCCCGGACAGTTGTTTACTTGGGTAGGTTTCCAGAATTTCGTCGATCTGTTCAATTTCAACGGCGCAACTTCGATGGGACAAACGTTCTTCAAGTTGTTGGGTTGGACATTACTGTGGGCGGTGCTGAGTACGGTTACCACCTACATAGGCGGTATGGTGCTGGCGATACTTATCAACAAAAAGGGCGTTCGCTTCAAGAAGGTCTACCGTGCGTTCTTCGTCGTGACGATAGCCGTTCCGCAATTCGTCAGTTTGCTGATAGTAAGCAAATTCTTCGATACGCAAAACGGTCTCGTAAACCAACTGCTCAAAAGTTGGGGCTGGATCGACGAAAACATACAGTGGTTCGGAAGGACTAACCTTGCGCGTACGATGGTTGTCATCATCAATATGTGGATAGGCGTACCCTATTCGATGCTGATAACCAGCGGTATTTTGATGAATATTCCCGAGGAACTGTACGAGTCGGCGCGTATCGACGGCGCAGGTCCGGTAAAGACTTTCTTCAAAATCACGCTTCCGTATATGTTGTTTGTAACAGGGCCGCACCTCATCACGCAGTTTGTGGGCAACATCAACAACTTCAACGTTATCTTCCTGCTTACGGGCGGCGGTCCTACTTCCGGAGACTTGATGACCCCTGCGGGAAAGACCGACTTGCTCATAACTTGGCTGTACGACATCACGGTAAACGGCACTAACCCCGACTTCAAGATGGGTTCGGTGATAGGTATACTTGTGTTTATCGTATGCGCCGTGTTCAGTTTGATAGTGTACGGAAGAACTTCCGCAGTAAAGAATGAGGAGGAATTTCAATGATGCTAAGTATTCTCGGACTGAGTCAAGTTGCAGTGACGGTTTTGACGATAGTGTTGGTTCTCGTCGCAATCGCGCAGCTCGGCGTCATCGGTTGGCTCATCATTCGCAATCGCGACAAAGTAAAATCAACGGCAACGACTTCCGCAAGCAGTTCCGACGGCTACAAAAAGAGAAAACGTTTCGGTATGAAGGCGAGACGTATCACGTCGCTGACTATCATACATATCGTTTTGACCGTGTTGGCGATCGTATGGATCATTCCCTTTGTGTACGTCGTGTTGCACTCCTTCCGTGCCAATGACTACGGAACGCCCTTCCCCCAGGCAATTTTCCCGACTGAGTGGACAGTGGACGCTTGGGCGAAATTGCTCGGCGGCAACCCCGCGGCGTATCAGGACAGCCGTTTCGACTGGATCAATTTCCCGAGGTGGTTTCTCAACACCTTCGTAATTGCCTGCTGTTCCTGCGTCATTTCCACGTTGTTTACGCTGATGACGAGTTATGCGTTTTCTCGGATGCGTTTCAAACTCCGTCAGCCGTATATGAAGTTGATCCTTGTGTTGGGTATGTTCCCCGGTTTCCTGGGTATGATAGCCGTGTACAACATCCTCTCCTCTTTGGGACTCAACAAGGGCATTCTCAAAGACGTTGCGCTTGTGCTTGTGTACAGCGGCAGCGCGGGAATGGGCTACTACGTCTCCAAGGGTTTCTTCGACACGATACCGAAAGCGTTGGACGAATCCGCCAAGTTGGACGGAGCGTCACAGGCGCAGATATTTACAAAGATAACTTTGCCCCTTTCCAAACCCATCATCGTCTACACGGCGTTGACGGCGTTTATGGGACCGTGGATGGACTTCATCTTCGTCAAGATGATCTGCCGCGGCGACACCGACTACGGCACTGTTGCGCTCGGTTTGCAAACAATGTTGGAACGCGAGCAGTATATGACTCACTGGACGCTGTTCTGCGCGGGCGCGACAATGGTGGCTGTGCCCATCACGGTGCTGTTTATGTTCCTTCAAAAGTACTACGTTGAAGGCGTCACGGGAGGCTCGGTCAAGGGATAATGAAAAAACTCTCTGTTTTTGCTTTACTTTGCTGTCTGGCACTTACCGTAACGTTGTTTGCGGGTTGCACGGGCGCAAAGGAAATAAAGGATTGGGAATCCACCCCCGTAGCCGAAAACGTCAGTCCGCTGTACCGCGATTACTATCATATTTTCGTTTACGGTTTTGCGGACAGTAATGACGACGGTATAGGCGACTTGAAAGGTATCGAAAGCAAGTTGGACTACATTGCGGGTCTCAACTTCAACGGAATCTGGCTGTCGCCCATCTACCCCTCGTCGCAGTCCAATCATAACTACGACGTGGAAGACTACTGCGGGATAGACTCCCGCTACGGCACGTTGGATGATTTCGAGGATCTGGTGACCGCTTGCCATCAACGCGGAATTTCCGTTATGCTGGACACGGTGTTCAACCACACTTCCAACAAACATCCTTGGTTCGTAGAGGCTCAAAGCGCGCTTCGCAGCGGCGACGCGGACAACAAGTACGTTTCCTACTACAAGTTCAACAACAACGATCCCAACAATTACGCACACTTCGAAGGCGCGTCCACAATGCCGAAACTCAATCTTGACAACCCCGAAGTTCGCTCCGAATTGGACGATATTATGCGGTTTTGGATAGATGAGTACAATGTGGACGGTCTGAGATTGGACGCGGCGTTCCACTTTTACAGCAATGAGGCTAAAAACGTGGAATTTATGCAATGGCTGATGTCCGCCGCACAAAAGTACAATCCCGATGTGTATATGGTGGGAGAGGTGTGGAAACACGACACAACTGTGTTCCGTCACTACGCGGAAAACTCCGTTCAGAGTTTCTTCAACTTCGAGTGGAGTACCGCTTCCGGCTACAACAAGTTGATACAATTGTTGTACAGACCCAACGCGATAGGCGCGGACCTTGAAAATATCGTCAATACCAACGAGCAGGGCACTGCCGCGGGTATCGACGCGCTGTTCGCAAGCAATCACGATACGCCGCGCTTTGCCAACTGCGTCGCTTATTACAGTTCGAGACAAGAAGCGGTGACCGACGAATTGATGAGTCAGCACCGTATGGCTGTGGCTCTGCTCTACACGCAGGCAGGCAACGTGTTCAACTACTACGGCAATGAAATCGGTATGCGCAACGGCATACGCAACAGCACAAGCCAGGACTACATCGACCACACTTACCGCACCGCTATGAATTGGGGCAGCGACACTGCTACGACCCACGAGGATGGTATGGCGTATATGGCGTACGGCCGCACCACGGTGTACGGCGTGTGGGACGACATTTTGGGCGGCGTTGCCGAACAGCAGGACGATCAAAACAGTTTGCTCAATTTCTACCGCAGAGTGATGCTTCTGCGCAGGCAGAACCCCGAGATTGCCCAAGGCACGTCGGAATTTCTTGACAGCGGCGACGAAAGCGTGGTGGTAGTGAAGCGCACCGCGGGCAACAAAAGCATTTTGCTCGTGTACAATTTTGACAGCACGCAAACGCACACGGTGAATTTAAGCGCGTTGCTGCAAGCCAACGGGCTTGACGGCACGTTTGCGGGATTCCTGTCCTCCGACAACAACAGAGACGTAACCTATTCAAACGGTAAGGTAACTCTTCCGCAGTATTCAGTGGCGGTAATACGCTGAACAAATCTAAATAACAATCCCAAACTTTTGGAGGAAATTATGGCTAATTTACAACTCAATCATATTTACAAAGTGTATCCCAACGGCGTCAAGGCGGTAAACGACTTCTGTATGGACATTCAGGACAAAGAGTTTATCGTGTTCGTAGGTCCGTCCGGTTGCGGCAAATCCAACGCTGAGAATGATTGCCGGTTTGGAAGAGATCACTGCGGGCGAATTGCGTATTGCCGACACCGTAGTAAACGATATGGAACCCAAAGACCGCGACATAGCGATGGTGTTCCAAAACTACGCGCTGTATCCGCATATGACAGTGTACGAGAATATGGCGTTCGGTCTGCGTCTAAGACATTTGCCCAAGGAAGAGATCGACCGCAAAGTGCGCGAAGCCGCTCACATTCTCGGCATAACGGAATACCTCGACCGCAAACCCAAGGCTATGTCCGGCGGACAGCGTCAGCGTGTTGCGTTGGGACGCGCAATTGTGCGTAACCCCAAAGTCATGCTTTTGGACGAACCTCTTTCCAACCTCGACGCAAAACTGCGTACCGCGATGCGTTCTGAAATTTCCAAATTGCATCACAAACTGCAAACCACATTCATCTACGTTACGCACGATCAGGTGGAGGCAATGACGATGGGTACGCGTATCGTCGTTATGAAGGACGGCTACGTGCAGCAAATCGACACTCCGCGCAATTTGTATCGTTTCCCCGGCAACAAATTCGTCGCAGGCTTCATCGGCACGCCGCAAATGAACTTCTTCGACGGCACGCTTACGCAACACGGCAACAAAGTGACCGTCGCATTCGACGACACCGACATCAAGTTGGACGCTCCGATAGAGTACTTCCACAAGGCGAATCGCGCTTACCTCGACGGCAGCAAGCCCGTTATTATCGGTATCCGCGCGGAGCATATCTCCACCAACCCCGAACAGTACCCCTTCGTTGCAAAGTGCCGCGTTTCGCACGTGGAAGAATTGGGCACGGACTGCCAAGTTTACGCTGATTTCAACCTCAACAGCGACGACGTGATAGGCGAAAGTCCCACGAAAGTCATCATCAAAGCCCCCGCAGGCAGTTATTACGGCGTGGACAGCGTCATAAGCGTTTCGCTTGATCTCAGTCAGTTGCACTTCTTCGACGCGGAAACGGAAAAGACCATTGCGCCGCGTATTCCCGAAGAAGTGGTCGCGGACGCTCACGTTGCGGGAACGACTATGAGCGCGCTCAACGCAGAGATAGAACTTCCTGCGTCCATTCGTCCCGATGACGGTGATTATCGTTTGTACATTCCTACGGCGGCGGTAAGCCTCGGCGGAGACATCAGCGCAAAAGTGCTGGAAGAAGAGGACGTCAACGGACAGCGTCTCGTCCACTTGCAAGCGGGCGAAACGGTGCTGTTTGTCATCGTTGACAAGGACGTTCAACTCGGCAAAACGGCGAAGATCTCTGTCGATCTCAAACTCATTCGTCTGGAACGCGACGGCGAAACGGTGGTGCAACCGCTCAACTGCGTCAACTCGCTTGTGGGCGTAATCTCCAAACACAAGGTAAAGGCGGAAAAGGAAATCGACGGCAAAGTCAAGAAAGTGAACGAACTTGCGTTTAGTTTCGACATCGGCGGCGCTTCTTTCGACTGCCCAAGAGAGTTGGCTATGCGTCTTGTAAACGGCGGTGGTCAGCACATCTTCGGAAAATCGTTGGAATTCCGCTTTACTCCCTATCAGGCGCACGTTTGCGGCAGCGCTCAGCAAGTTGATTCGGCAGAGACTCCCGCAACGGAAGAGGCTGCTCCCGCAGCGGGAATGGCAGCCGTATTGGAATCTTGCAGCGACTACGGCAAAGAGAAATTCGCCACCTGTTTGATCGGCGACAAAAAGATTAACGTTCACATCGACGAAGAGATTTCCGACCCCATTCGCATTTCTTTGGACGTGGAAGCGTTGGAAATTCACGAAGTTGCGCGCGGAATACGCCTTGCGTAACGTTTCTCAAACGGTTTGTATACGCGCAGTCGTCAAGCAAAACCGACGACTGCGCGCCGCAAAACAAAGTCAAAAATTTTTTAAGAGGTCTATATGACGAAAAAACGAATTTTAGCGATCTTACTGTGCGTGGTGATGGCACTGTCGGTGGCGTTGGCGTTGGTTGCTTGTAAGGATGAGCCCGTAACGCCGTCCACGCCCGAACCGAACGAACCGCACAAACACACGTACAGCGAACTTTGGTCATCTGACGAAGTGGCGCATTGGCATCAAGCCACCTGCGAACACACGTCGTTTACCTCTGCTTACGCACGTCACACTTTGGTCAACGACCGTTGCACGGTGTGCGGCAGAGAGTTTTTCAAAAGACAAAACGGCTTTGAAGTACACAGTTACAAGGCCGAACAGGACAAGGTTATGGACAGCGTTCCCACGTTGGACGCCAACACTACGTACCTTGCGCTGCATTACTTTCGCAATGACGAACAAACGTACAAAACGTGGGGTTTCTGGGTGTGGGCTGCCGGCACTGACGGCGAATTGTACAACATTCAGTATCAGGACGACTTCGGCAGCGTAACGCTGATAGACCTTTCTACTCTTGGCGGATCGGACGCAACCGTAGGTATTATCCCTCGTTTGCAGGCAAGTTGGGTGAAGGACGGAGATAAGGACAGATTTCTTGTTCCGAGCGAATACACTCTTACAGACAACTGCTACGACGTTTATTTGGTGGAAGGAAACTTGACAATGTACAAATCCATAGAGGAAATTCAATACGTCAATACCGCGACTATGGACGCGATAAATCACATCGAGATAAAACTATCCGAACCCATTGACAAAGTTGCCGTCTACGAGGGCGAAACGCTGTTGCACGAGGGCACTGTCGATATGACGGACCACGTCGGTTACGAAATGGACCACAAGGCGGATTTGGACAAGGATTACAGCGTAAAGGTCAACTTCGTCTCGGGCGAAGAACAAACGTTGCCCGTCGGTATCACTCCGCTGTACGACGCAGAGGAATTTGTGGACAAATTCTATTACGACGGCAGCGACCTCGGCGCGGTGTTGGGAACAAACTCCACGACGTTCAAGGTGTGGTCGCCCGTATCCACGCAGATCACGCTCAATGTTTATGAAAGCGACGAGGGCGGCGACGCTACTCAATACACGATGACCAAAGGTGAAAAAGGCGTATGGAGTTACACCGCCGACAGTCGTCTGGACGGTAAATACTACACCTACACCGTGTACAATGCGAGTTATCCCGACGGCGAAGAAATCGTAGATCCCTACGCAAAGAGCGCGGGTATCAACGGTAAACGCGGTATGGTGGTGGATTTCACTTCCGGTTTGGCAATGCCCGACGGTTGGGGCTCCGTTCAACCCAAAGCGTACAATCCCAACGAACTTACCGTGTGGGAAACACACGTTGCAGACGTGACCTCCTCTTCCACTTGGAACGGCACGCCAAGTCTCGCAAAGACCTTCAAGGGTATGATCGAGGGCGGCACGACCTACCAAAAGGGCAACACCACCGTAAAGACGGGCTTTGACCACATCGTGGAATTGGGCGTAAACGCAGTGCAACTCGTACCCATTTTCGACCAGGACAACGACGAAAACGATCTTGCGTTCAATTGGGGCTACAATCCGCTCAACTACAATGTATTGGAGGGCGGATACTCCACAAACGCGCACGACGGCTACGTACGTATCAAGGAATTCAGAGAACTTGTTCAAGCGTTTAACGCCAAGGGTATCAACATCATTATGGATGTGGTGTACAACCACGTAAGTTCCGCAAGCGGCTCTAACTTCGACGTGCTTTGCCCCGGTTACTACTTCCGCTACAACGAAAGCGGCGCGTTTTCCGACGGATCGGGTTGCGGCAACGAAACGGCAAGCGAGCGTGCAATGATGCGCAAGTTTATGATAGATTCCGTCTGTTTCTGGGCGGAAACGTACAAGTTGGGCGGCTTCCGCTTCGACTTGATGGGCTTGCACGACATTGAAACGATGAATGAAATTGTCGTAGCGCTCAAAAAGATAAATCCCAACATCATCGTCTACGGCGAACCTTGGACAGGCGGAACAAGCACTTTGCCCGCCGCACAACAGGCTGTTCAGGCAAACGCCAACAGTTTCGAAGGCTTTGCTCAGTTCAACGATCAGATGCGCGACGCACTCATCAAAGGCGGTATGAGCAGCAAGACGGAACTCGGTTGGGCTTCCGGCGCGTCGCTCAGTTCCAACATCACCAACGGTTTGCTGGGCTACACGGGCAGCAGTATCACCGACCTGTTCAAGACGGTGAACTACGTGACCTGCCACGACAACTACACATTGAAGGATCGTATGGTCGCCACGGGCAAAATTCAACCGAGCGACGCCAAGAAACACGCGATGTTGGCAAACTCCGTGGTGTTTACGAGCAACGGTATCACATTTATGCTTGCGGGCGAAGAATTCCTGCGCAGTAAGGGCGATTTGGCAACGCAAGATAAAGACGACCAAACGGAAGAAGCCGTTCACAACAGTTACAAATCAAGTTATCAGATGAACTCGCTCAACTACGAACTGAAAGTGGACAATGCCGATATGTTTGAAAACTATTGCAAACTGATCGCTTTCAAGCGTAAGTTTGTAAGCGAGTTTGGGCTGGATTCAAACGAAGACGTTGCCGCCAATTACAAGGTGGAGACGCTCTCTGTCGGTGACGGTGTTGTCATCACGATAACTGTTGGAAGCAAAACTTGGAAAATCGCTCACTGCGGTCCTAAGGGAGGCGCGACGGTGGACTTCGGCGGTTACACGTTGTATCTCAACACGTTGGGCACGGTGACGCTCGGCAGTTCGACGCAATTGCAACCCTATCAAACGGTAATTGCGTCCAAATAGTAACAATGTAACAAACTTTGCCCGACGGCGTTTGCACGTCGTCGGGTAACAAACGAGAGGACAACACTATGAAAGCAAAAAAATTGATAGTTGTGCTGCTATGCGTGGTGATGACATTCAGTTTGGTGTTGGCAGCCTGCGATCAAAACGGGGGAAAGCACGTTTGTGAAAGCGAGTGCCCGATCTGCCTGCTGTGTACCAACCCCGACTGTCGTGAGGACGTTTGCCGCAGAAAGTGCCACGGTCACGATTCGACTTCCGAACCGGAAGACCCCAATCACCAACACACTTTCAACGAAAACGAGTGGGCTTTCGACTCCACCTACCATTGGCATCCAGCAACTTGCACACACACCGAGGAAAAGGGCAGCCCCGAAACTCACACTCTTGACGCAGACGGGTTCTGTTCTGTTTGCGAAAATCAGATCTTTACGCTTACGGGCAATTGGACGGTTTACTCGGCAACGGGTACTGTGGACGATTCTATGACTATGGACAGCGCTCCGACGGCTTACGACGCGGGCAGTCTGGTCATTCACTATCGACGCACAACGTCCAAAGATTACCCCCATTGGGGCTTTTGGCTGTGGGCTATCGGCACTGACGGCGTAAGGTATCCGCTTAATTATCAGGACGAATACGGCGGAGTGGCGGTTGTTGCTTTGAGCAAACTCGGAACGGAAACCACGAGGATAGGTTTGATACCTATCAACGACAACAAAACTTCCGGCGACGATTGGTATACAAAGGACACCGCAAGTCAAAACCGTTTCTTCTTGCCGGGTGTTTACAAACAATCCGACGGATGCTATCACCTGTATCTTGTAGAGGGTGACGGCAACATTTATAAGACCGCGCAGGAAACCAACTTCGAATCGCTTAATTACGGCATCACGGCGCAGTTTAAGGATAAGCAGAATATCGATATAAATTTCGCCACTCCCGTTACGCACGTCGCTCTTTACGAAAACGAGCAATTGATTGGCGAATGGTCGGCAAGCGGACAGAAAGCAGGTCGAGTAGGATACGTTCTGGACAGCGAAGCTGTTATTGGCAATCATTATTCGGTAAAAGCCACGTTTGAAAAGGGCAACAAGGAAGTTGAGGGCGGCGTAGATATTCGCGCATTCTACAATCTTGCCGAATTTGCTGAAACTTACTACTACGACGGAGACGATCTCGGCGCAACGCTGTCTGGAAACACGACAACCTTCAAGGTGTGGTCGCCCGTCTCCACGAAAATTGTTCTCAACTTGTACAATCAAGGCGACGGCGGCTCTGCCTACGAAACGCACGATATGACATTCGGTGAAAATGGTGTTTGGGAGTACACTGTATCCGAAAGACTTGCGGGCAAGTACTACACTTACACCGTGTTCAACTCCAAGAGCCCGGGAGGACTTGAAGTGGTAGACCCCTACGCCAAGAGCGCAGGTCTCAACGGTGAACGCGGTATGGTGGTGGATTTCAATTCCGCCCTCGTCAAACCCGAAGGTTGGGACGCAATCAGCCCCCAACCGTACGACGCCAACGAACTTGTGGTATGGGAAACGCACGTTGCGGACGTGACCGCGTCCAATACTTGGCAACCTGCCGACCCGACGCACGAAAAGTATAGAAAAACCTTCCTCGGAATGATCGAAACAGGCACGACCTACACATACGGAGGCACGACCGTCACAACGGGTTTCGATCACATCAAAGAGTTGGGCGTAAACGCAGTTCAACTTATTCCCGTATTTGATCAGTCCAACGAGGAAGAGGAAGAGTACCGTTCCTTCAACTGGGGTTACAATCCTCTGAACTACAACGTGTTGGAAGGCAGTTATTCCACCAATCCGCGCGACGGCTACACGCGTATTATGGAGTTCAGGCAGTTGGTGATGGCGTTCAACAAAATCGGCGTCAACATCATTATGGACGTGGTGTACAATCACGTAAACGACGCAGGTTCGTCCAATTTCGAAGCGATTGTGCCCGGTTATTACTTCCGTTATTTTGCGGACGGAACGCGTTCCAGCGGTTCGGGATGCGGCAACGACACTATGAGTGAACGCCCGATGATGCGCAAGTTTATGATAGACTCCGTCTGCTTCCTTGCCGAAACCTACAAGTTGGGCGGTTTCCGCTTTGACATTATGGGTCTGCACGACGTGGAAACGATGAATTTGCTTACAGAGGCGGTGCGCCGTATCAATCCCAATATGATCCTGTTTGGAGAAGCGTGGGATTCTAACAGCAGTAAAACCGCATCTAGCGTCGAACTCGCCGGACAAAAACACGCAGGCGATTTCGCCGACGGTCTCGGACAGTTCAACGACCGTATGCGTGATCAGATATTCTACTTCGCGGCGGGCAAGGGCTGTGACAACACGAGAATAACTGACGGTTTGGTCGGCAATACTACGGACATTACCGACGATCCCTACAAAACCGTAAACTACGTAACTTGCCACGACGGTTACACGTGCGCGGACAGATTCAAACTTGACACCTCAGTTGTTACGACGTCGTCGAGTTCTCACCAGAAAGAGTGTTCTATGCTTGCTCAATCTGTGGTTCTGACAAGCAACGGAATCAGTTTCGTACTTGCGGGAGAGGAAATGCTGCGCAGTAAGTTCGCTTTGGGTGCTAGCGGCGAACAAATACACAACTCCTACAATGCGCCCTACGAGGTGAACGCACTCGATTATTCTTTGAAAGTGAAGAACAAAGATATGTTCGACAACTACAAAAAACTGATCGAATTCAAAAAGAAGTTTGCGGACGAGTTCGGACTTGATTCCAAAGCCGATATACAAGATGTCACCAAGTATAAAGCCAATTTCAGCAACAATATATTCTGGATCGACATCTATGCAACAGACGGCACGCATTGGGTCATTGCCCACGCAGGACCTGACGCCACCGGTACGATCGCACTTAAAACGCTGTATCTGAGCACGACGGGCAACACAAGCCTTACGTCGGTGCAACCCTACGAAACAAAGATAGGCACGGTGTAACAAAGTACGTTGGTTGCAAAACGCAACGCGTTTGTAATTGCACAACAGTCCCTTCGCACGGTATGTGCGAAGGGACTGTTTGGTTCTATAATAAATGTTGGGGTGCAAGCAAAAAAGATAGAGCAAAGACTCTTTTTCAGTGTATAATTGAAT
>CANQUN010000044.1 GCA_947627065.1 uncultured Clostridia bacterium
GTTTTATACGCTAAAATCGTGCATAAATGGCTGGGGTAGCTGGATTCGAACCAACGAATGACGGAGTCAGAGTCCGTCGCCTTACCGCTTGGCCATACCCCAATACTTTTTAACATTAGTATATTAGCACTTTTTTCTTGTTTTTTCAAGTGTTTCAATACCCTTGACGAAAAATTTTTTGAAAAACCTTAAAAATTCCCGTGAAAACGTTTGACATTCACGTGAACGTGTGATATAATAGCGATGAAGTTTGAAAAGGGGAGGCGGAGAATGGAGACTTTTCCGGGCAGCGTGATACCCAAAAACGAATTTACGGGCAGGCAGTTTCTGGACGGAATGTTTGGGGGAACGAGCGGGCTTGCTATGTCGCAGATACGCGAGTTTACGGGGCTTAACACTCCCGAAATTCAAAACTGGGTGAACCGCGGCTGGGTTTCGCGACCGCAGGGCAAAAAGTACAACGAGGATCAGGTTGCGCGTATACTTATAATAAATATGCTGCGCGAGACGATGAGCCTTGGCGACGTTGCCAAACTGCTGTTTTACGTAAACGGGGTGGCCGGCAATTACAGCGACGACATAATTTACGAACGCGAGCTTTACGGTTACATTTCGGACATCGCGTTTTCCAACGCGTCGGACGACGACATCGGCGAATACATCGTGGCGGTAACCGCGGATTTCAAGGAGCGGCGGCCGGGCGACGTGAACCGCCTGCGCAAGGCGCTTGGCATAATCTACCTCAACATGCGTGCGTCAAAGTACATCCACCGTGCAGAAGAACTGCTTGCCGATCTCGGCTGAACCAACTGCACACAAAAAGCGGCGATAATGTGCGAAATAGGGCACTTTTGAGATAAAGAAGGCCTGTGCGGGCAGCGTTTTAAGGCGCTGCGTAAGCGTAAAACTTTACCGAGAATCCGACGTCAAAACGCCCGACGCATTGCCAAAATGCGGGCTTCGGACATAAAACCGACGACGGCGGCAAGACGGATTTTCAACATAACAGGATAGAACTCCGACGGGCGGCGGGCGGATTTCAACAGAACAGGACGAACTCCATCGGCGGAAGTCGGCGGGTTTTACAGAAACAAGGAATATTCCAAAGGAGGAAGAAATATGTGGTGGAACAGTTTGTCTGTTTTTCAAAAAATTTACTTTTGCGTGGCCGTGTTGTTCACCGCGATACTCGTGGTCCAGATGATTTTGATGATCATCGGCGCGGGCAGCGACGGCGGCGACGGAATCGACCTTGACGGCGACGGCGACCCCGACATCAACGTGGACGGAGACAGCGGGCTTTCGCTGTTTACCATAAAGGGAATCGTTGCCTTCTTTGCCGTGGGCGGCTGGACGGGCTTTGCCCTGGGCGACGGAATGATGAAGGAGATTTACGCCGCGCTCATATCCGTGGCCGCGGGGCTTGTCGCGCTCGTGCTCGTGGGGCTGTTGATGAAGTGGATCATCGGCCTGTCGAGCAACGGCAACATGAACCTCGACAACGCGGTGGGCAAGGTGGCGGAAGTTTACCTTACGATACCCCCGAAATGCACGTCCAAAGGCAAGATAACGGTGGAAGTTCAGGGGCAACTCATGGAACTTGAAGCCATGACCGAAGGCGAAGAACCGATTGCCACAGGCTCCAAAGTGCGCGTGGTTAAAAACGACGGCGGCATCTGTGTTGTTGAAAAGGTGTAAAATTTGCGTGAAAAAGGCCACTTACGCAACACAACGCACAAAAATTGGGTATAAAATTAAAATATATCAATAACATTTTGTGTCAAAATGTGCGAAAAAGGCGGCTTTTTGAGCGGGATACGAGCCGGGCGAAGGTAGAATCGCGCCGCAGGCGGCCGATAACAAAGCCAAACCGTAAACGCAAGAAGAGCCAACCAAACCCAACCGAAACGCTGAAATGAGGCGGGCAACCCGAAGGCGAGCTTGACATTATTATAAATAATAGGGGCGAGCGGCGGCAATCCCCAAACCCAACCCGAACGCAGCCTTCAAAGCGCAAAACCGACAGCCATGCGGGAAGCGAGGGGCGAGGCGAGCAACAGAAACGTTGCACAACCGACCAAACTCACAAGCAAACGAATTACGCAAACCAAAAAGTTACGCAACCGACAAAAACGTTACACAACTAACCAACCAAAACAACCAAACCCACAACCAAAACCGATTAACAAAACCGACAACGGCGCAAGCCGAATAAGGGAAAAACAAAAATAAAAAAAGGAGTGTATGATGGAAAATCTTCTAATTTCGTTGCCCGGTATCATCGGGCTTATCGTAGCAGTAGTCGTGATAATATTCACGCTGATTCTCCTGCTGTGCACAAGGTTCAAGAAGTGTCCTTCGGACAAGATCATGGTGGTGTACGGCCGCGTTTCCAAAAACCAGGACGGAACGACCCGTTCGGCCAAGTGCCTGCACGGCGGCATCACGTTCGTCGTGCCCGTTCTGCAGGCGTACTCCTTCCTCGACCTCACGCCCATGTCCATTTCGGTGGACCTCAAGAGCGCGCTGTCCCGCCAGAACATAAGGATAGACGTCCCCTCGATATTCACCGTGGGCATCTCCACCGAACCCGCCGTCATGCAGAACGCGGCCGAGCGCCTGCTGGGGCTTAAACTCGCCCAGATACAGGAACTTGCCAAGGACATAATATTCGGCCAACTCCGTCTCGTAATCGCAACGATGGACATTGAGGAGATAAACACCAACAGGGACAAATTCCTCGAGGCCGTATCCCTCAATGTCGAAGGAGAACTCAAAAAGATAGGTTTAAGGCTGATAAACGTCAACGTAACGGATATTTCCGATGAAAGCGGTTACATCATCGCCCTCGGTAAAGAGGCGGCCGCCAAGGCCATAAACGACGCCAAGATCTCCGTTGCCGAAGCCGACAGAGCGGGCGCCATAGGCGAGGCGAACGCCAAGAAGGAGCAGCGCATTAACGTTGCAAACTACAATTCCGAGGCCATCAAGGGTGAAAACCAGGCGCAGGTTGCAATAGAAAACTCCAAGTCGGTGCTCCGCCAGCGCCAGGCAGAAGCCGAACAGCAGGCCGCTTCGAGCGAGGCGATAAACGCCGCCAAGGCCAAGACGGACGCTTACGAAGCGGAAAAGAACGCCGAACTCATGCGTGCGGAAAAGGAAAAGGCCACGCAGGAAGCAGACATAATCGTCCGCGCCGAGATAGAAAAGAGAAAGGCCGAACTCGAGGCCGAAGCCGTTGCCGAAGCCGCAAGGCGCAAGGCCAAGGGTGAGGCGGACGCGATTTACGCCAAGATGGAAGCCGAGGCCCGCGGCATGAGGGCGGTGCTCACCGCACAGGCCGAAGGTCTCGCGCAGATTGTTACCGCCGCGGGCGGCGACCCCAACGAGGCAACCAGACTCATGATTGCCGACAAGATAGAAGAACTCGTCAAGACTCAGGTCGAGGCCGTCAAGAACATAAAGATAGACAAAGTAACCGTCTGGGACGGCGCGGGTTCCCGCGAGGACGGAAAGACCGCCACTGCCAACTTCATTTCGGGCATGGCCAAATCCCTGCCGCCCATGACCGACCTGTTTGCCATGACCGGGCTTACCCTGCCCGAAATCATAAGGGCCAAGGAAGCCGCCGCTCCCGCCGACAAGGCTGCGGAAACTCCCGCCGAAAAGCCCGCAGATAAAGCCGACGATAAAGCCGACGAAGCGGCAGAATAATCGCAATTCAGGTATCCCGCCGCCGGGGTTTGGTGTAAAAAACCAACCCGCGGCAGAAAGGGCCGCATTGCAAAAACCGTACCCGTTGCGGGCGGCGTAAATCAAAAACGCCGCCCGCAAAAAGACGGCGGGTAGCCCCCGCCAAGGCGGCTACAATCAAACAAAACGCCGCCCGCACAAAAAAACCAAAAAGTACCCTGTTTCTCACAAAAACGGGGCATTTTTCTGTCCGCCGCCGTCTCAAAACAGTGTACAAACATATTTTTACACGGGATAAACGGGCGAAAAATCGCCCGGCGACGGACGGACAGTACAAATTGTAACGAAAGGCAAGCAAAAACCCGTCGGGCAGGGTATAAACCGCCCTTAAAAGGGAGAAAAAATCGACGGACAAGAAGTAACCCCGCAGTCTCAAAAAATCAAGAAAAGCCCTTTATCTCACAAAAACGCGCCTAACCGCAACCAAAACGCCAAGCAATCCCGTACCCGCCGCAACCCTTCAACCGCACCAAGTGCAACCCGACCAACTTTGCCGAAAGGCGTGGTGCGATTCCGCCCGACATCACGAGATAAAGCCCCGCGCATTACACCGCCAACCGCCCGCCCGACGTTACGCGCCCAACCTTCCGGCATTACGCCCCAACCGCCGAGCGGCAAAACCGGAAAAGGCGAATATTCTGCCGACGGCCCGTAATCCCTTGACGGCGTTCGGCCTCGGGTGGTATAATAACGGCATGAACAACACGGTAGTCGTGGGCATGAGCGGAGGGGTGGACAGTTCGGTCGCCGCGCTTCTGCTCAAACAGCAAGGTTACAACGTAATAGGGCTTTTTATGGTAAACTG
This sequence comes from uncultured Clostridia bacterium, assembly GCA_947627065.1. Lineage (GTDB taxonomy): Bacteria > Bacillota > Clostridia > Christensenellales > Borkfalkiaceae > RGIG3732. Next base: position 4,559 of record CANQUN010000044.1, read on the forward strand.
GGAGGAGAACGACGAAAACGGCAACTGCACCGCGGAGGAGGATTACGCCGACGTACGCAGGGTGGCAAACCTCATCGGCATTCCTTACTACACCGTCAATTTTGCCGCCGAATACCGCGAGCGCGTCTTTTCCTATTTCCTTTCCGAATACGCCAAGGGCAGAACGCCCAACCCCGACGTGCTGTGCAACAGGGAGATAAAGTTCGGCCCCTTTGCCGATTACGCGCGCGAACTCGGCGCCGACTTCATTGCCACCGGCCACTACTGCGGCGTCAGGCACGAAGGGGACAGGCACCTGCTTGTCAAAGCCGCCGACCAAAACAAGGACCAGACATACTTTCTAAACCAGCTCTCGGCGGAGCAACTTCGGGACGTGATCTTTCCGCTCGCGGGGCTTAAAAAGGAAGAAGTCCGCCAAATCGCACAAAAACACGGCCTTGCCACTGCCGAAAAGAAGGATTCTACGGGCATCTGCTTTATCGGCGAGCGCAACTTCCGCAAGTTTTTGATGAACTATCTGCCCGCACGGGAGGGCGACATCCGCACGCTTGACGGAACGACCGTCGGGCGGCACGTGGGGCTTATGTACTACACCATCGGCCAGCGCAAGGGGCTTGACGTGGGCGGCCGTAAGGGCGACGAGGGCAGGTGGTTCGTTATTGACAAGGATCTGAAAAACAACGTTCTCTACATCGCGCACGGCAGTGAGGAAAAACTGTATTCCCGCTCGCTTGAAACCGCTCCCTTCAATTGGATATGCGACCGAAAGACGGGCGCCTTCCGTTGCACCGCAAAGATCCGTTACCGTCAGGAAGAACAGCCCTGCACCTGCACCGTGCTGGACGGCGGGGGCGTGCAGCTCGATTTTGACAGCCCGCAGCGCGCCGTTACCGAAGGGCAGTTTGCCGTGCTCTACGAAGGCGATGTGTGCCTTGGCGGAGGGGAGATAATCTCTCGCTCGGCTCCGCACGTCGTTTTGTAACGGTTGACCTTGCTCCTTGTCCGTGGCTTTGACTTGCCTGTTGTCTATGCCGTCTTGGTCTGCCGTTGTATGCGTCGGTTGAACCGTTGCGCTCCGGCGGCGGTTGACCCTGCCGATAACGATTGACATCTTAAAATGATTTTGCTATAATATCTCTTGCGGAAAAACCGAGCGATTCGGTTTGCCCTGTTTTTGGAATGCACCCGTGGTGGAATTGGATACCATAAAGGCCTCCGACGCCTTCGGTTCGGGTTCGAGCCCCGACGGATGCACCACCGCGTCGCGGCAAAACAAATCTCGCAAGAGGATTGCTACGCGCAATCTCTTTGCCTTAACGCCTGCGGCTCCTTTTCCCAAAAAATTTTGCTTTGCAAAATTTTTTGGGAACCCTGTTTTTTGACGCGTTAAATTATTTCATAATTTTCTGCGTCGGGGATTTTTAGAGGTTGTTATAACAACCTCTTTGCTTTTATCGCTCGCGGTGGAAATCGAGACGATAAAAACTAAAAAGTGCCTATAATGCGTGAAATAGGCCACTAATTGACAAACCGCGGGCGGATTCGGGCAGGAATGTGGAGAAAGAACGGTTTACCGCAACAGTCAAGCCGAAATGTGCCGATAATGTGCGAAATAGGCCACTAATTGCGGTATTGCGGGTGAGTTTGGGCAAAAATATGGCGGCAGGTCGGACGGACGTCCGCCACGCCCAAACAGGTAACACGTCAAGTAAAAGTAGGTATTTTGCCGGACAAAAAAGCCAGCCCGCAAGTAAAAACAACAAGCCAAAAAACAGCCAACCCGAAATATAAAAACAACAAGCCAAGTAAAAACGGTCAATCCGTCGGACAAAAGCGGATAACACAAGGCAAACGCGGACAAAAATTCAGACGAGGAGGGAAAAAGTGAACACGGTTGAAATAGGCAACGGTTACTATTTTTTATATATAGCAATCGCGCTCGCGTACGTTCTGACGCTCGTGTTTACGCTGCGCAAAGCAAGCCCCAAGACCGCCCGAACGGTCCTGCTCGTCATTTTGTTTCTCAATTTTTCGCTGCATTTTATAAAGCAGTTCTTCGAGCCGTACAGAAACGACTTTCCGTATTCTCTGCGCCGCTCCACGTTTGAAAATATCTGCGGCGTTTCCACCGTGGTGTTCCCGTTCATCTTTCTTATAAAAAAGCATAACGTGCTACACGATTTCATGTATTTTATAGGAATGTGCGGCGGGCTGGGCGCGCTGTTTTACCCCACCGAAGCCATCGGCCGCGCTCCCTTCGTGTTTGACACTTTGCGGTTTTACGTCTGCCACATCAACCTCGCCGCGGTTCCGCTGACGGCGGCCATCATCGGGCTGCACCGTCCCCGCCTGCGTGCGTGGCCGTACATTCCGCTCATCTTCATCGCGTGGGAAACGCTCATCTGCATGAACGAACTCGTGCTTGTCGGTGCGGGCGCCGTGCCGGGCGCGACGATAGCCGACCTGCTCAACCCGGGCTTTCGCAACACAAGTTTCGTGTTCGGCGTGCGGCCCGACTTCGGCTGGGCAAAGAACGTGCTCGACCCCTTCGTGCCCAAATTCCTGAGGACGGACGCCTTCAACCTGAACGGCGGCACGCCCTTCTACTTCCCCGTGCTGTGGCTGGTAATTCCGTCCTTCGTGTTTTTGATACCCATTTACCTTGTAATCTCGTCGCCTTTCTGGATTTACACGCTCGTAACCGCACGCGCGGCGAAGAGGAGCGGACAGTCCCAAAACCCGTGAGGAATGTCGGGGTATTTCCGCCCCGCTCGGTCAAACTGCCGCGCAACGCCGCTCGGCTAAAACTCCCCGCCCGGTTTTGCCGCGCAACCCCGCCGCTCAACGGTCGGGCAAAAACCCGCTAAATCGCACAAAAACGCGGCAACGGCAAACGGCGCGAACCGTAATCATATTATATAATAAAGACTTATATTATAAAGATACAGTAAAGGCAACGGACGCCCGCTGCCTTTTGTTTTTACCTCTTCACACAAACATCGTGGTCGCCCCGCTCTGCCAAGCCCCGCGCCGCTTTGTCAAACAACGTCGCCGCCTTGCCGACTCCCGCGCCGCCCATAAATCGCCGCGCCGCGCCGTTCAACACAAAAAATCCAAAAAATTTTTCGGGTTGCAAAAAAGCAAAAATCCCTTTTGTTTTCTGCAAAAATGCGGCATTCCAAGCGAGGCGTTCGGAAAAAAAGATAAAAATTTTTTGAGATTTTACCGACAAAACGCCCCCGCCGATTGTTGTATAGGGTGAAAGACGGCAGACAGCCGCAAAAGAAAAAGGAGGAAACGAAAATGACAAAAAAGATTATCATCGCTTTAACTGTAATATGTTTGGGTGCCGCGGCGGCGTTCGCGGCGTGCAGCGCCTTGGGCGGCAACGACAACGCCCTTTCCGCCAACGACGCTTACGGCATGGGAGCCGTGTCTGCGGTAAGGATACTCGGTAGCGAGATGGGCGGCAAGGCCGTAAAGACTCTGTCGGCCGTAACGAAAAACGCGGCGGAAACGGCAACGACCGAGGCTGCGGCGGACGCTTCTTCCGAAGCAGAGGTCAAGGCACAGGCCGAAAAGTTCAACGAATACTTCGCCGCACTCGACGGTTTTCTGGGAGAGGATGTGGTGAGCACCACGACCCAGCCCAACACCGATCCCGCTTACCCTTACGACACCAAGATGACGGTAAAGGGCAGAGACTTTGACGGCAACCCCGTTGAGTACATAATGTACTACACCGAGACTCTTGTGAGAACGGAGTACGACGACGGTGAAGAGGAGAAGATATTCAGCCTCACGGGCGTCATGAAGGTTGACGGGGAGGATTACACCCTCGAAGGATCCAGAACCGAGGAGACCGAGAGGGATGAGTCCGAAAACGAGTTGAAGATACGCGCTTACGCTTCTGCGGACAGAACGACTTACGTCGAGATGGAACAGGAGTATTCCGAAGAGGACGGAGAAAAGGAAACCGAGTACGTGTACACGGTGTACAAGGACGGCAGGCAGGTAGAACAGACCGCCGTTGAGTTCGGCACCGAGAGGGAGCACGGCGGAGTGGAAACGGAGTACGAGATTGAGTTTCGCAGCGGCACGGGCAGAGGACGCTACGAGGTGGAAAGGTTCGTCAAAAACGGACAGACGGAGATGACCGTCAAGTACGACATAAACGGCAAACGCGGTCAGTTTGTGATACGCGAGATCACCGCCGCGGACGGAACCAAACAGTACGAGTACACCTTTGCCGACAGCACAAAACGCGTGTTTTAGGCCACTAATTGAAAAAAGCACCCGTTTGCGGGATAGGAAACAAGGCGGAAAATCCGGCCGCAGATACGGCGCCGCCGACCCGCAAATGAAGGAATAATTTTCAACACAAAGTTCGCTTGGGCGGAAGGTTCGGCCGTAAAAAGCAGGGACCCCGCCCCGCGGCAATAACCCGCAAGAAACAACCCGCAACAGCACCCCGCAACGACAACACGCAAGAGCATACAGCCACGTAAACCAACTGCAGACGCCCCGCAAGTTAAACGCAGAAATTTCTGCAACACATCCGCGCCCGACGTCCGACGGAAAAACGCGGCCTCCCCGAAAGGACGGACTTTCGTTTGACAAATGAATTTCACCGGAGTATAATTACGTTAATAAATTCGTTTGAGATGCAAAGTGAAACTCGACAGGCTGATAACAAAGTTTATTGAAGGAGAGGCTTCGGCGTTTGACGAAATTTATGAGAGAACGCGGAAACCGGTATATTACACGGCGCTTTCCGTCCTGCGCGACAGGTGGCTGGCTGAGGACGTAATGCAGGCCACATACCTTGCCGTTCTGCAAAACATCGGCTCGTACAAGGCGGGCACCAATGCCGTGGCATGGATCGTTACCATTGCCAAAAACAAGGCGCTCAACCTCAAAAAGTCCCGCCTGCGAGAACAGCCCGTGGACGAGAGGGAAAACGAACTGATGTTCGGCACGGCACAGCCCGACGCTTACGGCGAACTAACCGACCTTGCGCGGCGGATACTCGACGACGACGAATTTTCGGTGCTCATGCTTATAACCGCCTGCGGCTACAAGCGGCGGGAGATTGCCGCAATGCTCGGAATGCCCACGTCCACCGTTTCGTGGAAGTACGGCAACGCGCTTGAAAAGATGCGCAGAGCGCTGGAGGAGAGAGGACAATGAAACGTTCGGAGATAAAACGCAAACTTAAAACCGAATCCGACGCGTTCACCCCGGATACTTCTCAAAGCATAAAGCGGGCGGCGCGTTCGCAGGGGCTGCTCCCCGCAGAAGACGCCGCAAGGCCGCAACCCGCGAGACTGCAAACTGAAAGGCGGCGCGTGGGAATGGCCGCGCTGTTTTCATCCCTCGCGGCGGCTGCCGTGGCCGTGGCAATCGTGCTCACCGTTTTCCTTAAAGGCGGCACGCCCGCGCTCCCCGGCGGCATAACCCTTTCCGCCAACGATGCATACGGCATGGGAGCCGTGTCTGCGGTAAGGATACTTGGCAGCGAGATGGGCGGCAAGGCCGTAAAGACTCTGTCGGCCGTAACGAAAAACGCGGCGGAAACGGCAACGACCGAGGCTGCGGCGGACGCTTCTTCCGAAGCAGAGGTCAAGGCACAGGCCGAAAAGTTCAACGAATACTTCGCCGCACTCGACGGTTTTCTGGGAGAGGATGTGGTGAGCACCACGACCCAGCCCAACACCGATCCCGCTTACCCTTACGACACCAAGATGACGGTAAAGGGCAGAGACTTTGACGGCAACCCCGTTGAGTACATAATGTACTACACCGAGACTCTTGTGAGAACGGAGTACGACGACGGTGAAGAGGAGAAGATATTCAGCCTCACGGGCGTCATGAAGGTTGACGGGGAGGATTACACCCTCGAAGGATCCAGAACCGAGGAGACCGAGAGGGATGAGTCCGAAAACGAGTTGAAGATACGCGCTTACGCTTCTGCGGACAGAACGACTTACGTCGAGATGGAACAGGAGTATTCCGAAGAGGACGGAGAAAAGGAAACCGAGTACGTGTACACGGTGTACAAGGACGGCAGGCAGGTAGAACAGACCGCCGTTGAGTTCGGCACCGAGAGGGAGCACGGCGGAGTGGAAACGGAGTACGAGATTGAGTTTCGCAGCGGCACGGGCAGAGGACGCTACGAGGTGGAAAGGTTCGTCAAAAACGGACAGACGGAGATGACCGTCAAGTACGACATAAACGGCAAACGCGGTCAGTTTGTGATACGCGAGATCACCGCCGCGGACGGAACCAAACAGTACGAGTACACCTTTGCCGACAGCACAAAACGCGTGTTTTAGGCCATTAATTGACTTTTAACCATAAAAACAGACGGGTCCTTCCCGTCTGTTTTTGGGTCTGTTTAATGTTCGTCGCCGCCTGTTTTGCGTGCGATGTTCGGATACTTATTGTTTGTTTTAAGTATAAGAGCGGGTGGGGCTTTCTTGCCCGTTGCGCGTTGATGTGGGAGTTTCTTCGTGTCTGTTTGCTTTATGGTTTGGGATTTTCCCGTCTGTTTTTGCGTGTCGGGTTTAGGTCTTTTCCCTTGGCGCCTCCTTGGGAGGAGCTGTCGAACGGAGTGAGACTGAGGTGGGTAATGGGGAGCACGGAGAAAGAGGGGCGCAAACTTAAACCGAGGATTGTTGCCCACCCCCTGTATCCCCCTCCTCGGGAGGGGGCAGACGAAAGTCCGGCAAACGCCCGCTGTGTCGCCAACCGTGGGCCGTCAGGGACAGATGAAACCTCGGTAAAGCCTTCGGTTACTCCTCCTCGGTTTCCTGTTCGGGGAGGATTTCAACGCGGATGCCGAGAACGCGCGTCTGGTCGGTGTTGACGACGGTTACCTTTATGTTTTCGTAGACGAAACTGTCGTTGACGTTGGGGATATTCTCGAGCCGTTCGAGAACCCAGCCGCCCACGGTGTTGGCGTCGCACTCCTCAAGCGCGTCCTTATCGAGAGAGAACAGTTCGAAAAAGTCGTCTATCTCGGCGTTGCCGTCAACGAGGTAAGTGTTGTCGGACTGCTTTTCAAAGTAATTGACGACCTCGTCGTGTTCGTCCCATATCTCGCCGACGAGTTCTTCAAGTATGTCCTCGAGCGTAACTATGCCGCACGTTCCGCCGTACTCGTCCACCACTACCGCCATGTGAATCTTTTGCTTTTGCAAACTCTTCAAGAGAGTTGAAATCTTCATGTGCTCGGTGGCGAGCGCAATGCGGGAAATGCTGTCCTCTATGGAAGTCTTGCCCATGGCGAGCGCGGCGTAAAAATCCTTTTCATGCAGCATGCCGATTATGTGGTCGATGTTGTCCTCATAAACGGGAAGGCGGGAGAAGGAATGTTCTACAAAAATGGCCTTTATCTCATCGAGCGGGGTGTTTTTGTCTATGGCAATGACGTTTACGCGGGGAATGTAAATGTCCTCCACGTCAAGGTCGTTGAACTCTATCGCCGAGCGGATGAGTTGCGTTTCGTTATCTTCAAGGCTGCCTTCTTCACCCGCCTCTTCGACTATGGTGAGCAGCTCTTCTTCCGTTATGCCCTCGTCGGGCTTTACTTTGGAAATTTTAAGGAGAAGTTTTTTCCACCCGGAGAAAATCCAGCACAGCGGCGTGAACAGGATGACGAAAAAGTAGACGAAGTAACTCATGGTCATCGCAAATTTTTCCGGTACGATCTTGGCAAGCGTCTTTGGCGTTATTTCCCCAAAGATGAGCAGAACCACCGTCGTTACTGCGGTAGCGACCGTGGAACCGATGCCGGGGTCCCTCAAAAGGTCTACGAACAGCAGCGTGGCTATGGATGAACAAGCAATGTTTACTATGTTGTTGCCGATAAGCGTCGCGTACAGCATTCTGTCGTACATTTCGACAAGGCGGCACGCGAGGGCGGCGCGCTTGTTACCGTCCTGCGCAAGGGTCTTTAGCCTCACGCGGTTGACGCTCGTGTACGCGGTTTCTATAGAAGAAAACAGTGCGGAGAGAAGTATGAGAACGGCAAGCAGTATCAACTTGGCGGCGAGGGATCCGTCCGCCGAACCTGCGAGTAACTGACCTATGTGTCCCGTGGCGGGGAGAGGGTCGTCCATAAAAAACAAAAACTCCTTGTCGAAACGCGGATTATTGCGAATCTTCGCCCGCGTCCCGAAAATAAACGTGAATTCTATTATAACACAAAACGCCGTTAAAATCAAGCGTTTGAGATAAGTTGCAAAAATGCCCGCTTTTTTCGGCCTGTTTTTGCGGTTTTGCGGACATTTCGGGCGGGCGGACGGCGCGCGTTTTGGGGCAATTTTTCGCCCGTCCGTCGCGGGTTTCGGGACAATTTGACCAACTGCGGGCGCGGTTGACGTTCTGCCGTCAAATGCAAAAAGCCGCCTATTTCTCACAAAAACGCCGCTTTTTGTCCCGTGCCGCACCCAAAAACCGCTGTGGTTTGTCATTTTTGAGCCGAAAAAGGGGAGATTGGGCATGGAAAGCGGGCTTTTCTGCCTCGATTTACGGAAAATTTTTTTATAAAGTGCCGTTTTTTCGCGATAAAGGCGGCTTTTTATAAAACCGCCGCCAAAAAGCGGCTTGCGGCCGATTCTGTCCTTTGTGCAATTTTTATACTTTGAGGGGGCAATATTTATAAAATATGTTGTTGCGATATTTTTCCGCATAGGTTATAATATATAATGTAAAAAGACGCGCAACCGAAGCGCGCAAGGATTTGGAGGAGAATATTTAATGGCAAGCCTAAAACTGAAAAACATCTACAAGGTTTACGGCAACAACACGACGCCTTCCGTAACCGACTTTTCACTCGACATCGACGATAAAGAGTTCATCGTATTCGTCGGGCCTTCGGGCTGCGGAAAGTCAACCACGCTCCGCATGATAGCGGGTCTTGAAGAGATCACGGAGGGTGAACTTTACATCGACGGCAACCTTGTCAACGAAGTCCAGCCCAAGGACAGAGACATAGCGATGGTGTTCCAGAACTACGCTCTGTACCCGCACATGACCGTTTACGACAACATGGCCTTCGGTCTCAAACTCCGCAAGATGCCCAAGGACGAGATAGACCAGCGCGTTAAGGAAGCGGCGAGAATCCTCGGCCTCGAACCCTATCTTACGAGAAAGCCCAAGGCGCTGTCCGGCGGCCAGAGACAGAGGGTTGCGCTCGGCCGTGCAATCGTGCGCGAACCCAAGGTGTTCCTGCTTGACGAACCGCTCTCCAACCTCGACGCGAAGTTGCGCGCACAGATGAGGACGGAGATAACCAAACTCCACCACCGCCTTGCCACCACGTTCATCTACGTCACGCACGATCAGGTTGAGGCCATGACCATGGGTACGAGAATAGTCGTCATGAAAGACGGTTATATCCAGCAGGTGGACGCTCCGCAAAACCTCTACGATTACCCCGCAAACCTGTTTGTCGCGGGCTTTATAGGCACTCCGCAGATGAACTTCTTCGACGCGGTGCTGACCGGCACGCCCGACGACGTTCGCATAGAGTTTGAAAACCACAGCATAAAGATTCCGCACGCAAAAGCGGCCAAGATTATAAACCTTGAAGAATACCTCAACACGGGCAAGCCGGTGGTGTTCGGCGTCCGTCCCGAGGACTTCCACGATGAAAAGGCGTTTATCGAAAATTCACGCGATACCGTAGTAAAAGTCAAGGTGGACGTCGTTGAAAAACTCGGTGCGGAAACCTTGCTGTACTGCGTGTTCGACAAGCCCGAGGATGAAAATCCCGATGAGATTTCGCTTGTGGACGGCGCTACCCAACTCGTCGCCAAGGTTGACTCCCGCTCGGCCACCGAGAGGGACCAGAAGGTGGAGATAGCCATCGACATAATGCACACCCACCTGTTCGACAAGGAAACCGAGTTTACCATTCTCGAAGGCGAAGGCCAGAAGGCTTACGTCCCCAAGGTGGAGATAGCAAGGAAGAAGGCGCGCGACGCCGCCGACGAAAAGAAGGCTGCCGAAGCGGCCGCCAAAGCCGCGCAGAAGGCTTACGACATAGCCAAGAAGAATGCCGAAAAGCATCCTTCGCCCGAAGCGGCGGACGCCGTTGCACAGGCAGAGGCTACCCTGACCGAGGCCAAGGAGAAGTTTGAACAGGCTTCCGTCCACGCCGAAGAAGTAGCCGCCGAGGCTAAGGAAGAGGAAGAAGCCGCAAAGTCCGAATAATTCCCGTTTTATCAAAAAACAATAAGCAGGCTGCACCTCATCGGGCAGCCTGTTTGTCGGTAAACAATGCTTGAAGTAATAGAACACTCTCTCCTCGACACGTGGGAAGTTTTCCCCTTCCTCTTCATCGTTTTCATCGCCATCTCGTTGCTTGAGAGGAGAGTGCCCGCGGCAAAATACAAGAGCGCGCTCGGCGGCAAGGTTACGCACCTTGTCGGAGCGGGGCTGGGCGTCATTCCGCAATGCGGTGTGTCGGCAATGGCTGCCAAACTGTTTCACGAAGGGTGCATAACCGTAGGCGCCCTTCTTTCGGTATTCCTTTCGTCCTCGGACGAAGGGGTGGCGCTGCTCGTCGGTTACGGCAAGTGGAAGGAGTTTCTGATACTCGCAGCCGTGCGTTTTGTCGTGGCGCTTGCCGTGGGTTATGCGGCGGACGCCATAGTCGGCCAGAAGCGTAATATGATGGACAAGC
>CANQUN010000045.1 GCA_947627065.1 uncultured Clostridia bacterium
TTCCATTATACCACCTTTGCAAAATAAAGGCAAGTGTTTTTGGGGAATTTTGTGAATTAGTTGTAGATATCTTTCCACTTTTTCCGCATGCCGATAAGGTTTTGCCCGAAACACGCCGCCAAGGACGCAAAAATCCGCAGCTAAAGCCCGCATGAAAAAATTTTACGCATAACTATGCCTTTCCCGAAAAATTTTTATGCGGAGCCGAAAAATTCGTTTTGGCAAAAACCGCGGCTTGTCCACACCGAATGTGAGTTATCCATAATTTTTCCACACAACAATTCACATAAATCCGCCGCTTATCAACACCCTTATTTCCTTGCTTTTTTTAACGGTTTTGTATATAATATAGTTACTCGGCAGACAATGCCCGTAAAAAGGGAGAAAATTTCCACATCTCCACAGCCTCTTATAATATTGAGACTGAACATATTAAAAAATAATTTATCATCAAAGGAGAACGAGATGAAACTTTTATGCGAAGGGCTGGACCTTTCCAACGCCGTATTCAAGGTAGTTAAAGCCATAAGCGCAAAGACCCCTCACGAGGTGCTTGAATTTATAAAGTTGACCGCCAAGGACGATTATCTCACCTTGCTTGCCACGGATATGGAAATTTCCATAGAAAAGTCCATAAAGGCCGAAATACTCGAAGAAGGCGAAACGCTGGTGCAGGGCAGGCTGTTCAACGAACTTGTCAAAAAACTGGAGGACGAGCATCTCGAACTCTCGCTGGACGGCACGTCCCTCAAAGTCCGCTACGGCGAAAGCGAGGGCGTGATTCAGACGAGGGACCCCGAAGAGTTCCCCAAGATTGACAAGAACATTGCCGAAAACTCCTTTACGGTAACGCAAAAGGATTTCAAGAGCCTCATCAACATGACGTCGTTCAGCTGTTCGCAGGACGACAGCCGCCCCGTCCTCAAGGGCTGCAAGATAAGCGTTGACGGAGACACGGTGGAATGCGTCGCCCTCGACGGCTTCCGCCTTGCCGTGTGCAAGAAGAAGATAATCTCGTCCACGGGTAACTTCGGCGCGGTGGTCCCCGCCCGCACGCTGGTGGAGATAACCAAACTTCTCGAACACGACGACGAGAACGTAACGGTGGTCATACAGAAGAACATGTTGCTCGTCGAGGTTTCGTCCACCGTGCTCATCTCCCGCCTGCTCGAGGGCGATTTTATAGAATACAAGAACATAATCCCCTCCGAGTTTCTCACCGAGATCAGGGCGACAAAGGAGAGCCTGCTTTCCAGCATAGAGCGCGCGGCTGTAGTCGCCCGCGGCATGAAGAATCTCGTCAAACTCGACATAAGAGACGGCCGCATGACGGTGGAGGCAAGTTCGGAACTCGGCAACGTAAAGGAAAACGTGATCATCAACCTCAACGGCAAAGATCTGAAAATTGCCTTCAACAGCAGGTACCTGACCGAAGTGCTGAGGGTCATCGAGGGAGACGCCGTGCACCTTTATTTCAACTCTTCCATAACGCCGTGCGTCATAATGCCGCAGTCGGGGGACGAGTTCCTCTATCTCATCCTTCCCATAAGGATGAGCGCAGACTGAAAAACAGTTGACAAATACAAAAAAATTTAGTAAAATCTATAGGTTAAATATAAAACCAATATATAAAAGAGGACAAAGAAATGAAAAGAACCTATCAACCCAAAAAGAGACAGAGAAGCAAAGTGCACGGATTCAGGAAAAGAATGGCCTCCAAGAGCGGAAGGAACGTTCTCAAGAGAAGGAGAATGAAGGGGCGTCATAAGCTGTCCGCATAAAGCGGCCGACCGCAGATGACCTACAAACTGAAACGAAACGCCGATTTCCGCTTTCTGTTCAACAAGGGGCAGCGCGGCAGGATGGGCGGCCTGACCGTCGTATACCACCGCTCCCGTGGGCTGAGGGTGGGATTTTCGGTTAGCAAAAAACACGGCAAAAGCGTCGTCCGCAACAGGATAAAACGCCTATTGCGGGCGTCTTTTACCTCGCTTAAAGGGAGAATTAAGCCGTGTTACAGCATGATATTCATCCCCTCTGTAAGGGAGCGTTACGACTACGCGACCATGGTGAGGGACATGGAAAAACTCCTTATCAAAGAGGGTTTGCTGTCGTGTTCGGAAAAATCCTGATAGCGGTTTTCCGCTTTTACAAAAAGTGCATATCCCCCCTGCTGCCCACGCAGTGCATATACACCCCCACGTGTTCGGAATACGGCGTGCAGGCGGTCGCCCGCTTCGGTGCGGTAAAGGGGCTTTATCTCACGGCCCGCAGGATACTCAGGTGCAATCCCTTTCACGAGGGAGGGCTGGACCCCGTGCCCGACAGCCCAAAGGACACAAAGTGGCTGCTGTAGGCGGCCGTTCAACCAAAATTTAACGGTAACGAAATGAATCTTGTCAATCTGCTCGCACAGGGAGTCGCCCAGACCTTCCCCCTGCAGGCTTCGCTCGAAAGTCAAATGAACTTCATCGGCCGGTTTGTACATTGGCTGATAACGATAACCGGTTCTGCCGGTTTAGGCATTATTCTGTTCACAATCGCCCTGAGGCTCATAGTTCTTCCGTTCGACATCTATTCCAAGGTGAAAAACAAGAAGAACGCCGTGAAGATGGAAGCCATGAAGGACGACCTTGACAAACTCAAGCAGCAGTACGCCAACGACAAAAACCTTTACAGCCAAAAGATGCTCGCTCTCCAGAAGAAGAACGGGTATTCTCCCATTGCGGGCTGTCTGCCCGCCATCCTCTCGCTCGTCATATTCTTCGTAGCCATAGACGCGTTCAGGTTCTACTCGGCGTTTGCAATGGTAGAAGAGTACAACAGCATAGTAACCGTTTACAACCAGAGCGTAGAGGAGATAGTTGAAGATTACAACGCAAAGTACGACGGGCTGTTTAAGTCCATCACGGCGGGCGAAGACGCCGAAAGCGGCGCGGAGACGGACGGAGAAAGCGCGGAGCAGGTTAAAAAGTGGGAACTCGACAACGGAGTTTTCCTTGCCCATTCCCAAGAGCTCATGCAAGGCACGGAATTTGCCGTTCTTGCGGACATTATAGAGTTTGACGGCACCGTTTTCAAGGTGAAAGACAGCGCGCTCGAAGGCGGCAAATTTACCCAAAGCGCGGCGCAACTCATGCGTGCGGTGTTTGAGGAAAACGGCATTCTCGCTACCTCGGGCATAACCGACGCCAACGGCGCCATGGCGGGCTGCATAAGCATGGACGAGGGCGGCGTTCACTACACCGCAGACGACGGTTTTGCGGGCAATTTCGTGGGTTTTGCGGGCGAATATTTCGTTAAAACCAACTTAAACGACGACGTTGCCGCCATAGTCGGCCGCGTTTACAAAAACGACGAAAAGGACGCCGAAGGCAACGAACGCATAAAGAAATCCACCTTTTTGTGGATCAAAAACGTCTGGATGCCCGACGTTTCTTACGAACATCCCATTCCCCCCAACAGCGCCGACCTCGCGAGCAGAATCGCCACTTCCATGCGTAGATCCTGCAGTTGCAGGGGCGAGGAATATCCCCTTGACAGCGGAATGTACGACGCCGTTACCGCAGGCCTTGCCGAATATAAGGACGCGCCCAACGGTTACTTCATACTCGTCGTGCTGTCCATCCTGTCAATGTTCCTCTCGCAGTTTATAGTAACGCGTATGCAAAAGGCCTCGTTTGAGGCGCAGAGCGTGGACGGGCAGGCCATGATGACCCAAAAGATGATGATGTGGATGATGCCAATGATATTCGGCGTGTTCGCGTTCAGCTACTCGTCGGCGTTCAGTATCTACATGACGGTAAGTTCGGTCATCTCCACCCTCTCGTCCGTCCTCATCGGCCTCGCCGTGGACGGAAAGAACAAAAAGCCCGTTGCCGTTGAAGAAGGCAGAAGCCGCAAGAACCTCAACCGCATAAACAACGAAAAACAGCGCGCCGAAGAGGAGAAAAAGCGCAAGGCCGAAGAGAAGAACAAAAAGAAGAAATAAGCCTCTTTGCCATATCCACGCTTGATGGGTAGTCGGGCATGGGCTTGTTTTAATCGGCTGCCTCGTTGAGATACAACCATGTTTAATCGGCCGGCTGCGGTTGTCTGCGTTGGCCGTCCCGTCCCGTCGGCAGGCCTTAAAACGGCGTGAATGATACGAGATTGCACAGGTCTCACTCCTCGGCTCAACCCTTAAAAACGGTTTTCCCAAATATCTGCGGCGGCACCTCGCGGCAACCCCAAAACCGTTTACCCAAAACCCGAAAAACAAACCAAAAACCCAAGAGAAATAATTTCCCCAAAAAAGGGAAATATAGTAGATAATGTGAGAAAAAGGGCACTTTTTGCAAAATCCCGCCCCCATTAAAGGAGAAATATGGAAGCAAATGAATTTGTGGCAAAGACCGTGGAAGAAGCGGTTGAAGAAGGGCTTAAATCGCTTGGATTAAGCCGTGAACAGGCGGACGTCGAAGTCCTCGAAGAGCCCACCAAGGGCGGGCTTTTCGGCATCGGTTCCAAAAAAGCAAAGGTGAGAATCACCGCCAAAGCGAGCGGCGGCGAACGCGCGGCCGCGTTTGTGGAAGGGCTGTTTGAGCTTCTGTCCATACCCGCCACTTCCACCCTCGAAGAAAAGGACGGCGCCGTCGTCATCAACGTGATCACCACCGCCTCCTCCTCCGTCATCGGTTACCGCGGCGAAGTGCTGGACGCCGTTCAGACCCTCGCGGGCGCCGTTGCCAACACGGGCAAGACCGAATATTCCCGCGTGGTCGTCGACTGCGAAGGTTACCGCAGCAAGCGTGAGGAAACCCTCCGCAACCTCGCCGCCAAACTTGCCGACAAGGCCGTCCGCACGGGCAGGAAGGTTACGCTTGAACCCATGACCCCGTTTGAACGCCGCGTCATCCACTCGGCCCTCGCCGACAACACCGAGGTCAAGACCGTCAGCGAAGGCAAGGAACCTTCCCGCTACATCTCGATAATCCCCAACAACATGAGAAATTCCCGCCCCATAAGAGAAGGCAGGGACCGTAACGACCACGGTTACGACCGCCGCGACCGCGGCAACGACCGCGGCAGACGCGACGGCCGTTACGATAGGCGCGACCGCTCTTCCGGTGGTTCGTCCTACGGCTCCAAAAGTGCCGTAAAACGCAGCGGATTCGGCGGAACCTACCTCGGCAACAGCCTCAAAGACAATAAAGACGAACAGTAATCCCCCCTCTGTTTACCATGTCTGACGGGTAGTGAATCCCCCCTCTCTGTTGTTCCTGTCGGACGACAATAATGTTGCTTTTGCAACTCTTCTGGCAATCCGGCTCCCCCCTCTGTTGCCCTGTCTGACGGACGGAAAATCCCCCCTTCTTTGGCGTCATAGGAACCGTAATTTTCGGTTTTTCTGCGCCATAGACGGACAGCAAACCCTTCTTTTACTGTGCCAAAGACGGACGCCCCCCACTTCTTTGCTTTTCGGGTGGACAGTACGCTCCCTCTTTTCCGTCCTCGGGCGATAACTCTTCTCTTTGCTTTGTCGGACGGACGGAAATTCCCCACCTCGGTTACTCCGCGTGTGGAACAGTAAATTTCCACTTTGCAGTGTCATAAGTAGGCCGTAATTTCCCTCGGTTGCTACAAGGCGGACAGTACTCCCCTCTTTGTCATGCTATAAACGGGCAGCGATTCTCTTCTCCTTGTGCCATAGGAGAATCGTAAATCTCCCATCTTTTCTCCGCATTGACAGACAGAAAAGATGTTTTCATGCCCGTCGCAAACAACCCTCTCTTCTTCCGCTCTCGGACGAACAGCAGGGTTGTTTTTTTTGCCCCCCAGATAAACAAAATACTATAAAATACTTCCGCTTACACAAAGAACACAGGCAAATCCTTCTGTCGGGTATATATTTCGGCAAGCAACAATCATAAAAGGGACCCTGCCCAAACGCAAGGTCTCTTTTTTCCTTTTTACCTATACTATATAATTTTGATTTCCCTCGTTGCTATATAAAGCATGCGGGGCCTTTTGATGGCAACGACAGAGACGCGCCGCCGTTTTGCGCAGGCGTCGTTCACACGGTGGGCAAAAGGGTTTTAATCCTCAAGCCCGAGGAGATAGTCCACCGATTCTCCGAAAAACTTTGCCATGTCCGCAAGCATGGAAAGCGGGGGTTCGCGCTGCCCCTTTTCATAATGCAAATAGGTAACGCTGTGTATTTTGAGCGCGTCGGCAACTTGTTTTTGCGTAAGCCCGCGCTCTTCCCTTAGTTCCTTCAATCTTTTTCCCAAAATTATTTCCATATCACTTGACATATTACCATTTTGGTAGTAAAATAGTATCAAACTACCAAATCGGTAGCAAAAAAGCACCGGACGGGCGGCAGCTTTTTTGTTCCATGGAACACAACTTCTCCTTTTACTCCGTTCAGTGGAGGATATTCTGCTTTTCTCTCGTCCAAAGCCTCCTCTTTTCAATCCTTGCGAAAACATCAACCTACTCTTTTTTGTCTATAAACGGAATGCAGAGGCGGACGATTTCTCTTGCGGATTTTGTTATAAAAAAGCGAATTTTCCTGCCGGGGATTTTGAACGGCGGGATTTTGTGAACAGGGACAATCTTTTTTCATAAGGCGCGGGGAACCGCGCCCTTTATATTACTATCATAATGTACGAAAAACTGCACCATTTATATTATCATCATGAGGCGTGGGAAACCGATTATCATCACAAGGTGTGAGGTCCGCGCCTTTCGGATTGCCGTTGGTTTTCGGCTCGAACACCGCCTTTTGCACAGCGGAGACAGAATATAAACTGTGCGCAAAACACAACAAGAGGCGCAAGTAAATATAATTTGCGTTTTATGTTTAACGTGAAACAAAGCGCAATAATTTAAGCCATGCGCTCGATTTTATCCGAAAGTCGCTGATTTTCTCTTTTAAGGATTATTTCGACGACCTGTTCGGCAAGGGCGTACACGTCGCCGAGTTTCACGCAGCAAGCCGAAGGATTTTTTACCTTGTCCTTTGTGGCGACCACGCCCATTATGCTCCTGTCGCCGACGATGCGCATTTCACGGTCTATGCCGAGCGCGGGCCGCAAGCCCCTGTCAAATTCCTTGATCGTGCCCACTTCTTCCTTTTTTCCGACGGCAGAATCGACGACGGTGATCCGCGCGCCGAAGTGAAAGCGCCTGATGAACGCGACGGCGGCTTCCACCTGAAGGGCCGTGACGGGGCACGCCATCGTGCCGTAGACGTACGCCTTGAAGTTTTTGGTAGCGGAAAGCAGCGTTCCGACGATTGGGCCGAGGCAGTCGAACACGAGTTTGTCCGAACCGAGGCAGAGGTAGACGGTGGGCCTGTCGGCAAAGAACGCACCTTCGGAGCCGTCGGGATTGCCCGAAAGAGAGTCTGTCATTTTATTCAACATTTCCATGCCGTGATTCTTGACCCAAAAGCGTCGCCTTAAACCCGCTTTGCAAATTTTTCGCTTTTTCGTGTTTTGCGGTCTCGATTTTCGCAGGTTCGTTTTTGCTCTTTCGTGTTTTGCGATCTCGCTTTATTGCTCTTTGTGTTCTGTTTACAAACTTTTGTTTATGTAAACTTTCCGCGTAGTAAAGCATGCGGCAAGGGGAGAGTAAAAGGGCGTTTACAAAATCCGAACCGGTGGTGGACAAAAGCCGCCTACGAACGATGAACAGACCGTTTTGCAATGGGACAAGAGCGATGAGCGGGTGTTATTGCAAAATGTGCGGGGTATGAGGGTGTTTTGCGGACGCTTATAACGCTTGCGGGGATGGTAAAGACTTGCTGAACCGATTGACAGATGACGGGCGATTTTGCAAACGGTATATGGGAAATGAACGGTGTTATGTAAACGGTACTATGAGTTAGGAACGGGGGTTTGCAGGCAGTATATAATGTTCCGAGCGGGAGGCAAAGGCATGCAGAAGCGATTGACAAAAGGCGGCGTATATGATAAAATAACTTAACCGAGAATCGATGAGCCGTTTCTGCGAGAAAGGACGGAAGGTAACAGGCGAAAAAAGACAGACGGCGGCATAAAGGGAATGTTGATAGCGGCAGGCGAAAATGCGGACTTGGTTTGCGGGGAAAGCGGGAGAAAGCCGCAAAAAGTGGCCTTTTTCTCACAAAAACGGCACTTTTTGCTCCCTGTAATCAATTTTAACCGACAAGTGTTGCGGCGAAAACCAAACAGGATAAAGGAACATAACAACAAATAAAAATGTCTTTCGATGCGGCCGTTGCGGTGAAAAGTTGCAGGGTAAAAGCAAGGATAACTAAAGGTTGCAAGAAAAAGGTAACAGAGGGATAACACAAGTAACAAGGCAGAAGCAGGGTAAAAGTAAAATAAAAACGAGGAGCGGAAGTTGCAAAAGTGGCCTTTTTCTCACAAAAACGGCATGTTTTGCTCCTTGTAACCAACCTTGACCGGTACCCATTGCGGTAAAAAATCAAATGGGATAAAAACAGTGCAACGAAAGAGTGCAAGACAAAATCGGAGTAAAAACGAGACGACGAAAAGTTGTAATGTGAGAGAAAGGCAAAAACGCAACAGCGAAGTGTTGCAAGGTAGAAATCAAGGAAGGTGGGGAACGAAAAGGTAGAAGAAAAAGACAACAGAATGGCAAAGAAAGGTTGCAAGATAAAGCGGGGCAAAGGTAAAATAAAAGTGGCTCGACAGAAGATTGCAAGGCAAAAAGCAAGGAAAAAACGGGATAACGAAAGAGTGTAATGTAAAGATAACGAAAGGCTGTAAGATAAAAACGGTAAACGAAAGGTTACAAGATAAAATCAGAGTAAAAACCAGATAACAAAAGGTAGCAGGGTAAAACAAGCTAAAAGGAAAGCAAAATCGGGATAACAAAAACGCAAGACAAAAGCGGAATAAAATAGCAAAAGAAGAAAATAATCGGAGGTAAGTATGTATTCTTTTAACAACCTTGCCGCGGGCGGAACGGGCTGGATAGCAGACGTTGTGGTCTGCGCGGTGCTCGTTCTTGCGGCGCTCGTCGGCGTGAAACGCGGTTTTTTAGGCATGTTGGTCGGGTTTTTGTCGGGAATTCTGACGCTCGTCCTCGCAACGCTGCTGTGCCGGCCGCTCGCCACGGGGCTGGGCAGCATGGGGCTTGGCGCGAAACTGTCCGCGTTTTTCACGAGGACGTTCAGTCTCGACCAAGGCGCGTTTGGCCAGACGCTTGCGGAAAATTGCGAAAGCGTGATAAAAGGCCTGTCGTTACCGTCGTTTATAAAGGATTCTTTGACAGAAGCGGCGACCGCCGCGCTTGCCGACGGGCAGAGCGGAACGCTCGGTGCGATAGTTGCGGACGGGCTGACGAACATCGCCCTCGTGGCGATTGCGTGGATTGGGCTGTTCGTGGTGCTGACGATCGTGTTTGCCATTCTCAAACGGTTCGTGCGCATCTTCAACAAACTGCCGCTCATCGGTGCGGTGAACAAGATTCTCGGGGCCGTTCTGTCGCTGGTAGTCGGCGCGGCCATCATAGTCGTGGTAATGTACCTGTTCATATTGCTGTCGTCCTTCCTGCCCCGCGGAATCGTCGATTACGTGCAGTCGTCCGCCATTCTCGGCTGGCTTTACAACGCCAATCCGCTGGCCAAGATTTTGACGGCTCTGTTCAATTAACCCCCTAAATCTCACAAAAAACGGCATTTTCAGGGCAGACAGTCGCTGCTAAATCCGCGGCTGTCTGTCCGCTTTGTCTCCAAAAATCCGCCGTCCGCACGCGTTGTTCTGTGAGGGACGATGGGTTGAATCTGTGGGTGCGGCGGAATGAATCTGTGGGGACGATGGGTCGATTTTGCTGCCCCTGCAACCGAACAAAAACGAGGCGCATCTTTACCGTAAACAAGACAATCTAAACCGAAAAACGGCGGGTATTCTCCCGCGTAAACGCAAAATAATCGTGGCGCATAAAAATGTTTCACGTTAAACAAACGACAGCGTTAGCAAAAAATTTATGCGCCATGTATAAAATGTCGGTTTTATCCTTGCAAAAACGGGAAAAATGTGGTATAATCCGAGTGTGGTATAAATAGGCCGTCCCACAAGTTGCAAGGCTCGCCCGCCTCACAAGTTGCAGGGTTCGCCTGAGCCGCATAGACTGCAAGGTTCAACCACAGCCCGCAACGCCGGGGAACGCGCAGAAACCAAAAAAGACGGCTCAACCGCGAAAAAAGCACGGAAACCAAAAAATAGCGCAGGCGCGGCGCAAGCGCAAAACATACACAAAAACCAAAAAAGGTTCCGACGCGACCACGGATAAAGCACAAAAAAGCACGGAAAAGCCCAAAAATCCGACGCAATTACCGAAAACGCGCAGAGGAACCGAAAAATTTCCACGCAATCACTGAAAACGCGGAAAGACCAAAAAGCAAGCCGAAAGCCAAAAGCAGGCAAGCAGACAACCAAAAAGAAAGCGCTGCGATTTAATAATGTTTTAACATTGTTTTGCTAATATAATATATAGTACGGGAATATACATACTATTCCACGGAAAAGCAACACACGGAGGACTTAAATGAAAAGATCGACCAGAACGGTCATATCGGTCATAATAGCGGTTGTGCTCGGCGTTATTCTCGTAAACGCCGTGCTCAACTTTGTTTACGGTTACCACCAGGTTACGACGACCGAATTTTTTGAACTTTGCGGCCTCGAGACGGAAGCCGACGGCAGTTATACGATTGACGAAGAAGCCCGTAAAAACGTGCAAAAAATAACCGTTGACGCTTACGAACTGAGGGCGGACTTTATCCAGTTTGTTCAGACGGGCGACGCGACGACGACCCAGAGGGTAAGGTGCTATTTCTCCCGTTCGGACATAGACTGGGACAAACTTGCCGCTTTGGAAGCCGCGGGCGTTGTCATCGACAACACGGACCCCAACGCGGGTGCGGGATGGACTTCGCTCATAATGCCGCTCGTCATCATGGCGATAGGCATCGTCATATTCGTCATGCTCATGCGTTCGATGAACAACAGCAACAAGAGCGCGATAGACTTTGGCAAATCGACGGCAAAGGCCAACACCAACATAAAGATCCGCTTCAGCGACGTTGCGGGCGCAGAAGAGGAAAAGGAAGAACTTAAAGAAATCGTGGAATTTCTGAAAAATCCCAAAAAGTTCTCCGACCTCGGCGCGCGGATACCCAAGGGCGTGCTGCTCGTCGGCCGTCCCGGTACGGGTAAAACGCTGTTTGCCAAGGCCATCGCGGGCGAAGCGGGCGTGCCCTTCTTTTCCATTTCGGGTTCCGATTTCGTGGAAATGTTCGTGGGCGTGGGCGCTTCGAGGGTGAGGGATTTGTTCAACACCGCAAAGAAGAACATGCCCTGCATAGTCTTTATAGACGAGATAGACGCGGTCGGCCGCCAGCGCGGAACGGGGCTGGGCGGAGGCCACGACGAGAGGGAGCAGACGCTCAACCAATTGCTCGTCCAGATGGACGGTTTTGAGTCAAACGAGGGCATAATAATCATTGCCGCAACCAACAGGGCGGACGTTCTCGACCCCGCACTGCTGCGTCCTGGCAGGTTTGACAGGCAGATTTACATCCACATGCCCGACGTGCGCGGGCGCGAGGCCATACTTAAAGTACACGCGCGCAACAAGCCGATGGACAGTTCTGTAAACTACCGCTCGATTGCAAGGCTTACGGCGGGATTTTCGGGCGCAGACCTTGAAAACCTCCTCAACGAAGCGGCCATTCTCGCAGCGAGAGACGGCAGAAAGTTCATCACCAACAAAGACATTTACGAAGGCGTAAACAAGGTGCTGATGGGCCCCAGCAAAAAGAGCAGGCTGGTTACCGAACGGGACAAACGCATAACCGCTTATCACGAAGCGGGGCACGCCCTTCTTGCCAAACTGCTGCCCTACTGCGACCCCGTGCATGAGGTTACCATAATCCCTCGCGGCAACGCTGCGGGTTACACCATGACCCGCCCCGCCTCCGACGACAACTTTGAAACCAAAAACCGCTATCTCGACCACATCTGCATGGCCCTCGGCGGCAGGGTTGCGGAGGAACTTGTCATTCAGGACATAACGGGCGGCGCTTCGGGAGACATCAAGAGCATAACCGAACTTGCCAGAACCATGGTTACCCAACTCGGCATGAGCGAGAAACTCGGCCCCGTTCTCTACGGCGGGGACAGCGAGATATTCATCGGCAGAGACATGGGCACCCACGTCAATTACAGCGAGGATACCGCCAAGATAATCGACGACGAGATAGAACGCATAATCAACGAGCAGCACGACAGGGCGGTCAAACTCCTCACCGACAACATGGCCATTCTGCACAACATGGCAAGGCTTTTGGTTGAGAGGGAAACCATCTACGCCGAAGAGATCGAAATGCTCATGAAGGGCGCCACCGTTGCCGAAATTTCCGCCCGCATGGACGAGATAGAACGCGAGGGCGGCCACAAGAACACCCTTGAGAAACAGGCCGAACAGATAGCCGCCGAAGCGGCCCGTTCGGAAGGGGACGAAACGGACAAAAAGGGCGAATAATGTGAGATTCGGGCGGCTTCTGCCGCCCGAATCGGATTTTGAGACGGGACGATTCTGTCGGTCTGCGGGCGGCAAATTGGCAGTGGATTGTTCTTTCCGAACGGACGGTCATGACTGCGGTTAAGGCGTGAGGCTGGCTGCGGTTTGCGGCTTGCATAAGGGGCTGCGGCTGACCGGAACGGGCGCCGAAAGCGGAACGATTCGTGCCGGCAATCGGCTTTTTACCATGCGAAAAAGGGTTTAAGGAGAGCGTATGAGTGCGACGATAGCGTTTGTCAATCCCAAGGGCGGGACGGGCAAAACGACAGCCTGTATAAACATTGCCGCAAGCCTTGCCGCACGCGGTAAAAAGGTGCTTGTCGTCGACGCCGACCCGCTGGGAGCGGCGACGCCCGGTCTCGGTGTGGTTCCGCGCCCCTCAAGGACGCTCTACGACGCGCTGTGTTCCCGCAGGATAGACCTTTCAACGCTTGAAACGTGCGAAAAAGGCGTCTTTTTGCTTCCGTCCACCCCCGACCTCGCTGGTGCGGAAGTGGAACTTGCCCGCATGGACAACCGTGAAAACGTGCTTAAGGACGCGCTCGCCCGCATGAGGGAGCCGTTCGATTTCGTGTTTGTGGACAGCCCGCCCTCGGTGGGTCTGCTCTCGGTAAACGCAATCGAAGCGGCGGACAGTCTCATCGTTCCCGTAACCGCCGACTACTTCGCCCTCGAGGCGCTCGGCCGCTTTTTCAGGATACTTTCCCTCATGGGCAAGGCGGACGCCGTCACGGGCATTGCCGTCTTCGGCGTGGGGCGGTCGCTGGCGGCGCGGCAGGCCGAAGACGAGATGAGAAAATGGTTCGGTAGCACGGTTTTTGAAACCGTAATCCCAAAGAGCGCGCGCGTTGCCGAAGCGGGAAGTTACGGCGTTTCGGTGGGCACGCACGCCCCGGGCAGCAAGGGCGCGGCCGCGTTCGACGCGCTTGCCGACGAATTTCTGGCAAGGGTGCAAACCTTGTAATTTCGGGGCGTCCAAACCCAAAAGTGGCCTGAATCTCACAAAAAACCCACTTTTTGGAGAATTTTCGCCCGTATGGCAAGGCTCTCTGCGCGGCAAGCGTAACCGACGGATTAAAACCGCAAAAACCCCCTAAAACGCACAAAAACGGCAGTTTTTACCAAAGGATAAATAAGGAGAAGGCCGCATGGCTAAAGGTTCCAAAGGGCTCGGGCGGGGCTTGTTCGCCCTGCTACCCGAAGCGGACAAAACCCAAACAACAAACAATAGCGACGGAGCGGAGGTGCTCGAGGTAGACGTTGAGGACGTTTACCCCAATCCCGTTCAGCCGAGAAAGACGTTTGACGACGACGCGCTTACCGAACTTGCCGATTCCATCGCCGAGCACGGCGTTATCTCGCCGCTCATCGTAACCCCCAAGGACGGCGACGGGCGTTACATGATAATCGCGGGCGAACGCCGCTGGCGTGCGTCCCTGCGCGTGGGGCTTGCGACGGTGCCCGTCATCGTCCGCGACCTCGAGGAAAAGCAGATCAGCGAGGTTGCCCTCATCGAAAACCTTCAGCGCGAGGACCTCAACCCGATTGAGACCGCCGAGGCCATGAAGCGCATGATGGAGATTTTCGGCATGACGCAGGAGAACCTTGCCGAAAGGCTGGGCAAGAGCCGTTCGACCGTCGCCAACACCCTGCGCCTTCTGCAACTCACGCCCGAAGTCATAAAGATGGTGTCCGAGGGCAAACTGTCCGCAGGCCATGCCCGCGCCCTCGTCTCCCTGCCCGAAAGCGAACAACTGCGCACGGCGACCTTTGCCGTCAACAACGGGCTGTCCGTCAGAGAACTCGAAAAGAAGGTTAAGGACTACTTCAACCCGCCCGAAAAACTCAGGAAGGAACGGCGGGAGAAACTCATGCGCCAGAGCCTCGAACTGAGGGACCTCATCAACAGAATGCAGCGCGCGCTGTGCACCAAAGTGAGCGCCATCGGCAACGACAACAAGGGACGTATTTACATTGATTACTACACGCGCGACGACCTCGACCGCCTCAGCGAGATAATCGAACTTGCCGAGGCCGAAGCCGAAAAACGCAGCCATTACTAAACCGCGCCTGTTTCCCTCTCCCGCCGCGAGTCGGGCCCAAAAAGTGGCCTAAATCTCACAAAAACGACACTTTTCATAAAATTTAACCCTTTCCCTTCCGATAAGCCAAATGGACATAATGCTCATTCGGGGGTGTGCGG
>CANQUN010000046.1 GCA_947627065.1 uncultured Clostridia bacterium
TCGTAACCTTTCCTTCCCGACGAGTTCGTGTGGAAAGGTTACGACGGCTCCGAAATTTACGTCCGCAGGCATTTCGAACTCTACAACAGCCCCCTCGGCAAAGCCGCCGAAAAGATAGAACGGTTGTGCCGGGAGAGGAGCGAAAGCCCGCTCTGCATACTCTGGGGCGTCGGCAACCACGGCGGCGGCCCAAGCGAAAAAGACATATCCGACATAGACGCACTTGCGGCGAATTTGTGTGAAAAAGGAGACTTATTGATTCATTCCGACCCCGACAGGTACTTTGCGGCAGTCAGCGGAAAGCGCGGTTCGGCACCCGTCGTCGCCCGTTCGCTCAGGCATTGCAACACGGGCTGCTACTCGTCCATGTCCGCCGTAAAATCCGCCTACCGCAAACTCGAGCGCGAACTTTTCCTCACCGAAAAGATATGCTCGGTCGCCTCTCTCAAAGGCCTCATGGAATATCCTTCGGAACTTGCTCAGGCGGAGAGGGACATGCTCTTCATGCAGTTCCACGACGTGCTGCCCGGCACCGTTATAAAACAGGTGGAAACCGCGTCTTTGAGAACGTGCGACCACGCGCTGGAAATCCTCGCCCGCCTCAAAACGCGCGCCTACTTCGCCCTCTGCAACGAAATCGGCTTTTCTGAAAAGGACTGTTACCCCGTCCTCGTCTACAATCCGCTGCCTTACGCGGCGCAGCGCACGGTCGAGGTGGAATTCCAGCTCGCCGACCAGAATTGGGAGGACAACTTCACATACATGCACGTGTTTGACAAAGAGGGGAAAAAGTTGCCGTCTCAGATAGAAAAGGAGAGCAGCAACCTCAACCTCGATTGGCGCAAGCACGTCGTTTTCAACGCCACGCTCGAGCCGTGCAGCGTCAACGTGTTCGTTTTAAGGCCTTACAAGGTGGAAACCCGTCCGCAGTACCCGCACGTCGCAGGCAAAAAGACGTTTTACACCAAGGATACCGCCGTTACCGTGGATTTCGGCACGGGCCTCATAACGTCCTTTGTCAAGGACGGCACCGAATATCTCACGGGCAGCGCCTTCGTTCCCGCAGTGTATTCGGACAACGAGGACCCGTGGGCAATGAGTCCCGCGCAGGACAAAAAACTCGGTGAGAAGATAGGGGAGTTTTCCCTTCTGTCTCCCGAAGAAGGCAGCGTGTTCTCGGGCGTAAAAACCGTCATTCCGTCCTGCCGCATAATTGAGGACGGCGACGTCCGCACCGTTGTCGAAGCCGTGTTCGGATACGGCCTCTCCCGCTGTCTTGCAAGGTACACCTTCAACCGCAGCGAAGGCGGCTTTACGGTCTCCTACAAGGTGTTCTTCAGCGAAAAGGACAAATGCCTGAAAGTCGAAATTCCCGTGAAAAAGGGCACTTTTGCAGGCAGACAGGCCTTTGGCAGAGAAGTTTTGAGGGATAACGGAGGAGAAGATGTGTTCTCCGATTGGTGCGGCGTATTCGACGGAATCGGTCTGTATGCCATAAACGACGGAACCTACTCCGGCTCCTACGACAAGGACAAACTCTGCCTCACCCTTCTGAGAACTCCCGCCTACACCGGCCACCCGATAAACGACAGGGATATTCTCCGTTCGGACAGATACACGGACAGAATAGACATAGGCGAGAGGGATTTCCGTTTCCGCATGGACGTCGGCAGCATGAACGACGCAGAGGACGCCTGCGTCGTCGCAGCGTCTCAGCCCACGGCGTTCTCCTTCTTCCCGCGCGGCGGCGGCAAGCCGCAACCCTTCATGAACGTGAGCGGGGCGGAACTTGTCAGCATGAGAAAGACCGAAAAAGGTTACGAACTCCGTCTCTACAACGGACACGACGAAGCGAGAACGGCGCACGTCGTCATTCCCTCGCTCGGCTTGGATAAACAGATGAATCTCAAAGGATTCGAATTCGGAACCCTCGTTCTGTAAAGATATGAATCGGGACTTTGTCCTGTAAATAATAGGAGGTAAATATGAAATCCAAAAACATCACAAAACTTATGGCGTTGTCTCTCGCCATGTGTCTGGGCTTCGGCGCTTGCGGCGGCGGTTCGGGCGGCAACTCTTCTCCATCCGGCAACACGACTGAGGATAAGTATGTTTTTACCGAACGCACCATTCAGGAAGTAGGGCAAACTTACAACAACGGTATCGTAACCTACCCCAATGAACTGTGGGAAAAGCCCGAATTTGAATATTGCGAAGAACTTGACTACGGCGGAGTGGGCGACGTAAAAGGCATTTTCTACACTTCTCCGATAACCTACAACGGCAAAAAGACCAAGATTGCCGCATATATAGGCTTCCCCGAAGGGGCCACCGCAGAAAATAAAGTACCTGCCATAGTTCTCGTGCACGGCGGCCTCGGCACCGCTTTCCCCGATTGGGTCAAGTATTGGAACGACCTAGGCTTTGCCGCAATAAGCATCGACACCGAGGGCGGCGAACCGAGCGAAGGCGTCAACAACTTTGCGGGCAAGCACATCGAGCGCAACCGCTGGGCAAACGACGACGTGTACACGGCAGGCCCCACCAACAACGGTTACGCCAATGCGGACAAACCCCTCAACGAACAGTGGATGTACCACGCAACCTCCGCTACGATCCTCGCCGTATCGCTCATACGTTCCTTTGACTGCGTAGACAAGCAGAAAGTGGGCATCACGGGCATTTCGTGGGGCAGCACAATCACCAACATCGTCATCGGATACGACGACAGGCTCACCTTTGCGCTTCCCATCTATTCCTGCCTCACCTGCTACGACCGCTATCCCAACCAGCTTGCCATCGACACTTGGGGCGACCCCAAGGGGCTTGAACAGACCCATTGCAAGACCTTCTACGTAACGGGCGTGCGCGACAACACTCCCATAGACGCGGTGACCCGCTGCGCCGCTATGACAGAGGGTTTCTGCCTCTTCAAAATGAGCATGCCTCACGGTCAGGAGTACGGCTCGCTTGAGGGAAATCTGCCCTATTACGCACGTTATATATGCGGAATGGAAAGCGAGTTCGTCGAGATAATGCACAACCCGACCCTTGAAGATCCCACCCTGAAATTCCGCACTTACGGAGACGTAAGCATAAAATCCATCAAGATTTACTACACCGAGGACGAGGCCATCAACACCTCCACGAGTTACGAGAGCAAGGCCGTCAAAGTCATCGAAGGCTGCACCGAATACACCCTCAACGTCCCCGATTGCACCTACGCGTTCGTAACCGTAAAATACAACAATAACCTCGAAGTCAGCAGTTACTTGTTCGAGGGTAATTTATGAAAAGAATAATCCCCATTTGTTTATCCGTTCTGTTGACATCGGCCATGTTCGCCTGCGGGGGAGGGGAAACTCCTCCTCCCGCACATTCCGCGGACGGGTACGTGTTTACCGAACGGAACATAAAGACGGTGGGCCAGACGTACGAAGAAGGCGACGTGAAGTATCCCGACGAACTCTGGCAAAAGCCGGACTTTGAATATTGCCCGTCTCTCGATTTCGGCGGAGTGGGCGACGTAAAGGGGATATTCTTCACCTCACCCGTTACCTATCAGGGCAAAAAGACCAAGGTAGCCGCCTACATAGGCTTTCCCGAAGGCGCGTCCGCCCAAAATAAAGTACCCGCAATTGTCCTCGTGCACGGCGGTCTCGGCACGGCCATTCCCGATTGGGTAAAATATTGGAACGACCTCGGCTTTGCCGCCCTCAGTCTCGCCACCGAGGGCGGCGAACCCACCGCGGGCGTTTGCAATGTGGACAACAGGCACAACGAGAGAAACCGTTTTGAAAACGACGCCGAGTTTACCGCAGGCCCCACCAACGTCGGTTTTTCCGACAGAGACCTCCCGCTCACCGAACAGTGGTTCTACCACGCCACCTCGTCCGTCATCTGCGCCGTTTCGCTCATCTCGTCCTTCGACTGCGTCGACGTGCAGCGTGTGGGCATAACGGGCGTTTCATGGGGCGGAATGATAACCTGCACGGTCTGCGGATACGACGACCGTCTCAGTTTCGGCATTCCCGTTTACGGGGCGCTAACGCTCACCCGTTCCTGCTCGGGCTTTGCCACAATTTATCCCGACGCGCAGGTCGCCGAACGGTGGGATACTTCCGCACCGCTCGCACAGTCCGCCTGCAAGATGTTCATGGTCAATTCGGTAAACGACTTCGCGTTCTCTTTCGACGCGTCCAGCCGCTGTTCCAAGGCCGCGGGCGGGTTCTGCCTTTTCAAAAAGAACTTCCCGCACGGTCAGGAAATTGGAGCAACCGAGGAAAATATCCCCTTTTTCGCACGTTATTTCTGCGGAATGGACAGTGAGTTTGTAGAAGTCATGCACTCTCCCTCGCGGGAAGATCCCACGCTCGCTCTGCGTCCTTACGGCAACGTTGAAATCCAATCAATAAAGATATACTATACGGATTCCCAAAAGCCGGACGCTTCCGCCGCGTGGGACAGCAAGGCCGTTCCCCTTGTGCAGGGGTGCTATGAATACAGCCTCAACGTACCCGACAGCACGTACGCTTACGTGCAGATAAAATACAACAATAATCTTGAAGTCAGTTCATATTTGTTCTGAAAGGAGTTAAGATGAAAAAATTTACCGCTGTTGCGGCTGCCGTAATGGCAGTTGCCATGTTCGTGTCCTGCACCGATACGGGATCGAACAACTCTTCGTCCTCCGGCATAACGGATTGGACGGAAAAGGAAATGCTCACCGTGGATGAAATTTTAGAAACAACATCGGCGTCCCGCCTCAAATGCGACAAGTACAGCCTGTCAAAGTACATGAAAGAAGTCTGGGCTTCCCAGATAATCTACAACGAAACGGCAATGTTCTTCAGAGATGAAAACGGCACCGTCGGCGACAAGACCATGCTCTTCGATATTGCCAAGGTTCTCGAGGTGAGAAACAACACTCTCGAAATCCTGTACGAAGAGGGCAAGGATTACACCGTGGTGGACGGCAAACTCCGCTGGCTTGACGGCTCGGATATCTTCGTCATGGATTACAACGATTTCTGGCTCGACGCACCCAACGACCCCAACGCGGCCTTCTCTTCGGAAAGCCATCCCGGCAAGTATTATTACTACACCGAGGGCAGTTATTTTGCAAGCAAGCAGGTCAGCGTAACCTACATCCGCACGGAAAAGTGGAACGGTCCCGAAATCCCCTACGACGAGACAAAGTTGCCTAAAACGCGCGAAAAACTCAAAAACAAAGAGAACATCAACATCGTTTATTACGGCGACAGCATAATGGAGGGCTGCAATTCTTCCAACTTCACCCACACCGAACCCTTCATGCCCATGCTCTCCACGCTCATCACCCGCAGACTCAGCAGTTACTTCGATTATGACGGAACCACTTCCATAACCGAAATCAACACCGCTGTCGGCGGCTGGGCGACCACGCAGGGCGTCGAATATCTCGACGAAAAGGTCATTGCCCATTCTCCCGATCTCGTCGTCCTCAAATTCGGCGGTAACGACGGCACGTGGGGACTTCCCGCACAGACTTACGGCAACAACCTCAAAAACATGATGGACAGGGTCCGCGCCGTAAATCCCGATGCCGAATTTATCCTCATCTCGGGCTGCCGCGCCAATCCCGACGCGCGCAATAAAGAAGGCAGGCTGCTGGCGGGCGATCTCGACTCTTACACGCCCGTGCTCAAAGGCCTCAGCGAAGAAGAAGGCGTTGCGTTTGCGGATATGTTCACTCTCAGCAAGTACATTCTGGGACGTAAGGATTATATAGACATCACGGGCAACAACGTTTCGCACCCCACCGACTTTCTCATAAGGGTAGAAGCCCAGCTCGTCTGCTCCATCCTCATACCCGTCGAATAATGTATTATATAGGTTTTGACATAGGCGGCACCAAGTGTGCCGCCGTTGTTGCAAAAGCGGAGGGCGGAGAAATTTCGCTGCTTGATAGGCATGAATGCCCCACGACGAAAAACCCCGAAGATACCCTTTCAAAACTTTTGCCCTTCGCCATCGATTGGCAAAAAAAGGTCGGGTTTGCCGCCGCGGGAATAAGCTGCGGTGGGCCGTTAAACTGCGAAAAAGGCCTCATCTTGAATCCTCCCAACCTTGTCGGCTGGCACAACTTTGCCATAAACGAATATATAAAAAACATCCTTCACGTCCCCGTCGCCATCGAAAACGACGCCAACGCCTGCGCCCTTGCCGAATGGAAATACGGTGCGGGCAGGGGAAGCAAAAACATGGTGTTTCTCACCTTCGGCACGGGGCTGGGCGCGGGGCTGATACTCAACGGCCGTCTCTACCGCGGCGCAAACGGCAACGCGGGCGAAGTGGGGCACATGAGGCTCGCACCCGAAGGCCCCGTCGGTTACGGAAAAGCGGGTTCGTTTGAAGGGTTTTGCAGCGGCGGCGGAATCGCCTCGCTCGCCTTGTATCTCGCGGCCAAACGGCAGACCGTGCCCGCCGTCATACAGCGGCACGGCAACGCCGTAACGGCAAAGATTTTGGCAGAAGCGGCCTTTGACGGAGACGCATTCGCCCTCGAGGTTTACCGTAAATGCGGCGAGATGCTCGGCCGCGGCCTCGCGCTCGTGTGCGACATTCTCAACCCGCAACTCGTCGTTCTCGGCGGCGTGTTCATGCGCTCGTCCGCCCTGCTCGTTCCGTCCATGACAAAGGCTCTCGAGGCCGAAGCCCTCGGCGTCAATCTCGAAGTCATGAAGATTGTCTCCGCAGGCCTCGGGGAAGAAATAGGAGACTACGCCGCTGTTGCCGTCGCGGCGGGAATATTATGAAAAACAATCAAATGTGCCCTGAATCACACAAAATCCTACAAGAACTATTCGTCCGTCAACCCGCCCTCGGCGTCTGTCGGGAGGGGATAGAGCAGGCTTTTTACACCCTGAAACAATGCTTTCTTTCGGGCGGCAAACTCATGGTTGCAGGCAACGGCGGCAGCGCTTCGGACAGCGAACATATCGTCGGCGAACTTGTCAAGAGTTTCAAAAAACATCGCCCCTTAAGCGCGGATTTCCGCAACAACCTCCTTGCCCTCGGGGAAGAAGGTAAGGCGCTTGCCGAGGGACTTCAGGGCGGCCTCCCCGCAATTTCCCTGTGCGGGCACGTCGCGCTGTCAACTGCTTTTGGCAACGACTGCGACCCCCGTATGCTTTACGCCCAACTCGTCGAAGTGTGGGGGAACCGCGGCGACGTCCTCATGACCATTTCCACGTCTGGCAATTCGGCAAATTGCGTTTACGCGGCCGTTGCGGCCAAGGCAAAGGGAATACCCGTCGTCTCGCTCTTGGGCGGAAGCGGCGGCAAACTCCGCACTTTGTCCGACGTTTCAATCGTCGTCCCCGCGTCGGAAACGTTTGCCGTGCAGGAATACCACCTGCCCGTTTACCACTGCCTTTGCGCCATGCTCGAGGCGGAATTTTTCCAAGGCTAAGCACAATAAAAAACGTTATCCAAGATGAAATTTCCCAAGGCTGACCACGTCAAAAAGATAAAAATACCGCCGCCCGAGACAAAATTTTCCCAAAGTAAATCTAACATCAAAAATACAAAAAGTGCCGTTTTTCACGCGAAAAACGGCACTTTTACCAATAATAGGTTGTAGGTTACAGGGTAAAGCGCATACCGTCGTAAGCCACGATAAGCCCCTCGGGACGGAGCAGTTTCACGGTTTCGTCGTGCGGCTTGTGCAGCGAGGGAGCGATGTGAGTGAGCATCACGCGGGTCTTGTCGCTTATGATGCCGTTAGCCCTGAGCGAGGGGAGCAGCAGGCGTATCATCGGAATGCTGTTGTGCCCCGTCGCCCTGGAATCGCCCGCGTAATCGCCGCAGGTCGCGTCGGTGATAAACACGTCAACGTCGGCGCCGCGCAAACACACGCAGGCGCGCTCGGTCATCCACGCGCCGTCGGTGCCGTAAAAGAGTTTCTTGCCGTTCACCTCAAACAGAAAGTGGTTGGGAAAGCTGGTTTCATCGTGGTTGGCGTACACGGAAATGGCGTTTAATGTGGGAAATACGGGGTATTTGACCCCTTCGTGCATTCTCATCACCTCGACGCCACGTAGGGGCGGAACTTCCGCGTCGAACCTGCACCACAGCCTGACGGGAGAGGTTTTGCCCTCGGCAATCCTCTCGGCATGTTCGGGGTTAAAGTGGTCGTCGTGAAAATGCGTTACGAAAATGTCCGTTATTTTAGAAATATCCGCTCCCGCAATGGCGAGCGAATCGAGCACGTGCGTGCCGCAGTCCACGAGCAGGCTGTCGCCGATAAGCAGGCATGAAGAACGCCGCGCGTCCTTGTCAAAGCGTCCGCGGCAGTCCGCTTTTTCAAGCGCTTCAAAGTCTCTCGCGCACGTTCCGAGAAACGTGCAAACGATGTCGTCAATCATGAAAATACCTCGTTTTTGTGCGTTTTAGGCCACTTCTTGGTTTTTACCGCCGTGATTTCAGCAAGGATTCGTAAACGGGATTCTGTGCCGCGTACTTGTTGTAATACTCCCCGAGCGGGTTTATTATATGCTTCCACGGCTTGTCGATGGTAAAGTGGACAATGCGCGGCTTGGGAATCTGCGTTACGTCGTTTCGGACTTCGGGCACAAAACGTTCGGGAAAACTCATGTTGTTCCATTGAACATTCCACGACGGTCCGACAAGCCCGATGTCGCCGTTGCAAACAATGTTCAGCACATCTTGGTCGATATAAGTAAAGCGTTGCCGCCTCGCGATGATGCCCGCCGCTTTTTCAAGATAGCCCATCCGGTTAAAGCGGCCGCAGTCAATAACCATGACCCCGGAGTTGATGTAACTTTCATAGGACAGCCCGATGGAGCGGATGTAATCGGCGTCGTCTGTCGTAGAATAGTTGCGCACGCCCCAAACGGTCTTGCTGTCATCCGTTTCGGACAGCAAGTCGGCGACGTCGCAGTCCACGACGAGGTCGGAGTCGAGATAGATGAATTTACCGAGGCTATCGCCGAAATACTTGGGCAAAAACAGGCGGTAATAAGACTCTTTCGTGTAATGCGCCCAAGTGTAAAATTTTGCGTTATAAGCGCTTGTGTACTCGTCGAGATTGACAAAATCAATCGTTACGTTTTCGGTCTTGAGAGACGAAAGCAGGCCGATATTTTTCTCACGCAATGACGAAAAAAACACAAACAAGGCGTAATGCTTGTTCATGTTTCTGTTTGCGATCAAAGAGTAAATCGCGGTGGAAAGATAGGGGACGTAGCCGTCGTTCACGGCGAACGCCACGGTAATTTTATCGTTCATTTTTTTAACTCCCGCATTTTACGCCCGCAGAAACTTTGCCTTTCCACAGAAATCCATTACCTTATAAGGCTGCTAGCTTGTCCCGACGAAAAAACCGTTGCCTTGTATGGCGGATTGCACTGCAAGAAACAGAATAAGTCCCCTGAATCCCACAAAAACCACGGTTTTTTCTTAAAACCTTGTCTTATAAGGCAGGCGGCTTGCCCGGCGAAAAAATCGTTGCCTTGTATGGCGGCTTGCCCGGCAAAAAACAGAATAAGTCCCCTAAATCCCACAAAAACCGCAGTTTTTCCTCGAAAACCTCGGAAACAAAATTTTCCTTTCAGTTCCTGCCGTTCTTGCGGTATTCCTTGGGCGTAACGAGCACGGCCTTTCTGAACAGTTCGTTGAATCTCCCTTCCGACAGACCGATCCGTTCTGCAATTTCCGCAAACGGAAGGTCGGTTTCCGTAAGGAGGTGTTTGGCTTTTTCAATCCGTTTTTCACGCAGGTATGCGTTCAGGTCGCACCGGGCGTCGTCGGCAAAAAAGTTGCGGACAACCGCAATGTCGGCGTCCAGCGCGGCGCTCAGCGTCTTAAGGTTGATCTTTTTATCGAGATTGTCCGAAATATACCTGTCAATCCTGTTCTGCAGGTCGGGGTCCACTTCGTAAAGATCGCACACGAACAGTTCGACCCCGCCTTGTATCAATCCCAAAATGTTGTGAATGGACTGGTTGTCGTAGACGGGCAGCCCGTTCTTTTTCAGTTTTTCATGCGGATTGGTGCGCGGTTCGTAGTAAAGATTGCCTATCCAGGCGTAGGCAAACGCATTTTGCTTATAAGAAATCCGCACGGCAATCTCGGCCGTACCGTCGGGCGCGAACCACAGAGAGGGGGTGTTTTTGGTTTCGGGAAGTTTCTCCTTTATTATCTTGATGCGGGCGGTCTGGTCGTCCGTGTGGTCGGTTTCGACTATAGGCACAAACTGAGAATCGTAAACGGTTATCGACGTTTCCACAATCTCGTGGAGCAGGAAAATATATTGTTGTAATTTACCCGTGTCAAACTCTGCTTTTATCATAATATAGATTATACCACCGTTTTAATCAAGTTGCAAGCGTTTTTGTTTTCTGTACTGCAAGGGCGTGGTGTTCATCTTCATCTTTATCCTGAAGAATTTGGTAAAATCGTCCACTTTATTGAACCCGCACATCTCTCCTATAAGGTGCACGGGCATGTCTGTGGTAACCAAAAGTTCCTGTGCTTTGGCAAGGCGGAGTTGGTTGATGTAAGCCTTGGGACTCATGTCGAAAAAGTCCGTAAAACGCGCATAAAGTTGATAACGCTTCATCTTTGTGGCCTCGCACAGGTCGTCCGCCGTAATGTTCTTGTCAAGGTTTTGCTGTATGTATTCGGTTACCCTTTCCGTCCATGTCGTCTTGGCAGCGTGAATCAGCTTTCCGTTGACTATCTTGTCCGTAATGAGTTTTAAGAGGAGTATGGCGTTTTGCATCTGCTTTTGTGCAATTTCGGGCAGAGCCTCGTAACACTCCAAAGCATACGTCTTGTCAAGGCCGAACTTGTGCGAGATTTCCTCTATCTTGTGCGGAGGGGAGAGCCGCTGCTCGGTATCGCGAAACTTGCCTATCATCAGATATCCCGACAGCGAATCGTCCGACGGAATGTTGTCGAGATAAATGGGCGCAACCGCTTCGGCAATACCCGCGTGGCAGGCGTAAAGAACAATGTCCTTCTTCTTTCGGGCCTCTTCCGCGTGTCTGGCGTCGCACTCTTTGCAAAGTTTCAGCCTGCTCTCGCTGTCGCCAATCAAAAGACAGTACTTCTTCCATTCTCCCACGTCGAGAATGGGAACCATGTCTTTGTCGAAAAGAGTGATGGTAATTGCGGTCTGATCGCAAAAAAGCGTCATGAGTTCCCGCAGATTTTCAATCTCGTAAACGATTCTCATGCGCACATTATAACAGGTAATAAAAGAAAAATCAAGCATTTTCAAAAAAGTCTTTCAATTTTAGGTGTTTCCAAACGATTCAGGGGTAGACAAAAGTCTTTGACAATGCTATAATGATGATATAATAAGGAAAAATGAGCATTATGGAAACAGAAATGGAAAAAGTATACAAAGCCGTAGACGCTCTTGTAAATTATGCCGAAAATAATCTGCACCTGCCCAAGAAAAACGTAGACTATGCCCGCAACGGCATATTCAGGCTGCTCGGCCTTGACGCGTATGCGGGCGGTTACGGGGCGGAAGTGTCGGACATCACGCCCGAACGTCTGCTTGGCGAATTGGCGGACGCCTGCGTCTCGGCGGGGCTGTTTTCGCCCGAAGAGGCCGAATATTACAAGGACGGCGTGATGGGCGAACTCATGCTTTCTCCCAAGCAAGTGCAGGAGATATTCGACACCAAACTCGAGGACGAAGGCAGCCGTGCCGCCCTCGAATGGTTCTACCGTTACTGCATAAAGAGCGATTACGTCAAAAAGGCCGTTCTCGACAAGAATCCGCGTTTCGACTCGCAGGGTCTTATAATAACCATAAACAAGGCAAAGCCCGAATTCCGCGACCCCAAAAAAGCGGTCAGCGGCAACTCCACCAAAACGGGTTATCCCAAATGCAACATCTGCCACGAAAACGAAGGGTTTGCGGGCAGAAACAAGCGGACGCTGCGC
This sequence comes from uncultured Clostridia bacterium, assembly GCA_947627065.1. GTDB lineage: Bacteria > Bacillota > Clostridia > Christensenellales > Borkfalkiaceae > RGIG3732. The sequence continues at coordinate 11,965 of CANQUN010000046.1, forward strand.
ACGGTGGACATAACGCTCGGCGGGCAACCGTGGTTCTGGCAATACTCGCCTTACGGATATTTCAAAGAACACGGCATAGCCGTCAATTACACCCACACGCCCATGCACGTAGACCGCGCCACCTTCACGCGGCTCATGGATTTTGTGGATATGTTCCCCGCATACTTCATCGGCAGCAACGCCGCGCTCGAGAGGATAGGGGGCAGCGTGCTCGCGCACGACCACTATCAGGGCGGTGGCGAAATTCTCCCCATGCACAAGGCAAAGGCCGTTTACACCATGAAGAACGCCAAATACCCAAACGCCGTTGCGGAAGTGGTGGATTGGGCAGGCACGGTCGTACGCGTCGTCTCAAAATCCCGCGCGGACATCGAGGACATAGGCGAGAGCATAAGGGAAAAGTGGGTGTCTTACGAAAATCCCGCCCTCGGCATAATTCCCAAGGATGAAAAGGGCGTTCACAACGCGATAAGCCCCACCGTCGTCAAGACAAAGCGCGGCTACGAGATGAGCATAATCCTGCGCAGCAACATCACGAGCGAACGTTACCCGGACGGAATATTCCACGCTCATCCCGAATACCACATGATAAAAAAGGAGTCAATCGGACTCATCGAAGCGCAGGGGCTGTTCATCCTCCCGGGCAGGCTCGAAGGCCAACTCGGCGATATAGAAAACCTGATCTCCAACGGCAAACCCTTGAGCGACGAACTCAAGGATTTCACCCTCGTTTACGACGAGGTGAAAGAGCGCGTTGGCAAGGATTTAAGCATGGATAACGTCAAGGCCGCCATGCGTGAAGAACTCGGCTCCATCTGCAACAGGATTTTGGAAAATACCGCCGTTTTCAAAGATAAACGGCAAACCGTCGCCTTCATGAGCGATCTGGGGTTTGAAATATGACAGACAAAAATGATTACCGTTTTGAAGTTTCGGCCGCGGGCAGGGTCAACCTCATCGGAGAACACGTCGATTACTGCGGCGGCAAAGTTCTGCCGTGCGCTCTGTCTTTGAAATGCACCGTTTACGCCCGCCCCAACGGCACAGATTTCATCAATCTCGCGTGGACGGATCTGCCCGACAGAATCGCCCTCGATATCCGCGATCTGATAAAATACGGCAATTTGCAACACGCACGGTATCAGGCGGGCTGCGCCTACTTCTGGCACAAGGCGGGGCACGAATTGAAGGGTTGCGACCTTCTCATCGACTGCAAGGTTCCATTCGGCAGCGGCCTGTCGTCGTCGGCGGCAATCGAGGTTGCCACCATCGGCGCGCTCGCGCTTTCGGCGGGCGAAACGCCCGACCCCGTGGAAGTTGCCCTGCTCGCCCAAAAGGCGGAGCATGAGTTTGCGGGCGTAAACTGCGGAATCATGGACCAGTACGCTTCGGCGTGCGGAAAGAAGAACCACGCCATGTTGCTCGATTGCAAAACGCTCGAATGCCGCCAGATTCCCATCGACACGGGGGAATATTCGCTCGTGATCATCAACACCAACAAGCCGCACAACCTCGTTGAAAGCAAGTATAACGAACGCCGTGCGGAAACCGAAACGGCCCTTTCCATTCTCAAACGCAGCCTTGAAATCGACTGTCTGGCAGACGTTGACCCCTCCGTGCTTGAAGAGCACAAGGCAAGTTTGCCGCCCACCGTGTTCCGCCGTGCAAAGCACGTCGTCGACGAATGCGAACGCGTCCGCCTCGCCGCCGAAGCCATGCAGAGGGGAGACATGGAGTGTTTCGGCAAACTGCTCACCCGGTCGCACGTCTCCCTCGCCGAACTTTACGAAGTAACGGGCAAGGAACTCGACAGTCTCGCCCACGCCGCGTGGGAACATCCCGCCTGCACGGGCGCCCGCATGACGGGCGGCGGCTTCGGCGGCTGCACCGTCAACCTCGTCAGGACCAACGCCGTCGAAGATTTCAAAGAGAAGGTCTGCCTCCGCTACAAGCGGGAAACAGGCTACACCGCCGTCTGCTACAACGCCCAAATCTCCAACGGCTTGGTTTATAACGAGATATAAAAAACCGCCGCGTTGCTGCGGCGGAAAGAGTTAATCTTGTAGCAGAAAATCAATCGCGTTGACGACGGGGATTCCCGCTTCCTGCATGGGGAAATCGTCGAGCGTCAGGATGTATTTCGGGTAATTGTCCCTTATCTTTTTGAGCGGGGCGACTTCACGGGCAAATGTAGCGGGGTCGAGAACGGACGCGGCAACCTGATAATAGATTCG
>CANQUN010000047.1 GCA_947627065.1 uncultured Clostridia bacterium
TGTCGTCACGGAAATATTTATTTTGGAAAGTTATCTTTTCCGCGTCTTTATACGCGGCTGCGACCGCATCCTCGACGGTGTCCGCAACCGAAGTTACGCCCGCTACTCTCCCGCCCGAGGTCAGAAGTTTGCCGCCCTCGAGTTTCACGCCCGCGTAGAAAACCTGCCCCGACACGCCGCTGTCCGAAACGGAATAACCCGTGCTGTATTTAAGCGGATAACCTTGGGAAGCGAGGACGACGCAGCACGAGCATTTGTCCGAAAATTTGAGGTCGATGTCGCCGAGCCGCTCCTCTTCGACGGCGAGCATGACTTCAAGAAGGTCGCTCTCCATGAGCGGAAGCACGGTCTGGGTTTCGGGGTCGCCGAACCTTGAGTTGTATTCTATGACTTTGGGGCCGCTTTCGGTCAACATAAGACCGAAATACAGGCAACCTTTGAAAGTTCTGCCCTCACTGTTCATGGCCTTTATCGTGGGGATGAATATCTCCTTCATGCACCTTTCGGCCACCTCGGGCGTGTAGTAAGGATTGGGCGCAACGCAGCCCATGCCGCCCGTATTCGGGCCTGTGTCTCCGTTGCCGGCGCGTTTGTGGTCCATGCTTGAAACCATGGGCAAAACCGTCTTTCCGTCGGTGAATGCGAGCACCGAAACTTCAGGTCCCGTAAGGAATTTTTCGATTACGACGCGCGCGCCGCTATCGCCGAATATCCGCCCGTTCATCATGGAATCCACGGCTTTGATCGCCTCGTCGGCGTCCTTGGCAACAACAACTCCCTTGCCGAGCGCAAGCCCGTCGGCCTTCACGACGATGGGGCCTTCGACACCTTTAAGATAATCGACAGCGCGGTCGTAATTGTCGAAAATTTTGAAATCCGCGGTCGGGATTCCGTACTTTTTCATGAGATTCTTGGCAAAAATCTTGCTGCCCTCAATAATTGCGGCCTTCGACTCGGGTCCGAAACACTTTATTCCTTTTTCGTGAAGTCTGTCAACAAGACCCAAAACGAGCGGGTCGTCGGGCGCAACCACTGCGAAATCCACCTTGTTTTGCACTGCAAAGGAAACGACCCCTTCGATATCCCGCGCGCCTACGGGGACGCACACGGCGTCGCCCGCCATGCCGCCGTTGCCGGGAAGGGCGTAAATTTCTTTTACTTTCGGGTTTTTCTTTATCGCTTTAACTATGGCGTGTTCTCTCCCTCCGCCACCGACGACAACGATTTTCATATTTCAAAAATTCCTTATAATTAAAATGGTTTTAGTATATTTTATGTCAGACGTAAACGCTCAGTGATGGAACAGGCGAAGCCCCGTGAAGCACATTGTTATGCCGAGTTTGTTGCACGTTTCTATCACGTTGTCATCGCGGACGGATCCGCCCGGCTGGGCTATGAATGAGACGCCGCTCCTCGCCGCCCTTTCCACATTGTCGCCGAAAGGGAAGAAGGCGTCGCTGCCGAGGGCGACTCCCGAAACGGCGTTGAGAACCTCCCTCTTTTCTTCGGCCGTGAACGCCTGAGGTCTGTGTGTGAAATATTGCTGCCAAACTCCGTCCGCAAGAACTTCCTCGCCGTCGCCTTCAAGGTACAGGTCAATGGCGTTGTTTTTATCAGGCCTTGACACGTCGTCTCTGAACGGAAGCGACAGCACCCGTTCGCTCTGGCGGAGGTGCCACAGGTCGGCTTTCTGTCCCGCAAGTCGGGTGCAGTGAATCCTGCTCTGTTGCCCCGCGCCCACACCGATGGCTTGCCCGTCGACGGCGTAACACACCGAATTGGACTGCGTGTACTTGAGCGTGATGAGCGCAACGAGAAGGTCAACGACGGCGGATTCGGGCAAAAACTTGTTGTCGGTAACGACGTTTTCGAGCAACTCTCGCGAAATGACACAATCGTTGCGGCTCTGTTCAAAGGTGATTCCGAAAACCGATTTGGTTTCGATTTTTTTTGGAGTATACGCGGAATCTATGCGCACTATATTGTAATTTCCTTTCTTCTTACCCTTTAAGATTTCAAGCGCTTTGGGCGAATAAGACGGGGCGATTATCCCGTCGCTGACTTCGCGCGCGATGATTTCGGCGCAAGTCGCGTCGCACTCACTTGAAAGCGCTATCCAGTCGCCGAACGAACTCATCCTGTCCGTGCCGCGCGCTCTCGCGTAAGCGCAGGCTATGGGAGATTGGTCAAGATTTGCGATATCGTCAACAAAACAGGCACGTTTGAGTTTTTCCGAAAGAGGACGTCCTATCGAAGCAGACGTGGGGCTTACGTGCTTAAAGGATGTGGCGGACGGCTGCCCCGTGGCCTGTTCAAGTTCCTTTACGAGTTGCCACGCGTTGAAAGCGTCGAGAAAATTGATATAACCGGGCTTTCCGTTCAATATTTCGATGGGAAGGTCGCCGCCGTCGGCCATGTATATCCGTGCGGGTTTCTGGTTGGGATTGCACCCGTATTTCAGTTCAAATTCCTTCATTTCTACTCCTTTCATTCTTGTTTACTATGCGGAATTCTTCCTTTGCAGTGGCAATGTCCTTGTACACGACGTAGAGCGAAACCTTGTTGTCTGCGTCGAGGCCGTTCCATATATCATCGCAAAATTCGTCGATGTCATAAGGAATGGAAACCGCCCGCGGCTCGCCCTCGAAGGAAGGAATGGGATTTCCGTTTCCCGAATAGGTGTGTATCAGATGCCCGACGCCCGCATGCGGTTCATAAGAATATACGAATCTTCCGCATTTATCGCCGTTTTTGTCAAGACATTTCAAAATTGACAGTTTATAGCAAAACTCCTGCTTAAAGTCGAGAATCGCGCTTATTCTCGGCGTAAAATTGGGTTTGTCGGGTTCGAAACGGCGGGTGGCAAGGGCCTGTTCAAAGGTCTTTCCCTCCTCTACGAATCGCGCGACGGTGTCCGTCTGGTCGCCGTTTGTAACGATATAGCATCCGCCCGCTTGCCTGACGGGAGAATAGATTATGAGCGATGGGTCGGCAACCTTTGTGCTGTCAAACGGATAAATCACGATTCCGTCTGCGGTTTTGGCAAAGATTCTGTTACGCGAATTTTCGCTTCTGCCCATTATGAAGTATGCAAACACGGCTTTCTTGGCGTCTGCGGTCAGGCCCACGCATATCCCGCGGCCGGGGTAATCGTTACCCTTAAGCGTCGTGCCGACACTGTTCATTGGCCTTTTCTCCTTTCAAGCATTTCTCTTGCGACCTTTTCCACCGAAGCGGGAAGTATCTCCCACTCCGCTTCTTGCATGACGCGTTTCTGCAATGTTTCGGGAGTGTCTCCCTCTTTGATTTCTACTGCCTTTTGCATTATTATTCGACCACCGTCGGGTATTTCGTTGACATAATGAACGGTTGCGCCCGTAACCTTTACACCGTAAGCGAGCGCGGCCTCATGCACCTTGATGCCGTAAAAGCCCTTGCCGCAAAACGACGGAATGAGCGATGGGTGGACGTTGATTATCCTCATGCGGTACCTGTTTGTAAATTCGGGCGAAAGTATGCGCATGAACCCTGCGAGAACTATCAGTTCGCAACCGTGATTTTCGATTACGGCCGCCGCGTCCTCTTCGAAATTCTGCTTGCCTATAACTGCGGTCGGACGGCCCGCCGCGGCCGCACGGGTCAACGCGTAAGCCTCAGCGTTGTCGGAAATTACAACCGAAACCTCGGAGGAAACGATTCTGCCGTCGGCCTCGGCGTCGAGAATAGCCTGCAGGTTGGTTCCTCCGCCCGAGACGAAAACGGCCGTTTGAATCTTTGCGTTATTCAATGCAGAATCACTCCTTCCGAAGATTTTACGACACTGCCCAAAACGTAGGCGTTTTCTCCGTTTTTCTCAAGAATTTCAAGCGTTTTCGCAACATCCGCGTCGCTTACGGTAATCGTCATGCCCACGCCCATGTTGAAAACGTTGTACATGTCGCGCTCGGGCACGCCGCCGACCTTTTGTATATAGTCGAACACGGGCAGCACCCTTACGTCCTTTTTGTTTATTAAAACGCCGAAATCTTTGGGAATACTCCTTGGAATATTCTCGTAAAATCCCCCGCCCGTTATGTGTGAAATGCCCTTGACTTTTACCTTTTTCAAAAGTTCGAGCACGGGTTTGACGTAGATTTTGGTGGGTGTGAGAAGGGTCTCGCCGAGCGATTTGCCGCCGAGGTCGGCGATGGGAGCGTTGAGGTCGGCGTGTTCGACGTCAAAAACCTTGCGCACGAGCGAGAAACCGTTGGAATGAACGCCCGACGACGGCAGCGCGATTACCGCGTCCCCCTCTTTCACGGACGAATTGTCGAGAATGGCGTTCTTGTCGGCAACGCCGACGGCAAAACCCGCAAGGTCGTATTCGTCCTCAGGGTAAAAACCGGGCATTTCGGCCGTTTCGCCGCCTATGAGCGAACAGCCTGCCATAACACAGCCATCTGCCACTCCTTTGACAATTTCGGCGATTTTTTCGGGAATATTCTTTCCGCAAGCGATGTAGTCGAGAAAGAACAGCGGCTTTGCCCCGCAACAGATTATATCGTTTACGCACATCGCGACGCAGTCAATGCCCACCGTGTCGTGCCTGCCCGTGAGGAAGGCGATCTTCAGTTTGGTGCCGACGCCGTCGGTTCCGCCGACGAGCACGGGCTGTGAAATTCCGCTGAGATCGAGCTGAAATAATCCGCCGAAGCCGCCGATGTCCGAACATGACGGCGTGAGCGTACGCGCTATGTGCTTTTTCATTAGATCGACGGCGCGGTATCCCGCCGTGATATCCACGCCCGCGGACTTGTAACTATCACTGTGGCTCTTTTCCATCTTCTCCTCCGTTTTCGGAAATCTTCTTTTCAAACCTCGTCTTCTTGCGGAAAGCGGGCACATCGGTCGGGTAACGCCCGTTGAAACAGCCGAGGCAGTACCCTTTGGTCTTGCCGTTGTCGGGCAATTTAACGACGTTTTCAAGGCTTAAAAAGCCCAAAGAGTCAACGCCTATCCTTTTTGCAATCTGTTCTTCCGAAAGGTTGTTTGCGATGAGACAGGCGGGGTCGTCGATGTCCGTTCCGTAGTAGCAAGCGTTTATGAACTTGGGGGCGGTAACCCTCATGTGCACCTCTTTTGCGCCTGCGTCCTTCAACAGTTTTACTATGACCGCGCTCGTGGTGCCCCTGACTATGGAATCGTCTATGAGCACCACCCTCTTGCCTTTGACGGTGTGCGAGACGACGTTGAGTTTCATCTTGACGGCCTGCTCCCTCGTCTCCTGTTCGGGGGCGATGAACGTCCTGCCTATGTACTTGTTTTTGATGAGCCCTATCCCGTAAGGAATGCCCGACTCTTCGGAATAGCCTATCGCTCCGTCGATGCCGCTGTCGGGAACGCCGATTACAACGTCCGCGTCGGCGGGGTGTTCTTTGGCGAGAAACGCGCCCGCTCTCAGCCTTGCCTCGTGCACGGAGCAGCCGTCGATTATCGAATCGGGACGGGCAAAATATATGTATTCAAAGATGCACATGGCGGGCTCGGCCGCGTTGCAATGGTCGGTTATGCTGTACACTTTTTCCTTTGAAAATACAAGGATTTCACCACGTTTTACGTCACGCGTAAACCGTGCGCCGACGGCGTTGAGAGCGCAACTTTCGGACGCCACGACGTACTCTCCGCTTTCTGTTACGCCGTAGCACAGCGGGCGGAACCCGTTGGGGTCGCGCACGGCAATCAACTTGGAAGGAGACATGATGATGAGAGAATACGCCCCTCTTATCTTGTCCATGGCACGGCTGACAGCAACCTCGATGGAAGGTGAAGTCAGGCGTTCTTTGGTTATTATGTAAGAGATGACCTCGGTGTCGCTGGTCGTGTGGAAGATGGAACCGTTGAGTTCCAACTCCGAGCGCAGTTCGTAAGAGTTTGTCAGGTTGCCGTTGTGCGCAAGCGCCATTCTCCCCTTTATGTGGTTGACGACTATGGGCTGAACGTTACTCCTATCGTTGGAACCCGACGTACTGTAACGCACGTGCCCGACGGCAATGTTGCCGCTGCCGAGAGAAGCGACGGCCTTTCTGTCAAAAACCTCGTTTACAAGCCCCAGATCCTTGTGTACCGAAAAGATTCCGTCGTCGTCGACGGCGATTCCGCAGCCTTCCTGCCCGCGGTGCTGCAAGGCGTGCAGGCCGTAATAGACCGTCCTTGCGATATCATCCTTGTTATTCGGCGAAAAGATTCCGAATATTCCGCATTCTTCGTGTAATTCGTTCATTTGCTCTCCGATTTGAAAACGCGGTTCATCATCTCGCCGTAAGCGTCCTCCACGCCGCCGAGGTCGCGGCGGAAACGGTCCTTGTCGAGTTTCTCGTGCGTGGCGGCGTCCCAGAACCTGCATGTGTCGGGCGATATTTCATCGGCCAGAATGATCTTTCCGTCTGCGGTTTTGCCGAATTCTATCTTGAAATCGACGAGTTCGACGTTTATCCCCTTGAAGAATTCACGGAGAAAATCGTTGATTTTGAAGGTGTAAGCGGTGATCTCCGCAACGTCTTCTTCGGTTGCCCAGCCGCAAGCAACGATGTGGTATTCGTTGACCATCGGGTCGCCGAGTTCGTCGTTTTTGTAACAAAATTCGAGGGTGGGACGCTTTAGCGGCGTTCCTTCGGCAACGCCGAACCGCTTTGAAAACGAGCCTGCGGCGACGTTGCGGACGATGACCTCGAGCGGGATGATGGAAACCTTTTTGACAAGCGTTTCGCGCTCGCTCAACTCCTCGACAAAATGCGTGGGAATGCCTGCCTTTTCAAGTTTTTGCATGAGGAAATTGGACATCTTGTTGTTGACCACGCCCTTGCCCTTTATCGTGCCTTTTTTAAGACCGTTGAAAGCCGTGGCGTCGTCTTTATAAGAAACTATGCAATACTCGGGATTTTCCGTAGAATAGACCTTTTTTGCCTTGCCTTCGTAAATTTCGGCTATCTTTTTCATGCCTTGACCTCTGGGTATTTTTTGGATATTTCGTCGCTTTTTGCAAGGACGGCACGCCTGTTTGCCTCCCGCTCTTCAACGAGTTTCGAATAGAGTTTTTCGTCGCTTACGGCAAGGATTTCCACCGCGAGGAGCGCGGCGTTGCGCGCACCGTCCACGGCGACCGTTGCGACGGGTATGCCCGAAGGCATCTGAACGGTGGAAAGCAGCGCGTCCAGCCCGCCGAGCGACGCGCCGACGGGTACGCCGATTACGGGCAGAACGGTGTTTGCCGCAGCCGCGCCCGCGAGATGGGCGGCCATTCCCGCCGCCGCTATTATGACGCCGACGTTGTTGTCCCTTGCATTGCGGACGTAAACGGCCGCTTCTTCGGGCGTTCTGTGCGCCGACATGATTTTTACTTCAAACGGCACCCCGTAGGCCCTGAGAGTGGAAAAACACTTTTCCATGATGGGTAAATCGCTTTCACTACCGACGATTACGGCTACTTTCATACGCTCTCCTTTATATCAAAATAATACAAAAGGGCGGTCTTACCCTTGAGTAAGACTGCCCAGACGGTCGACATTCTTGTGCTTTGCTCCCATGTGGTTATCCACTTTCCGTCAGTTGCAAAGGCTCTCTTTTGAGAGAATTTTTTTCTCACGATAATATTATCACATATTTGGCTTTCAAAGTCAAATGAATCGACCCGCAAAAGCGCAATTTGCCAAAATTACGCAAAATCGGCGGCGGGACAAAGGAAAAAGAAAAACGGACCGGCATTGCCGATCCGCGATGGAGCGGGAAACGAGATTCGAACTCGCGACATTTGCCTTGGCAAGGCAACGCTCTACCTCTGAGCCATTCCCGCAGACGATAATGGTGGGAACAATAGGGCTCGAACCTATGACCCCCTGCTTGTAAGGCAGATGCTCTCCCAACTGAGCTATGCTCCCACAACCGATTGCCTATATATTTTAGCAGATTTGATTGCAAATTGCAACCGTTTCAAAGGGGGTTTTTGTATTTTTCCGAAATATTTGGAGAAAAAAGCCGCGATTAGCGGGTGGCAAAGCGAAAGACCGCCGCCCGAACGGGGAAAAACGGAGAGAAGCAAAGAAAAAGCCGAGCGGAGTTATGTTTTTTAATTGTCTTGCCGCCAATCAGCAGAAGAGACAAAGACAAAAAGCAAAGGAAAAGGTCGGGTGAAAGTCCCGACCTCCCCTATTATGTTTTACTTTTAATTATCCTGCCGCCAATCCACGGGGTCGGCAAACGTGCCCGTGTGGTAGCCGTTTATGAGACGGATGATGAGCGAATCGAGTTTTTCGACCGTGAGTTGCACGGGAACCGTGGGTTTGTGGTGGACATTTCCTATACCGGAGTCGTCGGTAAGGAAGCAGTACGTTCCGCCCGTGTAAAGCGCCGACTGGCGGCTGAGGTATTCGAGCAGGATATCATCTTCATTCATAGAGCCGCTGGCAACCACGGGACATATCCTTATGCCCTTGGCCGCCGCCTTTACCACGGCGTTGTAATACCTTGCCCTGTTGTCGGATTCGGAGTGCGGCGGCGCGTCGAGAATGTGGAATATCATCTTTGTGGAAGTTGTTTGCTTCCAGCTTGCGGAAACGGCCATATCGAGCGCTTCGTCGACGGCCTCGGGCCAATCCCCGCCGCCCGTCGCTTGTTGCGAGGATATGTTATTGAGTTGCTCATTAAAGGCCCGTTCGTCCTTTACATCTACAAAATCGTAGAAATCAAACACCTTTTTGTCGGTGTGGTCTCTGTAGAATAGAAGCGCGACGTATATGTCCGTGTTCTGATCCTCTGCGGCGATTCTGCGCACGATACGATTGAGCGTGTTGTTGAGATAGGACAGTTCGTCGCCCATGGAACCCGTAACGTCAACGAGAAAGAGCAGTTCTATGACGTTTGCCTTTACGTTGTCGGCGGGAGACAGAACCTCATCCGAAACAGAGAGGTCAAAGACGAGTTCGCCGCTTTCGGCGTCCTGCTCGGCGTAAGTCTTTCCGCCGTATGAGACCCTGACCTTCCCCTCCGTGCTGCCGAACAGGTACGCCCTGCCGTTGGCGTCGGTTACGGATGAAAATACCGTGTCGCCCTGCGAGGATACGAGGGATACGACGGCGCCCGCAACGGCCTGTTCGCCGATTTTAACGTCGGCTACTATCCTATCCCGCACGAAATTCCAAGAGGTCTTGGCTTCCGCAAAGTTGCAGAACACGCCGTCCTCTTCCTCGGTCTGTCCCTTGACGAACAGAGTCTTGTAGAAATCGTAATATTCGTTGTCGTTGAGCGCCGAGGCCGTGAGATATGCCGACGGGTCGTCCTGCCCCGGGGTTTCACCCGAGGCGTCCTCACCTTCGGACGGCTCATCTTCGGCCGAGTCCGCGGGCTTTTCCATCGCTCCGTTCGTAAAGCCGTAGCCGCCGTCTCCCGCCGAGCAAGCGACGCCGAACATCAGTGCAAGCACGAGCAGCAGTGCCAAATAGCGTATTCTTTTCATTTTCGTTCCTCCGAATTGGATTACACTTAAAAGACGGACGAAGAGGCCCGATTGTTACAGTAAGATTAAATTTTTTTCAGAAGGTCAACCCGCTTTTCAGAAAGTGTTTATGTCCCCCTCAAGTTCAACGCGGCCTTGCAGCCTTATGTCCCGCGAAGAAGCGCCCACGGCTATGCCGTACGTTCCGCCGCTTACGGCAAACCTTCCGTAAACGGTGGAATAGAAAGCAAAGGCCTTTCTGCCGAGATTTACGGTCATTCTGACCGTTTTGCCCTTGCGGATAAAGACTTTGCCGAAGCCCGCAAGTTCCTTGGGCGGACGTTCTACGGGAGAATGGAAGTGCTCCACGTACACCTCGGCAATTTCCGCGCCGTCGCGCTCGCCCGTGTTGGTTATGCTGAAAGACACGGCCACGTTGTCCTTGTCGCAGTTGAGCGTAAGATCGGAATATTCAAACTTTGTGTAACTCAGCCCGTAGCCGAAAGGATAACGGACGGGCAGGCCGTAAGCGTCGTAATAACGGTAGCCCACGAGCACGCCCTCTCTGTACCTGTCGCTGAAGCCGTTGCCCCTCTCATGCCCCGTAAACGTGTCCTCGAGCGAGAGCGGGAAGGTCTCGGACAGTTTGCCCGACGGGACCGTTTCGCCCGCCAGAACGGAAGCCAGCGCCTCGTTGAGCATATCTCCCGCGTAACCCGTGTAAACTATGGCCGCCGCCTTGTCTGCCCACGCGCTTACGTCTACCGAAGAACCCGCTTCTACCACGACAACCGTGTTGGGGTTTTCCCGAATTACGGAGTCGATGACCTTTTCCTGCCCCGAAGGCAGAGCGAGACTCTCCCTGTCAAGACTTTCGGTTTCGTTGTACATATTGTTGCCGACAACAACGACCGCCACGTCGCTTGCAAAGGCCGCGCGGCGGGCGTCTCCGTGCCCCAAGGACATTGGCACGCAGCCGAGGTACGCCTGAGAATACGTTATCTCGGACGACGGCAGCAATCCTTTTAATATCTCGTCGAGCGGGCGGGACTGCAGCGATGAATGCACGTGCGCGCTGCCCCCGCCGCAAACGGTGGGATTTTTAGCCATTTCGCCGATAACGGCAATTTTCGCCCCGTCCTCAAGCGGGAGGACGCCGTTGTTTTTGAGCAGAACCATGCCCTCTTTGGCTGCGGACAGAGAAATCTGTTCCCTCTTTTCAACCGTGAGCACGGCGGCGGATTCGCAGGTATCCTCGAGCAGACCGAGTATTCTGTTTACAGAATCGTCCACGTACTTCTCTGTTATCTCTCCCCTCTCGATTGCCTGCCTGAGTACGCCCGCAGAAGCGGGATTGTCGGGAAATTCTATGTCGAGGCCCGCCTTGAGCGCACGGGCGCGGTTGTGAACGGCGCCCCAATCGGAAACGACAACGCCGCCGAACCCGAGTTTTTTACGCAGAATATCCTTGAGAAGATAAGGATTTTCCGAAGCGTAAACCCCGTTTACGGGATTGTATGAACACATGACCGCCTTTGGATGCGCCCGCATGGCAATGGCGAACGGACGGGCGTATATTTCCATTATTGTGCGTTCGTCAATCTCGCTGCTCTGCGCGCAACGTTCCCACTCTCTGTTGTTTGCCATGAAGTGCTTGACGGTTGCGCCCACGCCCGTTTTCTGCACGCCGTCCACGTATTTTTCGGCCATGCTGCCCGCAAGCAGCGGATCTTCGGAAAAATACTCAAAGTTGCGCCCGCACAGCGGGTTGCGCTTTATGTTGACCCCGGGGCCTAATATCATGTCTACCCCTTCGTCCCTGCAGTCGGACGCGATGGCCCTGCCCACGCTTTCCGCCACCGAAGGATTCCAGCTGTTGGCTATCACGTGGGCGGACGGGTAGCACCTTGAAGGGCTGCCCTCGGGGTGCTCGGGCGTTTCCTTCCTCAGCCCGCTCGGCCCGTCGGCTACGTTTAGCCGCCTGACCTTGCCGCCGAGATCGTCGGTGTGAAATTTGCCCGCCGCTACAAGAAGCGCAAGTTTTTCTTCAAGCGTAAGTTCGTCTGCTCTCATACTTTCACCTTTTCCTTTTTTCTCATTATACCATAAGGGAAATCATAAATCAAGGGTTGAAGCGGCACAACGGTTTGCCAAGGCGGAAACGTGCGGCACGCAAAGCGTGAAACTTGCGGATAAAACAAAAGACGGGGATAACCCCGCCGTGATGTTTCAAGCGATTTGTACCGATTTGAAATCGATGTCCACGTCCCTGTAACCCGTAACGTATCCGAAACGCATGACTTCCGTTTTGCTCGGGTCAATTTCCGTATACGGCTCGCCGTTGACGTACATTATTACCTTGTATCCTTCGTTTTTAACGACGTAATACGTCAATTCGGTTCCCGCATAGAAACAGTCGTCCGCTTTTATCTCGAATTGGATATTCTCGTCCGACGTCAAGCGGCAGTTGTATTGAAAATGGTGGTGCGCAACGGGGCCTTGCTCCGCTTGCGAAACAAACGCGAGGTTTGCGCTGCCCTCCGCGCCGTTGAGTTTATAACTGATTTTCAGCTCTTCTGCCGTTCTGTCGCCGTCGCTGTCTATAAGTTGCAGTTCGACGTCGGACAGATTCAACTTGCGGCCGAACCCGTCCCCGGTGATGTTCTTAAGCCTGTACGTGTCCGTCGTGCGGAAATTCTGCGCGGCCGCCTCGGCAAACACAACTACGTAATTTTCGTTCCCCTCGCTCACCACAAGGTTCAGGTTGTAAGCCGTATAAAATTTTGTGTCAATCGTAGACAGGTCCTTGATTTTATTTTTCGATTTCTTGACATATTCCGAATGGTTCATTTCGGAAAATTCCACACTGAACGTCAGTCCCGGGTCAGAGGCCGACGTACCTTGAAAAAGCCCTTCTTGCAAGGAAATTTCAAACCGCTGCTGCCCCGTACACCCGACGAAGCAAAGCCCGATTGCAACCGATAAACATATAGCAGATATTTTTCTCATAACTCTACCCTCCGTTGACATGCTGTCCGACTTGCACGATTGCGGAACCGTGCAGTTTTTTTGTCTGTTGGCGGTGCCCGACTTGTGCGTTTTGCGGGCGGGTTGTCTGTTTGGAGACCGCCCAATTTGCGGATTTACGGACGAGTCGCCTGTTTGCAGACCGCCCGATTTAGGAATTTACGGACAGGTTGCCTGTTTGGAGACTGTCCGAATTGCCCCGGCCGAGCCGCCTGACTTGATTATTATAACATAGCCTCGCAAGAAAATCAAGCAAACAATCCCATAATGAAAAATTGTCTGCAATTTATCCGAGCGGAAAGGAGGAGAAAACGTTGTGAGCGTATCTCTGACGCATGAAAAATGCGTCGGAGAAAGCAAACCCCAAAACACCGACGCGGAAAATTATGGAATAATTTAACGCGTCTAAAACAGGGCTCCCAAAAATATTGCAGAGCAAGATTTTTTGGGATAAGGAGCGGCAAGCGTCAAAGCAAAAAAGGATGCCCGCATGGCAGGTGTCCATAGGGATTCTATGAATAAGCGGTTTGGCGGTTAGTCAAACCGCTTATTCGTTGTCTCTCCCGTGTTAAGCGGCTTCTTCCTGCGCGAAGTCGGGAATTGCTCCCACACAGTTGTAGATGATTTCCACCGCTTGCATCCGCTTGCCTTCAATCACTTGCTTCTCGTGAACTACTACTTTCTCGATGAACTCCCGCACGATTTCGGGCGTAAGTTCGCTGATCTCTGTGTATTTACGGATAAGCCTCATAAAGCGATTTACGTTGTCGGACTGTTCCTTTGCCTTCATTAAGATTTCTTGCAATTCTCGGATGCGCGCACTCAACGCTGATTGTTCGTTCTCGTATTCCTGTGATAGCTTGCGGAAACGTTCGTCGGAGAGGTTGCCGTTCACCTTGTCCTCATAGAGGTTTCGGATGATACGGTCAAGAGCCTGTACGCGCCGTTCGGCGTTATCTTTCTCCTGCGCGGATGCCAAAAGTTTTCTTCTGCTTTCCTTATCGGTATTCCGCTTTAACAACGCCAAGAAGTCGCTTTCCCTGTCCGTAGCCATTGAGAACACTCGCTGTAAGTCTGCAAGCACGATACCCTCGATTGCCTCTACCGTGATTTGATGGGATGTGCAGAGGCTCTTTTTCTTCTTGCGATAGGTCGAGCAGTTGAAATACTCCTTTTGCTTCATCGTCGTGCAACGGCAGAGATACATTTTCTT
>CANQUN010000048.1 GCA_947627065.1 uncultured Clostridia bacterium
TGTGGTTGGTGGTTTATTATTATAATGTTGTGGTTTGGGGTCGTTGCCCACCTCAGTCGCTCCGCGACAGCTCCTCCTCGGGAGGAGCCAATTTAAGGTCGTTGCCCACCTCAGGCGCGTGCGCGCCAGCTCCTCCTCGGGAGGAGACAAGTTGGGGTTGGGGTGTCCCCTATGCCCCGTGTCGATAAGATTACCAGAGGGCGATGGAGTCGATGGCGGTGGCGGCGTTGCATTTGACGGTTACGGTGTGCGCGCCCGAGGCGAGTTTTGCCGAGAGGAAGGCGACGGCCGTTCCGTCCTCGGGGGCTTTGACGGGTTCGGAAGCGGCAACCTTGCCGTCGATGTAAACGGTGAAGTTGCGGCCAAAGGCCTCCGACGTGAAGATTGCGAGTCTTTCGCCCGTGAAGGTGAAGGTGAGCTGCGCGTTCTTTCCGCCCACGAACACGTGGCCGAAGGTGGAGATGGTGGACTTAGTGGCCCAGTCGCCCGTGTAGGAGAACATTTCCTCGTCGGTGGAGTGCAGGGTTCCGCCGTCGATGTGGCGGCTGTAGGCAAAGGTTATTTCGCCGAGGGCGAGGTATCTGTGGGTGTCCGAACGGGTGATTTCGAGTTTGATGTAACGGGCCTCCGTCTCGGTGAAAGTTACGGTGAAAGAGGTGCCGCTGTAGCGGTAATCTTCGTACTTGCCGAGAGACACATAGTCGTCGGATTCGTTCTTTTTGCCGAAGATTTCAAAGTTGTTGGGCATGCCGAGGTTGGAAGTTCTGCCGCCGATGGCGTAGAAGGTGGCCTCGTTTACCTTGCCGACGCTGCCGAGGTCGAACACGAAGTACAGGGAGTTGCCGTTTGCGCCGTCGTAGAGGACGTTCTGCACGCTGTGGATGCTGGTGTTCTTGTCCTTGTCGGTGAGGTGCGCGATGTCGTAAAGACCGCTTTCCACGTTGCTCGTCCAAGGATTGTAGTTGGTGTCTATAACCTTGAGGTCGGCGCTCCTGTCGTTTATCTCGGAGTAATCGTAGGCGTAATCTTTGGTGTAGAAGTATTCGGTTTGGTACTCGCCCGCGGGCATCTCGTAAGAGTTGCGGAAGGCGTTGGCGTAACGCACGTCTACCTTTTCCTGAGTTTCGCCGACGACGTTGCCGTTTTCGAGAATGGGCACGCCCGGGGTGAACTTGCCCCAGCCGAGGCCGACGAAACTGATGTAGTTGCCGCTCTTTTCGGCGATCATGACTTCTTTGAAGTAGAGCCACGTGCCCGCTTCGAGTTCAAAGTCCTTGTAGGTTTCCGCGCTCGTGCTGAAGTTGGGGTCGGTCTGATTCTTGGGTCTTTCAAACTTGGCTGCGAGTTCGAAGTTTACGTTGTCGGTGGAGGTGTAGACGGCTACGTTCCAGCGGCCGCGGATGGCAAGGCGGTACTTGGCGCTTTCGTCGGCGTAAAGTTTGCCCTCTATGAGGACGGCCCTGTTGGTGCCGCTGTACTCTTCGGGTTTGTACCAGAGGTCGGTGTTGGAGTTCTGGACGGAGTTGACGCTGTCGCCCTTGGTAACGGTCTCATACCCCGCAAAACCTTTGTTATAGGCGTCTTCTGCGGTTTCGTATACCTTGGTGGAGTAGTCGTAAGTGGTCCTTTCGAGGACGTTTCTGTTGAGGTCGTGGGACTGGCGGAGTTCGATGACGATGTCCTTGGTTATCTTGCCGAGCGTGCTGCCCTCGGGCGGGGTGAGTTCGATGGTTATCGTGAACTTGCCCGAGTCGGCCTCTTTGCCCGGTTTGTACACGAAGGTGTAGTCGCCGGTCTTGGTGAGGGTGCCGTTTGCGGGAGTTGTGAAACTCTTTATCGTGTAGGAGAACCTGTCGGGCATCACTACGCTGCCCGATTTGTACATCTTGCCCGAGGTGGTGTATCTCGACATGTCGAGAGTGAATTCCTTGCCCCATTCTATCTGGTAGGGCTGAACGGTGTTTATTTCCTTGCTCTTGCCGTCGTAGGCGTACTTAACGCCCGTCTGGTAGACGGAAGCCACGGGAACGAACACGGGGTAACCGAGTTTTCTGACGGCTTCCTTGGTGGTTTCGGAGATGGAGTAACCGACGAGGTCGGAGAAGTAGTAGGTCATGTCGTTGTGGGTTACTTCGCTCACGGCTTTGCACCATCCGTCGGGGGATACGCCGTAGCCCTGTTTCTTCTGGTGCTGAATGGCTTTTATGAACAGGTCGGGACCGAAACTGTGCAGGACGGCCGCGTAAACGCTGAGGTCGTTGTCCCTGCTTATCTTGTTTTCGGCAACCGTCTGGGTGGGGCCGATGGCCTGAGCGACGGCGAAGGACGCGGAGGTGTACTTGTTCCAATCCGAGAGACCCTGCGAGCCGTAATCGGCAACGGCTCTCGCCGCGGATATGCGGGTGAACAGGCTGTATTCTACGAGATTCAGGGCGTTATTGGTTACTTCTCCGCCTTCTCCTCTGCCCCAGCCGCTCTGGAAATTGTGGTTGTATTCGTGCATGTTGCCCCATGCGCCCGTCGTTACGAGAGAGTCGTAATCGAGAGACCCTACCATCCACGACATCGGGCAATTTACCGACATCTGGCCGGGGAAGGCAACCGCCGCGCCCGCAGCCACGAACGGGTCGTAGAGGAACACGATTCCCTGAGTCGTTACCTTGGTGGAAACGAGGGCGACTTTGTCCCAATACACGGCTACGTTGTGGAGGTCCTCATAATCGAACGCTTCGGCATAAGTGCGGGGACCCGAGTGGAGAACGCCGTTGTCCCAGACTTCGAGGTCGAAGTAAGGAGCCGAGGATTTTCTGTTGAGTTCAAACTCTTCTTCGGTGGTGTAGCCGAGTATGAAGTGGGAGTATCTCACGCCGCCCGAGAGGGTGACGGAGAAGGTTACGTTTTCGTTGCGGATGTAGACGGGGCCGCCGAGGAAGGAACCGACGTAAGCGGTGTAATAACCGTCCTCGCCGAGGGTGGCCGTTTCCTTATCCACGGACATGGTGTTGAGTATTACGGGCATACGCACCATCTCTTTCTTGTCCCAGATGTTGTTGGCCTTTCCGTTGTAGAGGGCCTGACCGATGTGGACGGTGATTCCGCCCGTGGCTTCCATGTCCTCTTTGGAAATCTTTACGGTGATAACTTCGCCCGCGGGTGCGTACATGCCCGTTACGCCGTAGCCCTCGTATCCCCTCTTTTTGAAGGTTACGGTCTTGGCGATTGCGGGTTCGCTGTCCGACACGTTGCCGAGGTACATTCCCTCGGCCGCCGTGTGCTTGTAAAGTTTGCGCTGCTTGCCGTCTTTATCGAGAACGGGTTGGCCTTTGAGGTAAAGGTTGCCTTCGGCGTCCATCTTGTCGTAAACGCCGCTGGCGTTTTTGGTGGCGGTTGCGGAAAGGGCGTTGCATTCGGCAATCAGGGCCTGCTTTTGCTCAAGCGTGGTGGCAAGCGTCTTTCCGTAAACGGGGAACTCGGAGGCTATGCCCTCGTTGGAGACGGTCTTTTGAACCTTTCTCTCCACGGTGCCGAGTTCCTTGGCGGAATAGCCGACCTTGGCGGTCGTTTTATATTTATTGACAAAGGCCGAAGTGTTGACGGGTTCTTCGACACCGGCCACGTTGCTCCTGCCCTGTTTGTTGGGGGCAAGGTCGGCCGTGTGCCCGCTGCAACCGAAAAATCCGGTGAGCGCAAAACCGAGCGACAGGGTTACCGCAGCGGCGGAGAATAAGCCTTTCTTTGCAAGTTTGTCAGTTTTCATTTTCGTGTCTCCGTTGAAAGTCTATCGGGGCTTCCGATATCAGTATATTAGCATTTCCGCGGGGCCGTGTCAATACCTTTTTTGCAGTTTTTTCAAGGCTTCACCAAATATTTTTTTTGTGATAAAAAGGCAAAACCAATGTGATTAAACCATCAATATTTCATCGTCTTTTCTCCATGAATAATACCGCTTTTTCAAATTTCGGGGTGTTGGGCGGGGCGGTTGGGGTTATGGGCTTCCGGGGTGTGGCGGGTGCGTTGGGCTTTTGGTGGGGGCGTTGTGGGTGAGCGTTTGGTTGTGGGCTTTTTATTGGGGGCGTTGGGTTGTGGGGTGCGGGGGCGCGTGCGGTGATGAGTATTATATATGCTCGCGCGCGAGCACACGGGTGTTGCGGGTTTTTTGAGGAAATTGCGGGTGCGTTGCCCCCTCCCGAGGAGGGGGATTCAGGGGGTGGGCAACGCGTCCCTTTACATTGCCCACCTCAGGCGCATTCGCGCCAGCCCCTCCTCGGGAGGGGCCAAAGGAAAAAATTTCTCTTTGGGAGAGCCACTTTGGGCGATTTTGTGGGATTTAGGGCACTTTTTGGGGATTTGAGGTCGTAGGTTGGGCGAGTGGTTGAGTGGGTGTGTGAGTTGAGTTTTAGGGTCATTGCCCACCTCAGGCGCATGCGTGCTAGCCCCTCCTCGGGAGGGGCCAAAGGGAAAATAAACAACTCCTCGGGAGGGGCCAAGGAAATAAAAAAAGCCGACGCGTTTTGGTTGCGGCGGGGAATTTGTGCGGAGAAATAAAAAACCCGACGGGCGGATTGGGCACATCGGACGGATTTGTGAAATTTTATGAAAGTTGGCACGGGTGTCGGTGCGAGGTTGTTGGCGGGAATTTTATGAAACGGCGGCACGGGCATGGCGTTGACGAGGATTTTGTGAAACGGTGGCACAGACGTTGAAATTGGGAAGATTACAGAGCAGCCATGTACACATGGCAACGAGGCAATATGCTTTACGGAAAATTAAAGAAAGACCGCCGATACATTGGCGGCTGAGATTAAGAGTTTACGGAAAATTACAGCAAGGCGGGCGGTTCACGAAAATGGTGCCCGTACGGCGGGCGGGTCAGTCTTTGGATTTGTAGTACAGGCGGCAATGGCAGTAGCCTTCGAATTCGGGGTCGGCGATCTGACGGCGGAATTCCCGGCATATACATTTGTACTCTTCCGTCCGCTCGATGCGGCAGGGGCAGTAGCCGCCTTTGCGCTTTAAGCCTTCCTGTACGGCCTGAACGACCGCTTTGTCCTCGTTTAATCTGACCATCTGTTCTCCTTTTTGGTTTTATATAATGATTGTTGGGGTGTGGGAAATTGCGGGTTTTTGTGAGATTTAGGGCACTTTTGAGGTTTTGAGGGGCGGCGGTTGAGCGAGTGGTTGAGTGGGTGCGTGAGTTGAGTTTTAGGGTCGTTGCCCACCTCAGGCGCATTCGCGCCAGCCCCTCCTCAGGAGGGGCCAAGAGAAAAATGAACTACTCCTCGGGAGGGGCCACAAGGGGAAAATTTCTCTTCGTAAGGGGCAAGAGAAAAAATTCTCGGGAGGGGTATTTTGGGGCGTTTTTGTGAGATTTAGGGGGCTTTTGGGGGTTTGGGGTGCGAGGGTTTTGGGGTCGTTGCCCACCTCAGGCGCTTCGCGCCAGCCCCTCCTCGGGAGGGGCCACTTATAGAAGGGTCAGTCGAGGCGGGCGGCACAATCCGTCTATATATAATAAAGAAAGTAAGTCAAGACTGCCGGTATAACCCGTCTGTATATAATAAAGAAAGTCAGTCGAGGCGGTCGGTGTAGCCGTATTCGTCCATCAGCTGCTTGCTGTCCCGCCAGTTTTCCTTGACTTTGACGTAGACGGTGAGAAAGACCTTTCTGCCCAAGAATTTTTCCATTCCTTCGCGGGCGAAGGCGCTGACTTCTTTGAGTTTTGCGCCCTGCTTGCCGATTATTATGGCCTTGTGGTTGGATTTTTCGCACACGATGTCGAGATTTATCTCCGCCACTCCCCTCTCGTTTACGGTGAATTGGTTGAGCACGATGGCGACGCCGTGCGGGATTTCCTTGTCGTAGCAAAGCAGCATTTTTTCCCGCATGATCTCGCGGAGCATGAACGCTTCCGACCTGTCGGAAACGACGTCGGGCGGAAAGATCGGCTCTCTATCGGGGATGAGCGAGAGGAGTTTTTGCACGAGTTTTGCGACGTTGGAGCCGCGGCGGGCGGACACGGGAATGACGCTTTCCACCGTACTATCGCCGAGTTTAGCGACCTCTTCGGGTATCTTTTCCTTTGGCATGATGTCCGTCTTTGTGAGGGCGACGACGACGGGAATGTCCCCTTTTTCAAAGGTTTTGAGGGCATTGAGATCGGAATCCTTGATTCCCGCGTGGGCGTCGATTACAAACAGAATCACGTCGCTGTCGGCGGCGGTCGTGCGGGTCTGGCGCTGCATGAAGTCGTTGAGGCGGTTGCCCGCACGGTATAGGCCGGGCGTGTCCTCGAACACTATCTGGTAACCTTCTCCGTTGAGGATTCCCGAAATTCTCTCCCTCGTAGTCTGCGGTTTGGGCGAAACTATGGAGATTTTTTCGCCAACCATAACGTTGACGAGCGTGGACTTGCCCGCGTTTGCCCTGCCGACTACGGCGACTATTCCGCTTTTCATCCTTCTCTCGTTACTCCTATGGCGTTCATCACGCTCTCCTCTATGACGCGCATCTGCTTTTTGTCCTCTTCTTCTATGTGGTCGTAACCGAAAAGGTGCAGAAGGCCGTGGCAGACGAGGTAGAGAATCTCCCTCTCCTCGCTGTGGCCGTACTCTTCGGCCTGCTCTTTGGCGCGGCTTAGGCACACGGCGATGGAGCCGATGAACAGCGCGCCGTCCTCGACGTCAAACGGGAAATCCTTGCGGTAGAGCACCTTGCCCCGCACGTTGTCGAGCGAGGGAAAAGACAGCACGTCCGTAACCCCGTTGACGTGGCGGAGTTGGGAATTGAGCCTGGCGATCTCCTCCTCGTTTACAAATTCGAGTTCTACCGAAAGGTTGTCGTCCTGCCCGAGGGCGGAATACACCGCCGCCGCAAGCGGTTTGAAGTCGATCTTCTGCTTGGTGTTGACGATTATGTTGAGTCCCTTTTTCTTCATGTTTATATTCCTTTTTATCGTTTGTCCGAAGGGGTTGCGGTGGGTTTGGGGTGGCGGAAGCGGGCGTTTTTGTGAGATTTAGGCCACTTTTGTGGGTTAGGGATTAGTGGTTAGTCGGGTACGTTGCCCACCCAGGCGCGTACGCGCCAGCCCCTCCTCGGGAGGGGCCAAAGGAAAAAATGAACAACTCCTCGGGAGGGGCCACAAGAAACTTTGTGGAAGTATATGCACACGTTGCCCACCCCAGGCACGTGCGCGCCAGCCCCTCCTCGGGAGGGGCCAGAGGAAAAAATAATCTACTCCTCGGGAGGGGCCAAAGGAAAAAATGAACAACTCCTCGGGAGGGGCCACAAGGGGAAATTGGACAACTTCCCCAAAGGGGGCGGTTATTTGTCCGAGTGCTTGCCGATTCTGAATTTGGGGTAGACGATACGGTCGTGATAGACGCCCGCGAGCGAGTTGACGAGGGAGGCGCGGATTATCATGATGTCCTTGAGGGTGAGGTCGCATTCGGAGAACTGTTCCATGTCCATCCTCTCCTCTATTATCTCCTTGATGGCCTTGTCAACGTTGACGTGGGAACGGTCCTTCATGGTGCGCACCTTGGCTTCGCACGCGTCGGCAATCATGATTATTGCCGAAATTTTGGTCTGCGGTTTGGGGCCGGGATAGGAGAAGCGTGCAATGTCGAGTTCGCCGTCGGTCATCTTGGAAGCCTTTACGTAAAAATACTGTATGGGCATGGTGCCCTGATGTTCGAGGGCGACGTCTATGAGAATCTTGGGCATGTGGTTGCGGCGGAGGATGGCCGCGCCGTCTACCGTGTGGTTTTTGATGATGTCGGCCGAAAGTTCGGGCGGGAGTTCGTCGTGCGGGTTGGAACCCTGCTGGTTTTCGGTGAAGAATTCGGGGTTGTTTATCTTGCCTATGTCGTGGTAGTAGGCCGCGGCACGGGCTATCTGCGAACTTTCGCCTATCGCCGAGGCACACGATTCGGCAAGGTTGGACACGATGAGGCAGTGGTTGAAGGTGCCCGGGGCGATTTCAATCAGCTTTTTCATGAGCCGCGCCTTGTGGTCGGTGAGTTCGCTGAGGCGGTAATCGGTCATTGCGTTGAAGGCAAATTCGAATATAGGCAGCAGCACTATCTCGAAGGAAACCGAGAGAATGCCCGAACTTACGCCCATGAGGATCATGATGGGCAGGCGGTTGTAGTCGAACCCTTCGAGCACGAACATGCAGGCGATTATGGGCAGGGAGATTACGAAGCCCATGAAGAAAACCATGATTCTCGAGTTGACGCCGCTGACGAGGTAAACGGCGATGAGCCCCGCCGAGAAACCGATGACGAGGGCGGAAAATTCGGCGTTTACGTAGTCCGCCATGTAGTTTGCCCCCGTGAACTTGTCCAAGAGGAACATTATCATGGCCATTGCCGAATTCATGAAGATTGCCGATTTGCGGTTTATGAGCAGCAGCGTGAGCAGCGCGCACAGCGCGATGGGGCGGGCGTATATCTTGCCCCACTCGCTGACGATGTAGTTGAAGATTACC
Source organism: uncultured Clostridia bacterium (assembly GCA_947627065.1). Classification (GTDB taxonomy): domain Bacteria; phylum Bacillota; class Clostridia; order Christensenellales; family Borkfalkiaceae; genus RGIG3732. Next base: position 8,486 of record CANQUN010000048.1, read on the forward strand.
GAAACGGTTACTATCGTGAACATCATGAAAACGTTTTTGGGCGTTTTCAGAAAATCCCTCTCCTCGTAGAAGTAAAAGAGAAAGATGACTATGAAGATGATGAACATCGTGAGCATGAGGTAGGCGAAGTTGTTAAGCCCTTCGCCCGACGTAAAGTAGCTGACAAACTGCTCTCCGCTCGCGCCGTGGTTTATGAAAACGGCCAGCAGGGACAACGCCCCCAGCACGATGTAATTGAAGATAAAACACAGTATCACTTTGGCGTAATCGGCCTTTGTCCACGGCGATACCTTTTTTGATTGTATATACATATTTTCCTCCGATACCGAACTTGTCGGTTACGGTCTTTTGTCTGTGGGTTTGGCCCGTATCGGGTTGGTGCGGGTGATTGGTGGGTGCGCGCGGGTGAAGTGGCCGCGCGGGTGTGCGGATGTGCGGGTGGTTTTTAGTGTGCGATGCGGGTCAGTGCGTGGGTAGTAAAATCAATAAGTGGCCTTTTTCGCACATTATCGGGGGTTTTGGCGGCGCGGGTCGGAGTGTGCGTTTGTGGTTTATGATTGCGTTGCCCACCTCAGGCGCATTCGCGCCAGCCCCTCCTCGGGAGGGGCCAAAGGAAAAGAAATTTCTCCTCGGAGGGCCGTTTGGGGCGTTTTTGTGAGATTTAGGGCACTTTTGGGACGTTGCCCACCTCAGGCGCGTGCGCGCCAGCCCCTCCTCGGGAGGGGCCGAGAGAAAAATACTCTACTCCTCGGGAGGCCATTTGGGGCGTTTTTGCGAGATTTAGGGCACTTTTGAGGTTTTGACGGTTGCGTTGCCCACCTCAGGCGCGTGCGCGCCAGCCCCTCCTCGGGAGGGGCCAATGGGCGAGTTTTGTGAGATTTAGGGGGGTTTCAGTCTTTGGGTTTGGGTTTTTCGGATTGCTCGTAAGCCTTGATGATTTCGGTTACGAGGGGGTGGCGGACGACGTCTCTGTGGGTGAGGTTGACCGTTTCTATCATGTCTATCCCGCCGAGTATGGAGACGGCGTGTTTAAGCCCGCTCTTCTTGCCTTCGGGCAGGTCGGTCTGCGTGAGGTCGCCCGTTACGACCATCTTGCTCCCCTCTCCCATTCTCGTGAGGAACATTTTCATTTGCTCGCGCGTGGTGTTTTGCGCTTCGTCGAGGATGATGAAAGAATTGTTGAGCGTGCGGCCGCGCATGTAAGCGAGCGGGGCGATTTCTATTGCGCCCTTTTCGACGTATTTGTGGTAGGCTTCAAGCCCGAGCATTTCCTGCAGCGCGTCGAACAGCGGCCTCAGGTACGGATCCACTTTGCTCTGAAGATCCCCGGGCAAAAAACCGAGTTTTTCACCCGCTTCAACGGCAGGTCTGGTCAATATAATTTTTTCAACCTCGTGGGATTTCACGGCCGAGACCGCCAGAGCCACGGCGAGGTAAGTCTTACCCGTGCCCGCGGGGCCGACGCCGAACACCACGGTGTTTTTCCTGATTGCGTCTACGTATTTTTTCTGCCCGACCGTCTTGCACTTGACGGGTTTGCCCGAAGAGGTTACGGCGATGACGCCGCTCATGACCTTTTCTATACCGTCGGTGTTGCCGTCTTTGGCAAGGCCCGCGACGTAGATTATGCGGCCCTTGTCTATCGGCTCTCCTTCATCGTAGAGGTCGAGCAGTTTTTCTATCGTTGCGGCCGCGGCGGAAGCGTCCTTTTCTTCGCCCGTTACCTTGACGACCGCGCCGTCCACCTGCGCCTTTACGCCGAGTTCCTTTTCTATTACGGCAAGATTTTCGTCGTAAACTCCGAGCAGAGCGGACAGCCTGTCCACCGTCAGGCAATCGACGTCTGCAGTTTTTTTAGCCAAATAATTTCAGCCTCCGTAAGTCTTTATGTAAGTTATTTCCACCGTCGCAAGGTAGGCCTCGCCGTCCTTGTCAACGGTAACTTTTTGGTCGATAATGTGCGATTCAGGGCACTTTTCTTTGGCAACGGCGATGGCGGCGAGTTGCTCGGCCGCACTTCCCGACGGGATTTTCAGCCTTAACACGAACACCGATCTCAGTCTGAGTTCGAACACGGGGCAGGTCCTCACCGTGCTCTCCCCCGCCGTGAAGTAGGCGCCGACAAGCGGCGTGCCCTTTTTGACCGCGGCGCCCGCTTCTACCAGCGGCGTGCCCCTGAAAACGGCGAGGTGCTCGACCACACCGTCCTCGGGAGAGAGGTAATCTTCGGCCTTGCGCTCGGGCGTGGCGGCGGGCCTCGGCAGCGTTTGCACGGTTAAGCACGAGCCGCGTTTGCCGACCGTGGCAAAGGCGATGCCGTCGTTGTTTTGGACGATGGCACGGGCGATGGCGTCGAGATCGAGCGAGGAAAACCGCGCGAACCTGACCGCGCCGCATTCGCCGACCGTGCGCATTACACCGCCGACGTCGTTGGCGTCCACCCCTTCGAGCGAATAATTGAGGACCGTTCCGTCCGCCCAGAAGGCGGCGAGCACGAAGAGCGCCGCGCCTACGGCAAACCCGGGGCGGGACAGCAGGCTGCCGATGAATCTCAAAAACCCGCCTTTTCTCAAAAATTTGAGCGAAACGGCAGAGTTCCGGGGCCCCTGCGACTCATTTTTACCATTTCCCGTTATAGTATAACACATTTCTTTGCAAATTGCAAAAAGTTTTGCGCAATCGGAAGAAGGTATTGTCAGTATAATACCGCTGTCCGAGGGTTTTGCCCTCAAAATTTTCACTCCGCGGCGGGATATGCGGCTGAGGAAGGCGCCGACGTTGCGCCCCTTGACCGAGTAGACGGCCGTGAACGCCCGTTCAGCGAGGTACTCTTTCAAACAGTTTCAGCCTCCCCTTGATCACGGCGTCTCCGTCGCAGAATTTTTCTATCCTCAGCCCCTCGCCCGCAACTTTGAGACAGGAATTTTTTAGCCCCAGCACGATTTCGGTCTCCGAAAAACTCTTGACGCACCTGACTCCTTCGGCGTACAGACACCCGCTGCCGAGCACCGTGAGACGGAATTCGCAGGGTGCAAGCCCGCTTGCTGTAAGGCCGGCTATCGTTTCTACAAGCCCCATGTTTCACCTCGGATTATTATATGCCGCGGCGGGTGGGGGTATAACTGCGGGGGTGGTTGTGGGCGTGTGGCTTGTGGTTGTGTAGGTTTATAGTGGTGCGGCGGGATGTATGGGTGGTTTGTTAGGGTGCTGTTGTGGGTCGGATGCGTGGGTGGTGAAAATCAATAAGTGGCCTTTTTCGCACATTATCGAGGGGTTTTGGCGGTGCGGGGTGGAGTGTGATTTTGGGGTTTATGGTTACGTTGCCCACCTCAGGCGCGTACGCGCCAGCCCCTCCTCGGGAGGGGCCAATGGGAAAATGGACAACTCCTCGGGAGGGGCCACAAGAAACTTTGTGGAAGTATGTGCTTACGTTGCCCACCTCAGGCGCATTCGCGCCAGCCCCTCCTCGGGAGGGGCCAAGGGAAAATAACAAGTCCTCGGGAGAGCCATTTAGTGATTAGGGATTAGGAGTTAGGGATTAGTCGGGGTGCGAGGATGTTTCGGTCTGGGCGGAGATGACGGAACGCGCCATGTCGAGCACCGTTTGGGCGAGGGACGCGGGACGGATGACGGTTACCCTTCCGCCAAAGCCGAGTATCCTCGAGGCCAGACCCGCGTTGACGGGGAGAAAGGCCTTTGCGGTTTTGACCGAACCTTCGCCGCCCACGCATTCCACGCCCAGCCAATCCTCCACCTCGACGACGGCCGACGGGTCGATGCCGAGTTCGACCTCGCCGAAGTCTTCGGACGTATCGGGGAAGAAGAAAACCTGCTTCAACTCGTCGGTGTTGCGGCGGCGGAAACTTCTGTCCGTGATAATCATGCTTTCGATGCGGCCGACTTTGAAGAGGCGGAATTCACCGCGCATGAGGCAAAACGCATAAATATACCATATACCCTGTTTGAGCACGAGGGTGTGCGGTTCGATTTCACGCTCGGTGCCTTCGCCCAGCGCGTCGCGGTAGCGGATGCGAAGGACGGCGGACTTTGCGACGCATTCTGACAAAACACGCAATTTGTTGCCGTAATTCACCGTAGAACCCCACGGCCCGCTGTCGATAATGAGTGAGGAGGACGAAACGTCGAAGGTGTGGGCGTAACGGCTGCAAGAGGTGAGCTTGTCGCGGGCGGTCCGCAACTCCTCAAGCGGAAGTTCGCGCCCGTAGGCGTCGATTGCCTGAAGCACCGCGCCGTATTCCCCTTCGGTCAGAAAGGACGTGGGCAGGCGGAAGTCGTCCACTATCGAAAAGCCCCCGCCCTTGCCCTTGACGGCGTAGATGGGAACGACGCCGGACAACTCGTCTATGTACCTGTAGGCCGTGCGGACGGAGATTCCAAAGCGGAATGCCACGTCCTCGGCGGTTATCCTCCTGACGGAAAGTAGGCAAAACAGTATTCCTATCAATATGTCAAGTTTCATCTTTGTCTCTTGTCGGGCGTCCGCCCGTTGGGATTGGTGAGTTTTTGGGGCTGATGGCTGCGTGCGGGTTGTGACGCGCCGCGTGATGGATTGGGTACACGTTTGGTTGGTGCCTGTTGGTGCCTGTTGGAATGGCTGACCGTTGCGGCGGGAGATGTTGCCAAACGTTGGGGGTTGGCCGTGCGGCGAAGTTGGCACC
>CANQUN010000049.1 GCA_947627065.1 uncultured Clostridia bacterium
CCGAGGAGGGACTGCCGAACGGAGTGAGGCTGAGGTGGGCAACCAAACCCTCAACCCCCAAAAACCCCCTGAATCGCACAAAAAACGCATATATAAAAGATAGGGAGAGAGAACATGAAAAGGACATTTGCAATTCTCGTTTTGTTTTCAATGCTGTTTGCCGCTTGCGGCGGCAACACGCCGAGCGGCAGCGACGGAGAGGATTCTTCGGGCGTTACCGAAATAACGCTGTGGAGTTACCCCGTCGGCGGCTGGTCGGATACCACCACCGTTTCCTCGCTGCTCACCTCTTTTCACACCAAAAATCCCGACATCCGCGTGTCTTTAAGGTCCATAGATTACACCACGGGAGACGAAGAAGTGGAAAAGGCCATCAAAGGCCACACCCTGCCCGACGTCATATTCGAAGGGCCCGAGCGTCTCGTCGCCAATTGGGGCGCGAGGGGGCTGATGGCGGACATAAGCAACCTGTGGAACGACAAGCAGGCCGACGACATAACCGAAGTTGTCGAGCACGCCTGCCACGACTCCCGCAACCACTATTACATCTACCCGCTGTGCATGACCACCCACTGCATGGCGATAAATTACGACATGTTCAAAGAGGCCGACGCCCTCAAGTACATAAACGAGGACACCCACACGTGGAAGAGCACGGACGCCTTCTTTCAGGCAATAGAGGCCGTTTCCACGCATTTTGACATGAACCCCGTTGCCAAGGTTTACTGCAACGGACAGGCGGGCGACCAAGGCACGCGCGCACTCGTAACCAACCTTGGCGGCGGAACCTTCAGCGACCCGCTCCACACCGAGTACACGGTGGAAAGCCCCGAGAACAAAAACGCCCTCGTGCGGCTCAAGACCGCCGACCTCGAGGACAAGGGCATAAAGTTTGACGCTACCATCGCGGGCGGCGACGAAGCCGACATGTTCTGCAAAGGCGAACTTGCAATGGCATTCTGCTGGAACGTCAACATGGAAGTCAGCAAACTCGAGACCATCAATTTCGAAGTGTTCCCCATGGCATTCCCCGCAGAGACCGAAGACGCCATTTCCCTGCAGGGCGGAATCTGGGGCTTCGGCATCTTTGACAAGGGCGACGCAAACCGCCGCCAAGCCGCCGAACGTCTGATAAAATACCTCACCTCCGACGAGGACGACGTGGCGTCCCGTGCCGTAAAAATTTCGAGATACTGGCCCGTCAAAAACACCCCCAACTTTTACGAAAACGAACCGCTCATGACCGAATACGGCATGTTCAGTCAATATTTCGGCGATTATTACCAAATAACCACAAATTGGGCGCAGGCGAGAACGGCGTGGTGGAACATGCTCCGGCAGGTCGGCGCACTCACAGACGCGGCCACCCTCGACTCTGACATCGCCGCCGCTCTTGCAGCCTTCACCGCCGCTGTCAACGTTTAGTCCTTTACTTATAACCGCCGCCGTCAACGCCTAATTCAGACCGTCCGTCAATCTTGGCCCCTCCCGAGGAGGGGCTGGCGCGTAGGCGCCTGAGGTGGGCAACGCAAGCAAACACTCCATCAAAGTTTATTGTGGCCCCTCCCGAGGAGGGGCTGGCGCGTAAGCGCCTGAGGTGGGCAACCCACCCGCCCGCGCAAATTTCAAACCACCCGCCCGTCATTCGGGCCAAAGGAGGCTCCATGAAAAAAATCTTTACATCGTTATTTTTAATCATGCTGACGTCTTTACTCACTGCTTGCTGGTCGGAGGGGGACGAAGTGTCAAAAGCGCTCGGCGTTGACGTTTCAAACGGAACGGAAATTTCAAATTACGATACCCACGGCGGCTTTCTCGGCGACGGAACAACCTGCATTGCCTACCGTTTTGACGACGACGCCGCTTTGGAACAAATCAAAAGTTCCGCCGATTGGCACAACCCTCTCGACGATACGGTGCGGGCATTGATTTCCATATTGAACGGCACGGGAAACGAGCCGATTATCCCGGAAATAAATAACGGGTATTATTTGCTCATCGACAGGCAGAACGCGGACGGGGATATTTTAGACAGGAACTCGTTCAACTTCACCTTGGGGCTGTACGATACCGACGCGAATACGCTGTATTTCTGCAAACTCGACACGTAAGCCCACCCGCCCACCTGCAGAACCGTCGTCGGCACCCCCGAACAACCGTCAGCTCAACCTTGGCCCCTCCCGAGGAGGGGCTGGCGCGTAGGCGCCTGAGGTGGGCAACGTAGGCACATACTCCAACAAAGTTTATTGTGGCCCCTCCCGAGGAGGGGCTGCCGAACGGAGTGAGGCTGAGGTGGGCAACCAAACATTCAAACCCTCAAACCCATTGTTTACACCCAAACACCCGAGCACATAAGATAAACCAAAACGTTACCGCCCGCCCCGCCTTGCATTAACCGCAACGTTCGGCGGGCAATGCCTTAAAAGGCCGTTTTTGTGAGATAAAGGGGACTTTTTATGAAAAAGGGAAGAAAGACTCGTCTCCAAAAACTGATCTTTCTCGTCTCGTGCGCCGCTTTCATAACGGTGTTTGCTCTTCTTTTACACTATTTCTTCGGCTACGACCCGCCCGAGCTGCCGGCCAACCTGCGCGTCAGTCTGTACACGCTGCGGTGGAACAAGGTGGACGGAGCCGAATTTTACGAAGTTTCCGTCGGCGACCGCACAGAGCAGGTTGCCGACAACGTTTATTTTCTGTCTTTCTCCGACAACGGAGCACAGGTGCGCGTGCGCGCAAAGGCGAGGGGAGGCTTTTCCGAATACACCGAGCCGCTCACCGTAAACTACCCCGACGATATATGGGAAAAAGTTCAAAAAGTGGCCTATATCGCGGATAAAATCGACTGCAGTGATGTCGAATTCAACTATCCCGACACGCCCATTCCGCTACCGGATCTCACCGACAACGCCTTCAGAAACGGCTACACGTTCAACGGCTGGACATCTGGCGGAGAGTTTGTGAAAGAGCCTTTCGTTAAAGCAGGCAACGTCAGGCTCTACGCCGCGCTCAACCCAATCGAGTACCGGATTGAATACGATTTTGGAATTTACCAATTTCTCAAGGACAAGTTCGTCGGCCTTCCCGCAACTTACAACGTCGATAATTACGACGACATCTTTGCCCCCGACAAGTACGTCTGGAAGGGGCACTCCATCTCTTCGTGGGATATACTGAGCAACCCGCTCAAAGCCGAAGATACGGGCAAGATTATCGGCGACATCATCGTCCGTCCCCGCTACATAGACACGGTTACCAAGGGACTTGTCATAGACGAAAAAGACGGCCTGTACGAACTGTCCGAATATTTCGGCAAATTCCAAACCGACATTCGGATACCTTACTATCCCAACATCACCGTCAAATCCAACGTCCTCGACCTGACGGAAGTGCTCATTTCGGACAAGGTGAAGTTGACTTTCTATGCGGAAAACGTCAGCCTTGAACTGTCCGCAGTCAAGTTGTTCAACCCGTCGGATATCGTGTTCGAGGGGAATCTCAAAGCGGTGGCCAATTCCATAAGGATAGAGTCCGACGAACCTACGAGCATAACCCTGTGGGGAGAAGTGCCCGACTGCCGCTTTGTGGGCGGCATGCTCGACACGTCGGATTCAACTTCGGGTCGGCTCGACGAGAAAAATCTGACCTTCCGCGTCCTTCCCGAATACGAGGATATAATAAGAAAAAATTACCCGCTCTCCCACGTCGAGATTCTCTCTCCCGCCAACAAGCCGAACTGACAAAAAAACTGAATTAAAAGCCTACCCGCTTTCCAACGTGTAAATCTTCTTTCTGCCGACACTTCTGAATAACAAAAATCCCAATTACCCGCCTAAATCTCACAAAAACCGCCATTTTCCCGCCCCATGTGAGGACGCGTGTATTTTTTTGCTCTTTTTTGGGAGGAGATGTATTATTTTTATTCTTGGCCCCTCCTAAGGAGGGGCTGGCGCGTCAGCGCCTGAGGTGGGCACACTCCTCGCAACCACCCGCAACACCATGGGTACGCGAAGCCAACCCAACCCGCAACACCATGTGCACGCGCAGCCAGCCCAACCCGCAACACCAAAGACAAACGCAACCAGTACAACCCCGCAACTGTCCGCAACACCACGGACATACATACCATAAACATCACCACACCCAGCCCAACCCACATGCCACAAACACCACCTCACACCTCAAACGCCAACACCACACTCACCACCACCCAATCCCGACCGGCAAAACCTTTCCGCCAACACGCCTCAAACGCTTGACAAGCGCAACGGGATATGGTATCATATTATAAACTTTTAATTGCAATACCGTGATGTTGCAAAGGTTTGTCGTTTCCATGTCGGATTCTGCCTTTGCACGCGGTGCAGGGGCTTTTATTTATGGCAGGTCGCCGTACAAAAATCTACCTTGACGGAAAATTGAAAGACCTCAAGGACGACTCGCAATACATTCCCGCCCAATCGGGCGGCAGCTTTTTGGTTTTACCCGGACTCATAGACGCACACGTGCATCTCAGAGAGCCGGGTTTTTCTTATAAAGAGGACATGGCGAGCGGAACGGCGGCAGCCGTGCGCGGCGGCTTTGCTTCGGTTATGGCAATGCCCAACCTCAACCCCGTGCCCGACAGTCTCGCCCACCTCCGTCCGGAACTTGCCGCCATAGCATCCAAGGCCCTCATCCCCGTCTACCCTTACGGTTCGATAACCCGCGGGGAGAGGGGAGAAGAACTTTCCGACATGGCCGGACTTGCCCCATTCGTCGCCGCGTTTTCGGACGACGGCAAGGGCGTTGCGGACGGCGGGCTCATGCGTGAAGCGCTCGCCGCGGCCGCCTCTCTCGGCAAGGTAATCGCCGCCCACTGCGAGGATACGCGTTACTCTTCGGGCGGGTCGTTCAGAGAAGAAAGCCGCCTGAATCGCACATTAAACGGCCATTTTGGCATTGCCACCGTCAAGGCGGAAGCCGAGTGGAAAATGCTGGAGCGCGACCTTGAACTCGTGGCCCAAACGCACGCAAAGTACCACGCCTGTCATCTTTCCGCAAAGGAGAGCGTACATCTCATAAGGCAGGCCAAGAAGGGCGGCCTTGACGTTACGGCCGAAACCGCACCCCATTACCTGACCCTCACAGTAGATGACATAGAACCGACGGGACGTTTCAAGATGAACCCGCCCGTCGGCACAAAAGCGGACAGAGAGGCCCTCGTGGAAGCCGTGGCAGACGGCACGATCGACATGATAGTTACCGACCACGCCCCCCACTCTCCCGAGGAGAAAAACCTGCCCGTCGCCTCGTCGCCCTTCGGCGTTTCGGGGCTGGAAACTTCCTTTGCAATCATGTATTCCTTCGTGAAAAAGGGGGTTTTTGACATAAAACGGCTCATGAGACTCATGTGCGAAGCGCCCGCCGAAAGGTTCGGCATAGACGCCCACGATTTCAAAGCGGTGTTCAAAGAAGAAGAGTATACCATCCGTCCCGAAACCTTCGTTTCCAAGGGCAAGAGCAGCCCGTTTGCGGGCACTTTAGCCGCCGCGCGCTGCGTCGCGCTGAAATTCAAAGAGGAATTTATATGGATAGACCAAACGATTGCAAGATAGTTCTCGAAACGGGAGAAGTTTACGAGGGCAAGCGCTTCGGCGCACGGCGCGAGCGCGTGCTCGAATTGGTGTTCAACACGTCCATGGTCGGTTATCAGGAGATAATCTCCGACCCGTCGTACGCCTGTCAGGCGGTGGTGATGACCTACCCCGTCATCGGCAATTACGGAATAACGGACGAGGATTTTGAAACCGAAACGCCCGCCGTCGGCGCCCTTATCGTAAGGGACTACACCGACAGGCCCAGCAACTTCCGCTCCACCCGCACGCTGGGCGAAATACTCGAGGACTGCGGCATCCCCGGCGTAACGGGTGTGGACACGCGGGGACTTGCCCGCCGCATACGGGACGGCGGATGCTGCCGCGCCTTGGTGTGCGACGCAGACACGGATTACCAGACCGCCCTTCAAAAGGTAAGGAGCACTCCCGTGCCCAAGGACGTCGTCGCCTCGGTCAGCTGCCGCAAGCGCCGTTACAGCAGAACGGCGCACGCCCGTTCGGAAATCGTCGCCCTCGACCTCGGCATAAAGCAGAACATGATCCGTTCGCTCAACAAACGCGGCTGCAACGTAACCGTCTTGCCACACACGGCGTCGGCCGAAGAAATAGCGGCCATCGCGCCCGACGGTGTGTTTATATCCAACGGCCCGGGCAACCCCGAGGACGTGCCCGCCGTCGTCGCCTTAATCCGCGAAATCCGCGGGAAATACCCCGTTTTCGGTGTTTGTCTCGGCCACCAGCTCATCGCCTTGGCTTACGGCGGACAGACGTACAAACTCAAGTTCGGCCACCGCGGCGGCAACCATCCCGTCAAGAACCTCGCCACGGGCAAGGTGGAGATAACCAGCCAGAACCACAGTTACGCCGTCATGGAAAGCAGCCTTGCCGCCACCCCCCTTCGGGTAACCCACGTCAACATCCTCGACGGAACGGTGGAAGGCGTAGAGTGTAAAGAGGACAGAATATTCGGCGTGCAGTACCACCCGGAAAGCGCGCCCGGTCCACAGGACAGCGGATACCTGTTCGACAAATTCGTCCGCATGGCGGAAGAGAACAGAGCAGCACGCATGAAAGACATGGCGGAAGAAAACAGAGCCGCCCGCATGAAAGACATGGCGGAGGAAAAGACCGCCCGCAGCGCGCAAACTTCGGAGGTGAACGAGAATGCCCGCCCGTAAAGATATAAAAAAGATACTCGTCATCGGCTCGGGTCCCATAGTCATCGGGCAGGCGGCGGAATTCGACTACGCGGGCACGCAGGCCTGCCTCGCCCTCAAGGAAGAAGGTTACGAGGTCGTCCTTGTAAATTCCAACCCCGCCACCATAATGACCGACGACAAGATTGCCGACAAAGTGTACATGGAGCCGCTCACCCTCGAATACCTCGCGCGTATAATAAGGAAAGAACGGCCCGACGCCGTGCTCCCGGGTATAGGAGGGCAGACGGGTCTCAACCTTGCCATGCAACTTTGCCGCAAGGGCGTTCTCGACGAATGCCAGTGCGAACTGCTCGGCACCGACGCGGACAGCATAGACAGGGCGGAGGACAGGGAAAAGTTCAAGGAGTTGTGCCTTTCGCTGTGCGAACCCGTCCTGCCATCCCAAATCTCCTGCAACGAACAGGAGGGGCTTGCCGCGGCCGAAGAAATAGGCTATCCCGTGGTGCTCCGTCCCGCGTTCACGCTGGGCGGAACGGGCGGCGGCTTTGCCGAAAACCAAAGCGAACTGCTTCCCCTTCTCAAAAACGCCCTCAAAATATCCCCCGTTTCCGAGGTGCGCGTCGAAAAGAGCATAAAGGGCTTTAAGGAAATAGAGTTTGAAGTCATGCGCGACGACAACGACACGGCCATCGCCGTCTGCGGAATGGAAAACGTGGACCCCGTAGGCATTCACACGGGAGACAGCATAGTCGTTGCGCCCTGCCAGACGCTTACCAACCGTGAATACAACATGCTCAGGGACAGCGCCCTCGGCATAATCCGCGCCCTCGGCATAAAGGGGGGCTGCAACGTCCAGTTCGCCCTCGACCCGCAGAGTTTTGACTATTACATAATAGAAGTAAACCCCCGCGTCTCGAGAAGTTCGGCCCTTGCCAGCAAGGCCACGGGCTATCCCATCGCTCGGGTGTCGGCAAAGATCGCCGTGGGCATGCGGCTGGAAGAGATACCGCTCGCCAACACCCCCGCGTCGTTCGAACCCGCCCTCGACTTTGTCGTTACTAAAATGGCGCGTTTCCCCTTCGACAAATTGGGCGACGCGTCCAACCGCCTCTCCACCCAGATGAAGGCGACGGGCGAGGTCATGAGCGTGGGCAGAACCATAGAGGAAAGCCTGCTCAAAGCCGTGCGTTCGCTCGAGACGGGCGCCGACCATCTCTGGCTTGCAAAATTTGAAAAAGTGCCCCAAAACACGCTTTATTCGTATATTTCCGAAGGACGGGACGATCGGATATTCGCCGTTGCCGAACTTATAAGAAGGGGAGAGAGCATACAAAAAATCTACTCCGCAACCCGCATCGATCCCCTGTTTCTCGACAAGATAAAAAACATCACCGATGAGGAAAAACGCCTTGCCTCCGACCGCTCAATAGAATCTTTAATCCAAGCGAAACGCATGGGCTTTTCGGACGCGGCGATCGCTCGGATCTGGAACGAAACCGAACGGGACGTTTACCTTACAAGGCAGCGTTACGGCATCCGCCCGTCGTACAGGATGATAGACACCTGCGCGGGAGAATTTGAAAGTTACGTCCCTTACTTTTACGGAACTTACGAAGGTGAGGACGAATCTCCCGTCGGCGGCGGCAAGCGAATCGTCGTGCTCGGCTCGGGTCCCATAAGGATAGGGCAGGGCGTCGAATTCGACTATTCCACCGTCCACGCCGTCAGGACCATAAAGGCGGCGGGTTACGAAGCGATAATCATCAACAACAATCCCGAAACGGTCTCCACCGACTACACCACGGGCGACAAACTGTACTTCGAGCCGCTCACCGTAGAGGACGCCATGAACGTCATCGAGCACGAACGCCCCGTCGGCGTCATCGCTTCCCTCGGCGGGCAGACGGCCATAAACCTCGCGGGCAGGCTCACCGAACTCGGCGTCAAGATAATCGGCACCGACTTTGCCGCCATAGAAAAGGCCGAAAACCGCAACTCTTTTGAAAACCTGCTCCTCACGCTCGGCATTCCCCAGCCCGAGGGCAGGGCGGTTACGGGCATTGAGGAAGGCGTGCGGGCAGCCGCGGAGATTGGCTATCCCGTGCTCGTGCGTCCAAGTTTCGTCCTCGGCGGCCGCGCTATGCGCATAGTCGGAGGGGAAAAAGCCCTGCGCCGCTACCTCGAAAACGCCTTCGGCATAGACAAAAACCAGCCCGTCCTCGTCGACAGGTACATTCAGGGCAAGGAACTCGAAACCGACGCCGTGTGCGACGGTAAGGACGTTTTCATCCCGGGTATCATGGAACTTGTCGAACGCACGGGCGTCCATTCGGGCGACAGCATCAGCGTTTACCCCACCTTCAGCGTAAGCGACGAGGTCAAAAAAACGATAATTGAATACACCGTGCGGCTGGGGCTTGGGATAGGCATCGTCGGGCTTTACAACATACAGTTCATCGTCGATAAAAACGAGCGTGTTTACGTGATAGAAGTCAACCCCCGCTCGTCGAGAACGGTGCCCTTCATCAGCAAGGCCACGGGCTATCCGCTGGCCGACATCGGCACGCGCGTCATGCTGGGAGAAAGCCTCGCCTCGCAAGGGTTTGCCGAAGTCTATCCGCCCGAAAAGAATCTTTATTACGTAAAAGCGCCCGCCTTCTCCTTTTCCAAACTCGCGGGTGCGGACGCTTACCTTTCCCCCGAAATGAAATCGACGGGCGAGGCCATCGGTTACGACAAGACGCTCAACCGCGCCCTGTACAAGGCGCTCAACGCCGCGGGCATGAACGTCGCCAACTACGGCACCATCCTCGTTACCGTCGCCGACAAGGACAAGGCCGAAGCCCTGCCGCTCGTCAGGCGGTTCTACGACCTCGGTTTCAACATAGAGGCCACGCGCGGAACGGCCGCTTACCTCAAACAGCACGGCATCCGCACGCGCGTCAAACCCAAACTCAGCGAGGGGAGCGAGGAGATTTTGGACAGCATAAGAAAGGGCTACGTCAATTACGTAATCTCCACGAGAGACATCAATTCCGAAAACGAAATTACCGACGGCTACGTCATAAGGCGCGCCGCCGTGGAAAACAACGTTACCATGTTCACCTCGCTCGACACCGTCCGCGTCCTTCTCGACGTGCTTGACGAACTGACCATCAAAGTGTCCACAATATACTGATTTTGTGAGAAATAGGGGACTTATCGTGAAACAGGCATACTTTACCGTCCTTGAAAACACCCCCGTGGCCCGCGGCGTTTACAGGCTTGTGCTCGCGGGCGACGCGTCCGATTGCACCCGCGCGGGCACCTTCGTCAACGTTAAAGTGGAAGGTTTTTACCTCCGCAGACCGCTCTCGGTGTGCGACGTCTATTCGCGTGAAGAGGAAAACGACACCCTCGTCCTTATGTATAAAACGGTGGGCGGCGGAACCGAGGCCATGTCCCGCCTTTCGTCGGGCGCGCGGCTCGATCTGCTCACGGGTCTCGGCAACGGCTTCGAATCCGACAACGCACTGAAATATGCCGATAATGCGCGAAATAGGGCACTAATTGCAAAAAAAGACGCACCGGATGCGCAGGACGGCGCGCTTCTTGTGGGCGGCGGAATGGGCGCGGCTCCCCTGTACATGCTGGCAAAACAACTTTACGCCCGCGGTGTGAAAACGTCCGTCATCCTCGGTTTCAACACTTTAGCCGACGTCATCTTGCAAAGAGAAATGCAACCCTTCTGCTCTTCGCTCACCGTCGCCACCGCGGACGGCAGCAGCGGAAACAAGGGTATCGTTACCGATTTTATTCCCAAAAACCCGCCTTACGTTTACGCCTGCGGCCCGCTGCCCATGCTCAAAGCCGTCTACGACCGCTGCACGGACGGCGAATTTTCCTTTGAAGAGAGAATGGGCTGCGGCTTCGGCGCGTGCATGGGCTGCACCTGTAAGACCGCGGACGGCGCCAAGCAACTGTGCAAGGACGGCCCCGTCCTTAAAAGAGAGGAGATAATATGGTAGACCTCGGCGTAACCCTGTGCGGCTTGCAACTCAAAAACCCCGTCATTCCCGCAAGCGGAACCTACGGCTTCGGTTACGGCCACGCCGCATTTTACAGCCCCGAAATTCTCGGTTCCATCGCCCTCAAAGGCACCACCGAACAGCCCCGCTTCGGCAATCAAACGCCCCGCGTAGCCGAGTGTCCCGCGGGCATGCTCAACAGCGTCGGCCTGCAAAACCCGGGTGTGGACGCGGTCATAAACGAAGAACTGCCCCGCCTCAAATCCGTGTTTTCGGGCAAGGTCATCGCCAACGTCTGCGGCTTTTCGGTGGAAGAATACGTTCGCGTCGCCCGCCGTTTTGACGAGGCCGAGCAGGTGGGAATAATAGAACTCAACCTCAGTTGTCCCAACGTCGAATGCGGCGGAATGAGTATGGGAGCCACCCCGTCGGGCGTCGCCCGCGTAACCGGGCAGGTCAAGAAAACGGTTAAAAAGCCCGTCATCGTAAAACTCACTCCAAACACCCTCGACATAACCGCCCTCGCCCTCGCCGCGCAGGACGCGGGTGCCGACGGCGTCGCCATGATAAACACCGTTCTCGGCATGAGGATCGACATAAAAAAACAAAGGCCCGTTCTCGCCAATGCACGCGGCGGTTTGTCGGGCCGCGCCATTTTCCCCATAGCCGTCCGCGCCGTGTACGACGTTTACGAAAAGGTAAACATTCCCATCGTCGGCATGGGCGGAATATCCTGCACCGAGGACGCGGTTGAAATGATGCTCGCGGGCGCAACCGCCGTGCAGGTTGGGGCGGAAAACCTCCGCGACCCCTTCGCCTGCAAGAAGATAATCGACGGCCTGCCTCCGCTCCTTGCCTCTCTCGGCGTCCAAAGCATAACCTCGCTCATCGGCGCCGCTCATTCCTGACTTACCACTCTAAAAAAATTTACCCCAAAAAATCGTGGCCGCGTTCAGCGCGGTCCAAGGAGAACCATGAAAGATAAAGATGTAATAATCGCCCTCGACTTCCACTCCCGCAACGAAGTTTTCGACTTCCTCGGCCGTCTCGGAACCCTCCGTCCCTACGTCAAAGTGGGCATGGAACTGTTCTACTCGGAGGGCGCGCGCCTCGTTGCCGAACTAAAGGAGAGGGGACACAAGGTCTTTCTCGACCTCAAACTTCACGACATTCCCACCACCGTATCTCGCAGCATGAACGTCATCTCCCGCATGGGCGCGGACATGGTCAACCTTCACGCCGCGGGCGGCTCGGCAATGATGAAGGCCGCCCTTGAAGGTCTCGTCCGCCCCGACGGAACGCGCCCGCTTCTCGTTGCGGTAACCGTCCTCACATCGACCGACGCGGCTGCCCTCAAAAACGAACTGCTCGTCGGAAAATCGGTTGCCGAAACGGTGGAAACTTATGCCGCAAACGCCGCCGCGTGCGGGTTGGACGGCGTCGTCTGCTCCCCGCTCGAGGCTGAAAATATTCACGCAAAATTGGGCATGGACTTC
Organism: uncultured Clostridia bacterium; assembly: GCA_947627065.1. Lineage (GTDB taxonomy): Bacteria > Bacillota > Clostridia > Christensenellales > Borkfalkiaceae > RGIG3732. The sequence continues at coordinate 12,258 of CANQUN010000049.1, forward strand.
CTCACGGTAACCCCGGGTATTCGGTTTGAAGGAGCCGACGCGCAGGATCAAAAGCGTATCGCCACGCCCGAATCGGCCGCCCGTCTCGGCAGCGACTTCATCGTCGTCGGCCGTCCCATAACCTGCGCCGACCGTCCCGACGAGGCCTACCTCGCCTGCCGCAAAGCCTTTCTCGAAGCTGCCAACAATTGACACGCTCGCTCACCCGCAAAAACCAAAAAACCCTCGATAATATGCGAAAAAGGCCACTTATTGAGTTAATCGTCAATTTCGGCTGAAATGTCTAAAAAACCTCGATAATGTGCGAAAAAGGCCACTTTTTGGGTTTTTGCCCATTTTCCGTCGCGCCGCCGTACCAACCCGCCGCTCACACATAACCAACCCGCAACCGCACTCAACAACGCCCCCGCCGCGCCGCCACATCACCCGCACACGCGCTTAAAACCAACCAAAAAACATACGGAGATTGAAATGAAACAAGACAACATCAAAGATGAGATAGCCGCCCACCTTCTGAGAATAGGCGCGGTCTTTCTTCGCCCCGACGAGCCATTCGTCTGGGCGAGCGGAATCCAAAGCCCCATATATTGCGACAACAGGCTCGTGCTCTCCGACCCTGCCGCTCGCACCGCCGTCGAACACGCCATCGCCGGGGCTGTCGCCCTTGTAGTCGGTATACTGCGT
>CANQUN010000050.1 GCA_947627065.1 uncultured Clostridia bacterium
GACCAGCGCTATCTCTCCTCCCGGACAAAACAATGAAGGCTTGGTTAATAGGACTTTTCGTCGCTGTCAGCCGTCGGCATCAGCAACGCGGAACAAAATTTGTCTGCCGTAAAATAAGATAAAAACGGCTTACTGACAAGCAAAACGGTCCACAGGCGGACGGAGAGGTCGCACATGATAAAGAGGGGAAAGCCCCGACAAATTACAGAGTTACAATAGGGCAATGGCAAGTTTCCTTTTATTCTTCATATACATCGCATTCATAGGTCTCGGCTTGCCGGATTCTCTGTTTGGAACGGCGTGGCCCGCAATTTATGCCGATTTCAACCTTCCCATTTCGTACGGGAGTTTTATATCTTCAACCGTCGCTTGCGGAACGATAATTTCAAGTTTGCTGAGCGCGCGTCTCATTCGCAGGTTCGGCACGAGCAACGTTACGGCCTTCAGTACCCTGATGACCGCCGCGGCCTTAATCGGTTTTTCCTTTTCTCCCAACATCTGGTTCATGATGCTGCTCGCCGTTCCGCTCGGCCTCGGCGCGGGAGCAATAGACGTTGCGCTCAACAATTACGTCGCGCTACATTATTCGGCGAGGCAGATGAGTTTCCTCCACTGTTTTTACGGTGTGGGCGTGTCCGTAAGCCCGTACATTCTCTCCTTGGTGATAAGCGGTGAAAACGGGTGGAGAAACGGCTACAGGATAGCGTTTATCATTCAGATTGTAATCAGCGTTTTGATGTTCGCGTCGCTACCGATATGGAAAAAGGTCAGCGGTGCGAAAGGTTCGGCGCAAACAAGCGAAGCCCGCCCGCTCACCGTGCGCGACACCTTGCGTATCCGCGGCGTCAAATCTATGTGCGCGCTGTTCTTTCTGACCTGCACCATCGAATGCAGCGCGAGCGCGTGGGGGAGCACGTACCTCGTAGAACACATGAACATGTCAACCGAACGCGCCGCCACCGTCATACTCTTCTACTTCATCGGCATGGCGGTGGGCAGGTTCTTGTCGGGGGTAATCGCAGGCAGACTGCACAGCTGGAAAATCGTTGCGATTGGCGAATGCGTCCTCGGCATTGCCGTTCTGCTTTTGGCAGTACGCGGCCCCGAATTTCTCTGTTTTGCGGGGTTCTTTGCGGTAGGTCTTGGCAACGGCCCGCTTTTTCCCAACTTCAACTATCTTGCGCCAGAGAGTTTCGGGCAGGAAGCGTCCGGCTCGGTCATCGGAATGCAGATGGTCTTCGCTTACGTCGGCATTCTTCTGGGACCGCTCGCCTGCGGTCTGTTGGGGCAGAATTTCGGAATGTTCATTTTCCCCATTTACATGATTGCCGCTTACGTCTTAATGGTAATCATAACGGTGTTTGCCAACAGGACGCTGAAAAAAGCAAGCAACCCGCAAGAGAAGAGAATACATAAAACCGAAGCAGCACCCATTCCAACACCTTGCAAGGCAAGCAAACCGAAAAAAGAAGAGAAAACATAACCCAAGGCTTTCGGCTTTTGCCGTTTTTTGCGGTTAAACCGTTGAAACCGTGCCTATTCTCCACACTGTTTGCGGCTGCCGTTCCATGTTTGCGCCAAGGACCGTATGGGCACTAAACGGGCGAAAACGGCCTGAAAATCGCGGCAATCCGCCCTTTTTTGGGCGTCTGCCCCTGACCGCATAAAATTTTTTTGGAAAATTTTTTGAAATGGCCGCTTTTTTTCTTGTCTTTTTTCTTGTAATTTATTATAATCATATAGGCGACTGGGTGTGGCGCAGTTTGGTAGCGCGCATGAATGGGGTTCATGAGGCCGGAAGTTCAAGTCTTCTCACCCAGACCATCGAGCAAGGTTTAACGCCTTGCTTTTTTATGTAATGAATTTCGGCTGACGGGCCGCCGCTGCGTTTAAGGAGCCGCGGGCGCCCCCTTGTCATCGGTATTTATCATGATAATCGAAATAGAAAATTTACGCAAAACTTACAAAGACGTAGTCGCCGTGGACGATCTTTCCTTCAAGGTTAAAGAGGGAGAGTTGTTTGCGTTTCTCGGCGTAAACGGCGCGGGAAAATCCACAACGATAAACATAATAAGCGGAATCCTCAAAAAAGACGGCGGAACGGTAAAGGTTTTCGGAGAGGACATAGACGGAAAGACCGAAGGGATAAAATCCAAACTCGGCATGGTGTTCCAAAATTCCGTTCTCGACAAACGCCTGTCCGTTTACGACAACATGAAGAGCCGCGCCGCGCTTTACGGCATTTTCGGCAAGGACTTTAACGTACGTTTTGACGAACTTGACGGACTGCTCGGTCTCAAAGACATAATGAAAAGGCCCGTTTGCAAACTGTCCGGCGGGCAGCGCCGCAGGGCTGACATCGCGCGTGCGCTCATTCACAAGCCCGAACTTCTCATCCTTGACGAGCCGACCACGGGTCTCGACCCGCAAACGCGGCAGGCCGTGTGGAAGGTCATAGACGATCTGCGCAAAACCCGCGGTCTCACCGTTTTTCTCACCACGCATTACATGGAAGAAGCCGCCGTCGCCGATTACGTCGTCATACTCGACTCGGGCAGAAAAGCGGCCGAAGGCACCCCGCACGATCTCAAAACGGCTTACGCCACGGACATAATCCGCATCTACTCTCATCTCGACGAGGCGGAAGGGCTGTTTTCTTCAAACGGCGCCGCCGTGAGGAGGGAGAGGGACCACATTGACGTTTGCGTTAAAGGAACGGCCGCTGCCACCGATTTCATCGTGAAAAACCCCGACCTGTTTGACGATTACGAGGTACTTAAAGGGGATATGGACAGCGTGTTTTTGTCCGTTACGGGCAAGAACATAAGGGAGGCGTAAGATGGAATTGAAAAAACTTTGGGCGCTCGTGCGCCGCAACATGAAGTGTTATTTCAAGGATAAATTCCTGTTTTTGGTCTCTTTGATAACTCCCATGATCCTGCTCGTGCTGTTCATAACCTTCTTGAGGAGTGTGTATCTCGATTCGTTCAGGGATATACTCGCCAAGTTCGGTTTTACTGCGCCTGACAAACTTCTGGACGGCCTTGCGGGAAGCTGGCTGCTCTCGTCCGTCGTTTCGGTGTGCGCGGTTACCGTGGCGATATGCTCGAACGCCGTGATGATTCAGGACAAAATCGAAGGAAGTATCAACGATTTGAGAACTTCTCCCGTGAGGGACACCACGCTTTCGGTCAGCTATTTCATCGCCAACTTTCTCGTAACTCTCATCGTCATGCTTGCAGTTATAGCGGTGGGCTTTGTGTACCTTGCGGCCGTGGGTTGGTACATACCATTCGAAGACGTGCTGATGATATTGCTCGACACGCTCTGTTGTGTCCTTTTCGGTACATTGCTCGCGGGCGTTATAGAAAGTTTTATAAGCACGCAGGGCGCGATATCGGCGGTCTCCACGCTCGTATCCAGCCTTTACGGCTTCATCTGCGGCGCGTACATGCCCCTGTCCCAATTTGCAAACGGGGTTAAGGATTTTATCTGCGTGCTGCCCGGTACTTACAGCGTGGGCATAATGCGCAAACATTTCATGGGCGGATACGTGGATAAACTCGCAGAACTCGGCTTGCCCGCAGAGGGGCAGAAGGCCATCCTCGACGGATTTGACGGGAACATTTACGTCGGCTCCGTTCAGATGCCTCTGTGGTCGATGTACGTCATTCTCCTCGGAACCTGCGCCTTGCTGCTTGTCGCATACATTACCATAGTCGTCGTCCGCAACAGAAAGCACACTGCAAAACGCGCGGCGTAAATCTGCGCAAAATTCCTTGTAAAATATAAGAAAACAACGGTTCGGTAAATTAAAGAAAGTATAAAAAACGTCCCGATAAAAGATATGCACCCTGAAAAGCAAACGCTTTTCAGGGTGTCAAAACGGGATTTTTTTATTTTTGTCCTCGGTTATTCCGTCAGGATTTTAAGTATCAACGCCGCGGCCTCTTCCACAGAGTCTACAGAGGGCGGGTTCTTGGGAACTTTTTTCAAGGGGAGGGCTTCTATCTTTTCGGGTACGGGAATGCCGCTTTCGTCATACAGGCGGGTTACGGCGTCGTCCGTCCGCTTGGCCGTCATGCCCGTGAGGGCGTAGAAAACCGCAGCGGGTGTCTTGTACGGCGAGGCCGCCGAAACGTACACGACGGGCGTTATATCTCCCGTATCGTCAAAATAATCGGTCGCAACCTTGACGCCAGCAGCCGAGGCGAGGTCGAACAGATAGCCGAAATCGTCGTAATAATCCTCGCAGTAGTCGTAAGCGTCGTCTCCCGTGGCGTAACTCGCGTAAAATTCCTTGGCGAGAAACTTGATTCCGTCCGTATGAAAGCGGCCCGTACGTTCGTATTCTTGCGCAAATGCGCACGTTTTTTCGCAGTTGCGGCCGTTCATCTCGTAAAACAGCCTTTCGAGAGTTGCGGCGCAGGCGTTTTCGAGAATGGTGGTAGAGGAAGAAACCTTGTCGGCGGGTGCCGCCGCGTCTCCTTTGGACAGGAAATCGTAGAGGAATTTCCTTTCTCCCGAGGCCACGATGATCTTTTTTACGGGCAAACCCATCCGTTTTGCGTACAGCAGGGCGACGAGACTGCCCGTAGAATCGTCGGCAACGGCGATGTTTATCTGTTCGCCGTTCTTGATTACGCCGCCGCTCAAAAGGTCGCAATACACCGAGAAGAACACGGGAATCTGCGCCCCGATATACGCTATGTTGCAAGAATCCGCAAGCAGTATCCTTTCTGCCTTTTTCTTGACCTTTTCATAAATTTTACGCTCTGCAAACGGCGCGGATATAAAACCGCCCGCACAGAACGCGGCGGAACATTCCCGCCCCGTGGTCTGCATGGACAGAATGTCGTTTGAGTCGGACTCGGGATAGATGGAAACGGAATTGAGGCCGTATTCTTCAAGACACGCCGCCAGCGACGCCGCGCTGTATCCGTCGCTTAAGGACAGGGCGGCAAAGTCTATTGGCATGCCGAGCAGGCGCAGGCTTTCCGCCGCGATAAAGGGGAACACGGTAAGCGCCACGTCGTGCATGGAGCAGGAGGGTCCGTTTACGAGTTCCACCACAAATTCGTCCTCGCAAAGAGCCACGACGGGGGCAGGGTCTCCGTTGTGAAAGCGCATGCAGCGGTACCTGCACGCCTGTTTGAGAAATTTATAGTCGAAATCTCCGAAAAAACGGTGCATGACAAAGGCTTCTCTGTCAATATAATCCATGTCGCACATATCGTTTATCTCGGATTCGGATATTGCGGAAAAGTCGTCGGGCACAAAAAGCCCGCCGTTGTCGGCTATTCCCGCCACCACGGCTTGCGCCGCGGAATATTTCCCTTTTCCTCTCGTTGTGGTAAAACTCATTTCTATCTCCGTTTTGTCGCGTAATAATATTTTACTACAATGCGCAAAAATTTTCAATCGTTTAAGCCCATGCTGCCAAAAACATCTGTCATTCTTTATATTTTACGTCCAAAACGGGGAGTTTGCCGCCGCGCTGCGGGCGGCCAGAGGGGCGGCGCGGCTGTTTTTGCCTTTGTCAAAATGCAACGATAGTTTGCACAAAAAGCCACTAAAACGGTCTGCTTGTTGCAAACTGCCGTTCAAAGTATTAAAATAGAAAAAGGAGGTATACAGATATGGATTACAAAACCACCCTCATGTGGAATGAAATAAGCGAAACGGGCCGCATATTCGGCGAGATTGCTTCCGCAAATCAAGCGGCTATCGAAGCCGCGGCCAAGGCCATAGAAGGATGCGGGGCAAAGAATTTTGTCCTTGCGGGCAGGGGAACGAGCGACCACGCGCTCATGTATTTCAAATACGTTTTGGAGGAGATAACTCCATACACGGCGTCTTACGCCGCACCGAGTATCGTTACCATGTACAACGGCAAACTCTCCTACTCAAACAGCGTGGTTGTCGGTTGCTCGCAAAGCGGAAAAGCGGCGGACGCCCTCGAGGTGCTTAAAAAGGGAAATGCCGACGGCGCGGTTACCATAGCCATAACCAACGACCCCGAAAGCCCCATGGCAAAGGAAGCCCGTTTTCATCTTTTCTGCAACTGCAAAGAAGAAAAGAGCGTTGCCGCAACAAAGACGTTCAGCGCCCAACTCTACCTTGCGCTGTGGCTCGCGTTCAGGCTCGCGGGGGATGAAAAGGGAATTTCCGCCCTCATGAACTACAAGACGCACACCGACAGGCATTTTGCAACGATCAGCGCGCTTACGGACAAGTTTGCCGAAAAGTACAAGTGGATGAAGAGCGGGTTTGTGCTCTCGCGCGGGCTGACTTACGCCATAGCCTACGAGCAGACTCTCAAACTTCAGGAAACCTGCTACATACAGATGAAAGGTTACGCTTCCAGCGATTTCTATCACGGTCCCATGGCCATGATAAACGCCGAAACGCCCGTTATCGTGTACTGCGCCCACAACATCGACCGCGAGGAAACCGAACAACTCGTCCGTGCAGATCAGGTCAAATGCCTCGACAAGATGAACGAACTCGGCGCACCAGTGCTCGTGGTAACCGACGACAAGTACATTGCCGATAAATACGCCTCTGTGTGCGACGTGGCGTACATCGACGAGGACATGGGGGACAAATTCTCCATTTTCCCGTTCGCGCTGTTCGCGCAGATGCTCGCCTGCAAGATATCCATGGGCATAGGCAACAATCCCGACGCGCCCCGCGCGCTCAAAAAGATAACCATAACAAAGTAATTCGGTCGCCTTTTGGGGCGGACGAGGCGTAAAAATATCTTAAAACGGGTTGAACCCGACGACTTGAAACAGCCAGAGGCTATGTGCCAACGGCTGTTTTTTTTGTTGGGTTCGGCCACGGCCAAAGGCCGTGTTTTTTTGTTGCGGTTCGGTTGTTGTTGGGAAATCTTTTTTTTGTTGGGTTCGGCCATTGCCGATGAACGGTATTTTTGTTAGGGTTCAACCATAGCCGATGAACGGTGTTTTTGTTACAGTTCGGCCGTTGCCTAAAAGCCCGATGGGGCATCTGTGTTGCAGGCGGCAGGTTGTTTTCTTTGTGTCGGGTGCTTTTCATCATGTTGATGTTTTGCCCGATATTATCTTGTTTTTGTTTATTTTGCTTGCAAATCTTTTTATCTGAAATTTGTTTGCCGTAAGAGGTTTTTTCGCTTGCGCGTGTGCGGACGGGGTTGTTTTTTCTTTTTTCGGGTGAATAATTCTGTTATATTTTCAGTACAAAAATTTTTTTGGGAGCAAAATCATGCTGTACAGAGAATGGATGGAAGAATGGCTCGAACTGTACGTAAAACCGTGTTCCAAACAACGGACTTACGTCAAATACCGCAAGAATGCGCAAAAGTACATCTTGCCCGCGCTGGGGGATTGGGATCTTGCGGATCTCTCCCCGCTTAAGATTCAAAAATTTTACGCCTCGATAAGCGGGCTGGGACTTGCCGACAACACGGTTTACGGCATAATTTCCGTGCTCAGGCTGTCGCTCAAAAGATGCGCCTTGCTCCGTTTTACGGGGGCGGAACTTGACGGCGGCACGCTACGACCCAAGATGAAATGCAGCAAGGCGGACTGCCTAAATAAGCGCGAACAGGAAAAGCTGGAAAGATACATCTTCGAGCAGAAAAAGCCCAAACTCTTCGGCATACTGCTCAGCCTGTACACGGGGCTGAGGATAGGGGAACTGCTCGCGCTCACGTGGGAGGACGTAGACCTTGCAAGAGGCACGGTGGCGGTAACAAAATCCTGCCACGACAGCTGGGGCGGGGGCGGTTACGTCAAGGTGATAGAGGACACCAAGACGCGCAGTTCGGAGCGGGTTATCCCTTTGCCTAAAAAGATAATCGGCTACATGAAGGAACTTAAAAGGAACGCGGAGGGCGAGTTTGTGATAAGCGGACGGACGCGCTACGGTGCGGAAGTGCGTACTTACCAGCGTACTTTCGGCGTTGTCCTGAAAAAACTCGGCATAGAACACAAGGGATTCCACGCGCTGCGCCACACGTTTGCCACGAGGGCCATAGAAGTCGGAATGGACGTCAAGACCTTGGCCGAACTGCTCGGCCACCGCAATCCCATGATAACGCTCAGGGTGTACACGCATTCGCTGATGGAACACAAGAATGCCCTGATGAACAAACTTGCCCGTTCTTTGCCGTAAAAAACGGCACCCCGTGAAAAGGGTGCCGCGGAACAGTTGGCCGCTCATGCTTTGTACGTTGCGAGAATGGCCTTTATCTTTTGGGCGAGAGAGGCGAGCGTTCCGTCCGAGAATGGGTCGGGAAGATTCGCTTCTTCTATAAGCGTGCCGAAGGACTTCGTACCTCCCGCGCTGACAAAGCGGATGTACTTTTTAAGAGCGTCGTCGTAATTTTCGGTCATTGCAACAAAGAATCCGAGGGCGACCGTTTGGGCGAGAGCGTAGTCGATGTAGTAGAACGGAGTTTCTAATATGTGCATCTGATACTGCCAGCGCGCTCCGTCCTCTATGTGGGGAATGCCTTCTAAATCGAGGTACGGGCGGTACTTTTCCTCAAGGCGTTTGTACGCCGCGTTGCGCTCTGCGGGAGTCATGTCGGGGTTGTCGTAAACGATGTGCTGGAACTCGTCGACGATCACTTCGTAAGGTATGTATGAAAGGCTGCTCATCAGGTGGACTTTCTTGTACCCTTCGGGGTTGTCAAAGAAGAGATTCATGTATTTTTCGCAGAAAAATTCCATGCTCATGCTGTGGCATTCCGCCGTTTCCATCCCGCCTACGCTAAGTTCGAAATCCCCGCCGTCATAACACTTTTTGGCAGCAAACGCGTGGCCGAATTCGTGGGTTATGGTGTCAATGTCATCGGCTGTGTTGTTGAAGTTGGCAAGTATGAAGGGCTGTTTGTACAGGTCGAAACCCGTGCAGTAGCCGCCGCCCCATTTTCCGTCGCGCGCGTCTACGTCAAAGGCCTCGTTTTCAAGCATTTCACGCATGAATGCGCCTATTTCTTCGTCCATGTCGTCGTACATCTTAACGGCGTTTGCAAATATGCCGTCCTTGCCATCCTTGGGCTTGGGATTGCCCGTCTTTACGTAAACCGCGTCGTCGTAGAAATGTATGCGGTCTATGCCGAGGTCTCTTGCGGTCTGCTCTTTAAGTTCGCACACGACGGGCACAATGCTTTCGAGAACGTTACGGCGGAAACGCGCAATCATGTCGCGGTCGTAATCTATTCTGTTCATCCTGATGTATCCGAGTTCGGTAAAGGAAGAATAACCGAGTTTTTTGGCTATTTCGGTGCGGATCTTAACGAGTTTGTCGTACATGCCGTCGAGGAAGGCCGAATTTTCGGATAGGGCGTTGCCGATGGCAAACGCGGCTTCTTTTCTTGTTTCGCGGTCGGTGTCGGCAAGGTAACCCCTGACTACCGAGAGGGGGAGATTCTCGCCGCGGAATTTCACGTTCATCTCGGACATGAATTTGCTGTATTCGTTGACGAGGTTGTTCTCGGTCTTGCATTCGTTTTCGACCACGGGGTCGTACGATTTCACGGTGTTTTCAAACGTCTTGTAAAGTTGAGGGTTCAGCCTCTTTTCAAGTTCTTTGCGGAAGGGGCTTTCGAGCATTATGCGGCTGTAACCTGCGGAAACTTCGCTTGCAAGCGGCCCGACTTCGGCATAATAATCCATCTCACACATGTAAAATTCGTCCTTGGTGTTGAGCGTGAACCTGCAGTTGGCAAGCGCGCTTGCGGTGGAAAATGCAATGAATTCCTGCAAGAGACTCTCTCTCGCCTGCAGAACGTCGTCTGCGCTTTTGGCGTTCTTTGCGGCTGCGGAAAATGCGTCAAACGCCGCCTTCAAACGGTCTATGTCGTATCTTTCGTAGGGGATTTGGGATACTTTCATTTCTGCCTCCTTTAATTTCAGTCCATTGTAACAGAATTTTCCCGCCGTTGTCAAGCGAAAGGGGAACGATGCCCGCCGCCGCGCGCGAATCGTACCGCCGACGGCGGAATCCGCAGGCCCGTTATTTCTGCCGACAAAGGATTGACAAAGTTATATTTATAGTTTATAATAGTAAAGGATGAAAATTTGCGGCACGCGCCGTAGCGTTTATTTTGTCAGTTATCATCGGTAAAAATTTTTGCAAACGCATATAAAATACAAACGGCACCTTCCCCGAAACGGGAAACTTGCCACTATCGGAAGAGGAAAATAAAGATGGACATCAAAGAAATTTTAAGTAAATGCGACCATACACAACTTGCGGTTACCGCCACGTGGGAGGATATAAAGACTCTCATAGACGACGCGGTGCATTACGGCACGGCTTCGGTGTGCATTCCGCCCTGTTACGTAAAGGACGCCAAGGAATACGCGGGGGACAGGATGGCCGTGTGCACCGTCATAGGTTTTCCCAACGGTTACAACACCAAGGAAGTCAAGGTGTTTGAAACCGAACAAGCCGTTGCAAACGGGGCCGACGAAATAGACATGGTGATAAACGTCGGCGACCTCAAGGCGGGGCGTTACGAAAAACTGAAGGATGAGATTTCCGCCGTCAAAGCGGCCTGCAAGGGCAGGATTCTCAAGGTTATCATCGAAACTTGCCTGCTCACCGACGACGAAAAGATAAAGATGTGCGGGATAGTAACCGAGGCGGGCGCCGATTTCATAAAGACGTCCACGGGCTTTTCCAAGGGCGGAGCCACCCGTGAGGATGTTGAACTTTTTGCCCGTCATATAGGCAAAAATGTCAAGATAAAGGCGGCGGGCGGCATATCTTCGGTAAAGGACGCCGAGGATTTCGTCAGGCTCGGCGCGTCGCGGCTGGGCACTTCCCGCATCGTTAAAATCGTAAAAGAGGAAAAATTGTTATGAGCGAGCATCCCAACGTTCCCACTCCGCACATTTCCGCCGCATTCGGCGATTTTGCGGACACCGTACTCATGCCGGGCGATCCTCTGCGCGCAAAGTTCATTGCCGAAAATTTCCTCGATAACGCCGTGCTCGTAAACAACGTGCGCGGGGTGAACGGATACACGGGGACTTACCGCGGCAAACGCGTTTCGGTAATGGCTTCGGGCATGGGGCAGCCGTCGATAGGCATCTATTCTTACGAACTTTTCAACTTTTACGGAGTAAAGACTATAATCCGCGTCGGTTCGTGCGGGTCGTTCGATCCCGATTTGCACGTCAGAGACATCATACTTGCCCAAGGCGCCTGCACAAACGGCAATTACGCCATGCAGTACGGCCTGCCGGGCACCTTCTGCCCGATAGCGGACTTCGATCTGCTCAGCCGTGCGGCAGAACTTTGCAAAAAGGCGGGCGTCAAATACAAAGTAGGCAACATCCTCTCGTCGGACATGTTCTACGACGATATGAACAGCGGCATGCAATGGGCAAAGATGGGCGTTCTCGGCGTGGAAATGGAAAGCGCGGCGCTCTATTGCAACGCGGCGAGAGCGGGCAAAAAGGCGCTGTGTATATGCACCGTGAGCGACAGTTTTGTCCATCCCGAAGAAAATACCACGTCCGAAGAAAGGCAGACTTCGTTTACGGCCATGATGAAAATAGCCCTCGAACTTGCCTGATAATCCATTATGGGGTATAAATGTGTCAAAGAGATTCTTTTTGATTGTTCTCGACAGTCTGGGCGTCGGCGAATTGCCGGACGCGTACAAATGGCACGACGAAGGCAGCAATACCCTCGGCGCCATCCGCAATCATCCCGCATTCGACTGCCCGTGTCTTACGCAACTTGGGCTGTTCAACATAGAAGGCGTGGGGGGCGGCGTTTCATCTCCCCGTGCTTCCTTTGCAAGGATGAGCGAGAGGTCGATGGGCAAAGATACCACCATCGGCCATTGGGAAATAGCGGGCGTGGTTTCTCCCGACCCGCTGCCTACTTATCCCGACGGGTTTCCCGAACGGATAATAAGGGAATTTGAAAAACAAACGGGCAAAAAGACCATTTGCAACAAGCCCTATTCCGGTACGGAAGTGATAAAGGATTACGGGCGGGAACATATAGAGACGGGCGCGCTCATCGTCTACACCTCGGCGGACAGCGTATTTCAGGTTGCCGCGCACGAGGACGTGGTGCCCGTTGCAAAACTTTACGAATACTGCGAAATTGCCCGCAAGATACTCGTTCCGCCAGACGGGGTGGGCAGGGTAATTGCCCGTCCGTTCACGGGGGAATACCCGTACACGCGCACGGCAAACAGGCACGATTTCTCCATCGAACCGCCGTCGGACACCATGCTCGACCTTCTCAAAAAGGCGGGTTATGCAACCATTTCCGTGGGTAAAATATACGATATATTTGCGGGCAAGGGAATAACCGAAAGCAACCGCATAACCTCCAATGCCGACGGAATGCGGACGACCGAACTGATGCAACAGCGCGATTTTTGCGGCCTGTGCTTTGTCAATCTCGTCGATTTCGACATGAAGTACGGCCACAGGAACGATGTGGCGGGTTACGCCGTCGCGGCTACGGAATTCGATCGTTTCCTGACGGGATTCATCCAAAAGATGAGAGATGACGACGTGCTGCTCATAACGGCGGACCACGGTTGCGACCCGTCCACGCCTTCCACCGACCATTCGCGCGAATACACTCCCATGCTCATTTACGGCAAGGGCGTGAAGAGGGGCGTGAACCTCGGCACGAGGGGGAGTTTTGCGGACATAAGCGCCACCGTTCTCGAATATTTCGGCGTGGATAAAGCCGCCACTCAGGGAGAAAGTTTCTGGGGAGCCGTTTGCA
>CANQUN010000051.1 GCA_947627065.1 uncultured Clostridia bacterium
TTATTTCCCCGTGCCGTACATCCCTATAGGCCCGAGTGAGCGTTGCGGCATACTCTTGCATAGCCGCTTGCTGTCATAAATTTGTTTGCTTTTAGGATTTGTCGGTAGAAGTAATTGCACTTATTTCGCTCGTTCCGCTAATTTCAACGAGGACGATGTAGTTGCCTTCCGAATCTTTCGTATACCAGCCACCGTCGACCGGAGTACCGTCGGTAGAATCAAGATCAAGTTCCGCCTTTGCAGCAGTCGTGTCAATAGCAACCTTAAGATCGCTGACAGTACCGGTGGAACTAACCTTACCGGAAGCATACCATTTAGTAGTGGTTGTTGCATCAGCAAGACCCATTTCTTCGCTGTGTCCGAGGATGTAGGAGATTGCAAGTCCCTTTACCGCACGGCAGTTGCCTTCGGCAACGGCTTTTTCAGCGTCGTTCATAGCGCCTACAAACAGGGGAACTGCGATTGCAGCGAGGATTGCTATAATAGCAACCACGATGAGAAGTTCTGCGAGCGTGAAACCTTTCTTGCTCTTCATTTTCTGAAACATTGTTCTTTTTCTCCTTTATAAAGATGAAATATGATTATACGCCGCAGGGATGCCCGGCAATATATCCTTGTTCTCTTTTCGGCTTTGTGGTTTCCCGCCCACCGTTTACACAGAGGGAATACAAACACGCCCGTTCTTGCGCTCCGCTTCGGGTTTGCGTTGCCCGTTTTAAGCGCAAAATACGCTTTGCGGGGCGGGAATTTTCCCTTCCGACAAAGCCGAAATGTACACAGAATATCCTAATCTATGTACAAAAACGGGTCAAAAAGTGGCTTGGGAAATTTTTAAGAATATTTTTTACGGAAAAAGGCGTTATTTGCTTGACTAAACGGGGCAAAAGTGATAACATACATACATAAAAAAGTACATAGATTAGGATAATCCACGTACAAAACGAGCGGCTTCAAAAAGCCGCTTATTTTAATTTATTTGGGTTTATTCCTTTATTTATGTGCGTAAAACCCGCAAACCTCAAAATCTCCCGTTTTTTGCATGCAGTTTGTTGACATTACAAAAATATCTTCATAAAATTCACGTTGCCCACCCCCTGAATCCCCCTCCTCGGGAGGGGGCAAAGGAGAGGAGTGGCCCCTCCATAGGAGGAGCTGGCGCGTAGCGCCTGAGGTGGGCATAACGAGCAAAAGAGACAAGGCGGGCGCATAATAAAGACACGTTGCCCACCCCCTGAATCCCCCTCCTCGGGAGGGGGCAAGAGAAGAGAAATTTGCTCCTCGGGAGGGCCAAGAAATAAGGCGGCTCTCTTTTAATATGTCTTTCGCGTTTGAGAAAAATATGCCCGCTTTTTCAGGTTCGCCTTTAATATGCCTTTCAAGGCAAAACCGCAAGGCAAAGGGACGGGCTTTTTAATTTGACGGCGAATTTCGGATTCCGCCGTCTTTTTGATTTACTAATCGGCGTAAAAAATGTATAATAGAAAGAGGGCTTTTGTGCCATGAAAGGAGGACGTTATGGACGACAGGGACGGATACAGATCGCCGTTTTCCGCAAGGTACGCGAGCGAGGAAATGCAGAGGCTGTTTTCCGAAAGGTACAAGTTTACCACATGGCGCAAGTTGTGGGTTGCCCTTGCCCGTGCCGAGCGCACGCTGGGGCTTGACGTAACCGAAGAGCAGATTGCCGAGATGGAAAGCCACGTTGACGACATAGACTTTGCGGTTGCCGAAGAACGGGAAAAGACCGTGCGGCACGACGTGATGAGCCACGTTTACGCATTCGGCAAAGTCTGCCCCAAGGCCGAACCCATCATTCACCTGGGCGCAACCTCGTGTTACGTCGGCGACAACACGGACATAATTATAATGAAAAACGCGGCCGGACTCATACTTGCAAAGTGCGCAGCGGTTCTCAGAAACCTGCGCGCGTTTGCGCTTGAATACAAAGATTTGCCCTGCCTTGCTTACACCCACCTCCAGCCCGCCCAGCTCACCACCGTGGGCAAGCGTGCCACGCTGTGGATGTACGACCTCGTGCAGGATGTGGAAGAACTTGAGTTCCGCCTTTCCCGCCTTAAACTTTTGGGGCAGAAGGGCACCACGGGCACGCAGGCGAGTTTTATGGAACTGTTTGGCGGGGACGAGCAAAAGTGCAAGGAACTCGAACGGCTGATTGCCGAAGAGATGGGCTTTGACGGAACGGTGCCCGTTTCGGGCCAGACCTACTCGCGCAAGGTGGACGCTTACATGCTGGCCGCCCTCTCGGGCGTGGCACAGAGCGCTTATAAATTCTCGGGCGACATGCGCCTGCTGCAATCGTTTGAGGAGATGGAAGAACCCTTTGAAACGGGGCAGATCGGCTCGTCCGCCATGCCTTACAAGCGCAACCCCATGCGTTCGGAACGCATATCTTCGCTTGCGCGCTTTGTCATTGCAGACGCCGTAAATCCCGCCATGACCGCGGGCACGCAGATGTTTGAACGCACGCTTGACGACAGCGCAAACAAGCGCATTTCGGTTGCGGAAGCCTTTCTGGCAACCGACGCCATACTCAACATTTACATCAACGTAACGTCGGGAATTGTCGTTTATGACAAGGTTATTCAACGCAGAGTGATGGAAAAACTGCCCTTTATGGCAACGGAGAACATCATGATGAAGGCGGTTAAAGCGGGCGGCAACAGGCAGCAACTGCACGAAAGGCTGCGCGTCCACTCGCACGCCGCGGCGGCCGCCGTCAAACTTGAAGGCAAACCCAACGACCTCGTTGCGAGAATCGCCGCCGACCCCGCGTTCGGCATGACCGAAGGGGAGATTTCCGCCCTGCTCAACCCCACCCTGTACACGGGCAGGAGCGCGTCGCAGGTAACCGAGTTCATAAGGGACGTCGCCGACCCCGTAATCGGCAGGTACCCGCCCGTCTCCGCGCCCGACCTCAAAGTGTAAACCACCAAAAAGTGGCCTAAATCGCACAAAAGCGGCACATTTTGCCGTAACGGGGCGGGCACAAAAGGCACGTTGCCCACCCCCTGAATCCCCCTCCCAAGGATGGGCAAAGGAGAGGAGTGGCCCCTCCCAAGGAGGGCAAGAGGAAAGTATGACCCCTTTCCAAAGGGGCAAAGAAAAGAATTTCTTTCTCGGGAGAAGGCAAGAGGAAAGCATGGCCCCTCCCAAGGAGGGGCTGTCGCGGAGCGACTGAGGTGGGCAATGCAGTCAAAAACCCCCTGAATCGCGCAAAAACGGCACATTCGGGATGCCAAAACAACCGCGGCGGGCAGGTTAAATACAACAAGACGACAAGGCGACAAGACAAAAAGACAACAATATAAAAAAACAGGGCGCAGGCCCGAAAGGATAGAATATGCTGACATCTGTAGTAGGTATAAACTGGGGCGACGAAGGGAAGGGACGCATGGTCGACCTTCTCAGCGAAGGTTACGACATAGTTGTCCGTTACCAGGGCGGCAACAACGCCGGCCACACCGTGATAAACGACAAGGGCAAGTTTGTGCTCAACCTTCTGCCCAGCGGAATCCTCCGCGAAACGGTGGTAAACGTCATGGGCAACGGAATGGCGGTTGACCTCAAACACCTCTGCGGCGAGATAGACAGCCTTGCTTCCGCAGGCGTAAAGATTGACGAAAACAACCTTGTCATTTCGGACAGGGCCGTCGTGTGCATGCCTTACGACGTTATGCAGGACTGCCTTGAAGAAAACCGCCTTGCGGACAGAAAATTCGGTTCCACCCGCCGCGGCATCGCGCCCGTTTACGGCGACAAGTACCTGAAAAAGGCCATCCGCATGGGCGAACTGCTCGACATGGACCGCCTCGCCCTTCGCCTCAAAGAGATTGTGGAGTGGAAGAACCTGACCCTCTCCGCTTACGGCGACAGGCCGATTTCTTACGACGAGATGCTCGCCTACCTCAGAGAGTACGGCGGCAGGCTCGTCGGGCACATAAGGGACGCGGGGCTTTACCTCGACCGCGCGGCCGCCGAGGGCAAGAACATAATGTTCGAGGCCCAACTCGGGGCGCTCAGGGACATAGATTTCGGAATCTATCCCTTCACCACCTCGTCGTCCACCATCTCGGCTTACGCGCCGATAGGCTCGGGCATACCCAACCGCAGGATAGACAGGGCCGTTGGCATAATGAAGGCTTATTCCACCTGCGTGGGAGAAGGGCCGTTTGTGGGCGAATATTTCGGCGACAAGGCAGAAGCGCTCCGCCGCGAAGGCGGTGAGTACGGCGCCGCCACGGGCAGGCCGAGGAGAGTTGCGCCGTTTGACGCCGTGGCCTCCCGCTACGGGTGCAGGATGCAGGCCGCCTCCGAACTTGCTCTCACAAAACTCGACGTCCTCGGCTATCTCGACGAGATAGAGGTGTGCGTCGGTTACGAACTTGACGGAAAGAGGACGGACGAATTTCCCTTCCCCGATTTCCTGCCCCGCTGCAAGCCTATCATAGAAAAACTGCCGGGCTGGAAAACGGACATTTCGGCCTGCCGCACGGCCGAACAACTTCCCCCAAACGCCCGCGGCTACGTGGACTTTATAGAAAAACTCGTCGGCTGCCCCATCACCTACGTTTCGGTGGGAGCGGAGAGAGAACAGTACCTCGTGAGGAAGAGATGAAGATACTTTCCTTCGACATAGAAAGCAGCACGGGCAGCCCCCGCGGCGCAAGCCTGTGCAGTTTCGGTTACAGGCTGGAAGGGGACGGGGCTTGCGAGGGGCGGGACATTCTCGTCAACCCTCTGCCAAAGGCGTTTCCCGTGGGGAAATACGTCGGCCCCAAACTCGCCTATCCCGTTGCCGAATTCAGGCGCCAGCCCCACTTTGACGGCCGATATTGTGAGATAAAGGCGGTTTTTGACAGGGCCGACCTCGTTGTCGGCTTTGCCCTTTCCAACGATATAAAGTACCTCAACAACGCCTGCGACTGCTTTAAGACAGAACGGATAAAGTTCTCTTTCATCGACGTTCAGGTGATAGGCGGGCTTGTCGTACCGGAACTGAAGAACAAGGGTCTCGACAAGTTTGCCGAGCGGTTCGGCGTGGAATTTAACCACCACCGTTCGGACGAGGACGCCCGCGTTACCCTCGAGGTGCTGTACGGGCTGATCCGCGAGTCGGGCATGACCCTCGACGGGATAATCGAAACTTACGGCGTGGTTTTGGGCGAAAACAGGGACGACGGCTACACCAACTGCTACGCCCGCGCCGATATAGAAGCGCGGCTCAAGGCGGGCGGCCGTTCGGTAAAAAAACTGCTTGCCAACTATTACGTCGACCACGTGGCCGAACGCGTTCCGCGCACGGGGCGCGCGCTCAGGCACAAACGCGTGTGCGCTTCCGAAAACGTGTCCGCCGACCTCGCGGCCTTCCGCAAACTCGTCGCCGTGGCGCGCAAGGAGGGCGGGTACTTCTGCCAAAGTTCCTACAACGGCTGCGACGTTTACGTTTCGGACGAAAACGACAAGCGTGAGGACAGAATCGTCCGCACCTGCCGCGGCGTTTCGGTAATGACCAAGGAAGAGTTTTTCTCAACGTACGGCGAGGCCGACTGCCCCTTTGACGATTACGCCATTCTCGAAGGACACTACTCCGCCCTCGTGCCCGACAGGGAACCCGCCGAAGCGGAATAGTCCCCCGAATCGCACAAAAACGGCCATTTTAAGACATGAGCAAGTTTTTTGGGAAAAAGTAAAAACCCCCTAAATCTCACAAAAACCCACCCTTGGCCCTCCCGAGGAGGGGCCGGCGCGAAGCGCCTGAGGCGGGCAATGCAGGGTAAAACAGCGAAAATGACATAAACACCAACGCGGACGCCGCCCACCCCCTGAATCCCCCTCCCAAGAGGGGGCAAGAAGGAGAAATGGCCCCCCAATGAGGGATAAAGAAAAGAATCTCTTTCTCGGGAGGGAGTAATAGAAAAGTGGCCCCTCCCGAGGAGGGGCTGGCGAACGGAGTGAGACTGAGGTGGGCAACGTAGTGTAAATCTCAACAAGTCCCCTAAATCTCACAAAAACGGCCATTTTACCGCAACCCAAACGGCGCGACGGCTGCTTTGAGGCAACACTCATCGGACAAACGCTGCGGCTCCTGCCCCGCCGCTCAATGACGGAGCCTACCCAAAAACAAACGCACGCCGCATGCCGTACCCAAAAAAAACAAACACGGCTCATTTACCGAGCCGTCCCTAAAAAACAGACACGCCGCGGCTCAAACGCCAACCCGCCCCCCCAAAGTCCTAACATTCACCCCAACCCACACGCACATGCGCGGACGCTTAAAACAGATTAAAACGTTTGACAATTCCCCGAAAAGGGTGTATATTATATTGTCAGTAAATAACAAGGAGAAAGTTATGAACAAACTTACCGTAGAAGACGTAGACGTAAAAGGCAAGAGATGCCTTGTCAGGGTGGACTTCAACGTGCCCATGAAGGACGGAAAGATCACCGACGAGACCCGCATAAACGGTGCGCTGCCCACCATCCGTTATCTGATGGAGCAGGGCGCGCGGGTAATACTCTGTTCGCACATGGGCAAGCCCCACAACGTGCTGACCCCGGGCTTCGGCCTTACCAAAAAGGAGAAGAAGACCATAGACGCCCTGCCCGAAAACGAACGCGCAGCCGCCACTGCCGCCGCGCTTGAAAAGGCAAAGGGAGACGCCGTCAAGTATTCCCTCCGTCCCGTGGCGGAAGTTCTTTCCCAAAAACTCAACGCCCCCGTGGCGTTTGCAACCGACGTGGCAGGCCCCTCTGCGGACGCCGTGGTTTCCGCCCTCAAAGACGGACAGGTCGCCCTCCTCGAAAACACCCGTTTCGAAGCGGGTGAGGAAGGCAGGGACGAGGCCTTCTGCCGTAAACTCGCTTCTTATTGCGACATTTACGTCAACGACGCCTTCGGCACGGCCCACCGTTCGCACGCCACCACGGCAGCCATCGTCGAATACGGTTTTGTAAAGACGGCGGTCTGCGGCTTCCTCATCGAAAAGGAACTGAGCGTCATGGCGGACGCGCTCGACCACCCCGTCCGTCCCTTCGTCGCCATACTCGGCGGCGCAAAGGTTGCGGATAAACTCAACGTAATAAACAACCTGCTTGAAAAATGCGACACCCTGATCATAGGCGGAGGCATGGCTTACACCTTCCTCAAAGCCCGCGGGCTTGAAGTGGGCACCTCGCTCGTAGACGACGAAAAGCTGGCCTACTGCAAAGAGATGACCGAAAAGGCCGCAAAACTCGGCAAAACGCTGCTGCTGCCCGTAGACGCTGTGATAGCGGCGCAGTTCCCCAACCCCATAGACGCCCCCGTTGAAACCCGCGTTGCCAAGGTTGACGCCATGCCCGCAGACATGATGGGCCTCGACATCGGGCCCGAAACGGCAAAACTTTACGCTTCTGCCGTGGCAAAGGCAAAGACGGTCATCTGGAACGGCCCCATGGGCGTGTTTGAAAACCCCGGCCTTGCCAAGGGCACGGTCGCTGTGGCCGAAGCGCTTGCCAACGCGCAGGGCGCAACCACCATAATAGGCGGCGGAGACAGCGCGGCTGCCGTAACAAGCCTCGGCTTTGCCGACAAGATGACCCACATATCCACGGGCGGCGGAGCGTCTCTGGAACTGTTTGAAGGCAAGGTTCTGCCGGGCATCGCCTGCCTCAACGACAGAAAGTAAGACCGAGCGATAAAAAAAGGAGAATAACCATGAGAAAACCCATAATAGCAGGAAACTGGAAGATGAACAAGACGAGGGAAGAAGCCGTGGCGCTCGTTACCGCCCTCAAACCCCTCGTTAAGGACGCCGCGTGCGACGTTGTGGTCTGCGTCCCCTTCACCGATATTCCCGCCGTGGCGGAAGCGGTCAAAGGTTCGTCCATCCACCTCGGCGCGCAGAACGTCCACTTTGCACCGAGCGGCGCTTACACGGGTGAGATATCCGCGGACATGTTGCTCGAGGCGGGCGTGGAATACGTCATCATCGGCCACAGCGAAAGGAGACAGTATTTCGGAGAAACGGACGAAACGGTCAACAAGCGTACGCTTACCGCCCTCGAAAAGGGGCTTAAACCCATCGTCTGCGTGGGCGAGACCCTCGAGGAACGCGAGACGGGCAAGACCGAACAAGTCCTTGAAAGGCAGATAAAAGAAGGGCTTAAGGGTATCGATTCCATAGCCTCCGTAATCATCGCTTACGAACCCATCTGGGCCATAGGCACGGGCAAGACCGCCACCGCACAGCAGGCCAACGAGACCATCGGATTCATCCGCCGCACCATAGCGGAAAACTTCTGCCCCAAATGCGCCGAAAAGATACGCATACAGTACGGCGGCAGTATGAACGCCAAAAATGCCCACGAACTGATGAGCATGCCCGAGATAGACGGCGGCCTCATCGGCGGCGCTTCCCTCAAGGCCGAAGATTTCGCCGCGGTCGTCGCAATGTAATCAAAGCGGCAAACAATTCAAATTTCAACTATAAAAGGCCGCAACGCCCCGTGGCGTTGCGGCCGCACTTAAAACCCAAAAACCCCCTAAAACACACAAAATTCACTCTACGGAGGCAGTATGAAAAGTAAATTCGCACCCGTCGCACTCATCATCATGGACGGTTACGGAATAGGCGACGGCGGCAAGGGCGACGCCATAAAACTGAGCGGCAGCCCCAACGTTACAAGGCTCCTTGCGGACTATCCGTCCGCCCGTCTCGGCGCAAGCGGAGAGGACGTTGGCCTGCCCGACGGACAGATGGGCAACAGCGAGGTCGGCCACCTCAACCTCGGCGCGGGCAGAATCGTCTATCAGGAACTTACCCGCATAACCAAGGAGATACGCGACGGCGACTTTTTTGAAAATCCCGCCATCAACCGCGCCGTGGACTCGGCAATCGCAAACAAAAAGAACCTGCACATCTACGGTCTGCTGTCGGACGGCGGCGTTCACAGCCACAACACGCACCTGTACGCACTGCTCGAATTATGTGCGAAAAAGGGGCTTAATCGCGTTTTTGTCCACTGTTTTCTCGACGGAAGGGACGTTTCGCCCACGTCGGGTGCGGGCTACGTTGCCGCCCTTGAAAAAAAGACAAAGGAGTTCACGGGCAAAATAGCCTCGGTCTGCGGCCGCTACTACGCCATGGACCGCGACAACCGCTGGGACAGGGTGGAAAAGGCTTACGACATGCTCACCACGGGCAGCGGCGTCCATGCCGAAGACCCCGTGAAAGCGGTGGAGGAAAGTTACCGCGCGGGCGTTACGGACGAGTTTGTCCTGCCCACCAACATCGTGGAAAACGGCAACCCCGTCGGGCTTGTTCAAGAGGGGGACAGCGTCGTTTTCTTCAACTTCCGCCCCGACAGGGCAAGGGAGATAACCCGCGCTTTCAGCGAACCGAAATTCGACGGTTTTGTGAGAAAAACGGGGTTTTTGAACCCCGTGTACGTCTGTTTCACCCGTTACGACGCCACGTTCACCAACGTGTCCGTCGCCTTTCCGCCCAAGACGCTTGACAACACGCTCGGCGAATATCTCTCCCGCAAGGGTTACACCCAACTGCGCATTGCCGAAACCGAAAAGTACGCGCACGTAACCTTCTTCTTCAACGGCGGGGTAGAGGCCCCCAACGCGGGCGAACAGCGCGATCTCATTCCTTCTCCCAAAGTCGCCACCTACGACCTGCAGCCCGAAATGAGCGCGTACGAGGTTACCGACAAGGTGCTCGAGGAGATAGCCGCGGATAAATTTGACGTAATAATCCTCAATTTTGCCAATTGCGACATGGTGGGGCACACCGGCGTCGTGCAGGCCACCGTCAAGGCCGTTTCCACCGTGGACGAATGCGTCGGCCGCGTGGCAGATGCCCTGCTCGCCAAAGGCGGAACCCTCCTTCTCACAGCCGACCACGGCAACGCCGACAAGATGATCTCGGAGGACGGCTCGCCCTTCACCGCGCACACCACCAATCCCGTGCCCGTCGTGCTCGTCAGCGCGCGGCAGGAACTGCGCAATGTTACCCTGCGCAACGGCATTCTCGCCGACGTCGCGCCCACACTCCTCGAGTGTCTTGGTGAAGCCGTTCCGCCCGAAATGACGGGCAAATCCCTCATCGTCAAATAGGCAAAACAGTCGTTTTTGTGAGAAATAGGCCACTTTTGCCCTCGAACGCTCCAAAAAACGCCCGCATAGATATGTGCCCGTCTCGGTGGTTATCGGGAATTACCCACAAGCCCGCGCCGACGCACGGACGGGCATTCAAAACTTTTGGTTCGTCCCGCGCCCCGCGGCAAAATATACAAACGCGGACGGGCATACAAAACTTTTGCCCCTGTTCCACGCAGCGCACCCGCGGCGTGCCCGCGCGCACGAAAAAATGAAGAATCGGGCAAAAAATTCCGTAAAAACGCTTGCTTTTGAAAAGCGAGGGGTATATAATATCATTTGATTTCAAACGGAGGTTGATACCATGGAAAAGAAAATCGCAGACATGATCAACGATCAGGTCAACAAAGAGTTGTATTCGGCTTATCTTTACCTCGATTTCGCCAACTATTACGCGGATGAAGGGCTTGACGGTTTTGCCAATTGGTACGAGGTTCAGGCCAAGGAAGAACGCGACCACGCGTTCATGCTCCGCCGCTACCTCATCAACAACGGCGTGCGCGTTACTTTCGACGCGATTGCCAAGCCCGACAAGAAATTCGCCAACCACCTCGCACCGCTCGAAGAGGGGCTTAAACATGAGAAATACGTAACTTCTCTCATCACCGCAATCTATGCCGAAGCCTTCAAGGCCAAAGATTTCCGCACCATGCAGTTCCTCGACTGGTTCGTCAAGGAGCAGGGCGAAGAGGAAACCAACGCCGACGATCTCATCAAAAAGATGAAACTCTTCGGTTCGGACGCCAAGGGCCTCTATTCCCTCAATCAGGAACTTGCCGCAAGGGTTTATGTTCCTTCCGCAACCGGTCCCGCAATGTAACATTTCCGCTACATATTTGCGTCGCAATACAGTGTCAAACTTCACTTGCCTCGGGTCATTTACGCAAAGTAAACTCCCCGTCGGCAACGCTCGTTTTCCTTGTCTTGCTCGCATCTCTGCACCGGAAAACATCTGCGGAATTACTCCGCCGCGCAATACGGTAACAAATTTAACCACATAACCCAAAGCGGTTTGGCGTTTCGCCAAACCGCTTTTCTCATGCCCGCGCCCGTCCATTTCTCTGCCTCTTCCGTTGAAACGGGTTTTCCATTTACCCCGAGGAGTAGAATTTCTTCTTCTCTGCCCCCTCCCGAGGAGGGGGATTCAGGGGGTGGGCAACGTGTCCTTATTATGCGCCCGCCTTATCTCTTTTGCTCGTTATGCCCACCTCAGGCGCTACGCGCCAGCCCCTCCTTGGGAGGGGCCACGTACAGAAAAAGGGCAGAATTTATTAAGGCGTTTTTTGTAATGTCAACAAACTGCACGCAAAAAACGGGAGATTTTGGGGTTTGCGGGTTTTACGCACATAAACAGACGAATAATTGCGAATAAATTAAAATAAGCGGCTTTTTGAAGCCGCTCGTTTTGTACGTGGATTATCCTAATCTATGTACTTTTTTATGTATGTATGTTATCACTTTTGCCCCGTTTAGTCAAGCAAATAACGCCTTTTTCCGTAAAAAATATTCTTAAAAATTTCCCAAGCCCCTTTTTGACCCGTTTTTGTACATAGATTAGGATATTCTGTGTACATTTCGGCTTTGACGGAAGGGAAATTCCCCGCCCCGCAAAGCGTATTTTGCGCTTAAAACGGGCAAACCACCCAAAAGGCACACGGCGGCGGTAAACTCTCGCCAAACAAGGCAACAGCAAGGCGCAACACACCCACGCGCATTCGGCGGCAACGCGAAACCCCAACCCAAAGCCGAAAAGAGAACAAGGATATATTGCCGGGCATCCCTGCGGCGTATAATCATATTTCATCTTTATAAAGGAGAAAAAGAACAATGTTTCAGAAAATGAAGAGCAAGAAAGGTTTCACGCTCGCAGAACTTCTCATCGTGGTTGCTATTATAGCAATCCTCGCCGCTATCGCGGTTCCTCTGTTTGTCGGCGCTATGAACGACGCTCAGGAAGAAGTCGGAAAAGGCAACTGCCGTGCGGTAAAGGGACTTGCTGTAGCTTACATTCTCGGCCATGCCGATGAAATGGGTCTTAACAATTCGTCAACAGCAGCAGCTGGTTGGTATGCCGGCGCTAAGGTAGACGCTAACGGCGACGTAGGTACCATTCAAGTTGTTAAAGCAGATGAATTTAGCAAGCTTAATTCAAGTTATCAGATTAGCGCATCCGGTAGCTTTGACGGTTCGGTTGAAGGTACAGTTACGAGCTCCAGCAGTACTGCAACTGTAAAAGTAGACGGAACTGTTGGTTGGTACAAGAGAAACTCTGACGGAAGCTTTTTTGTCCTCGTCTTTATTTCAGACGTAAGTGAAATAGAAGTTCCCGACTAATTAAATGACAGCAAGCGGCTATGCAAGAGTATGCCGCAACGCTCACTCGGGCCTATAGGGATGTACGGCACGGGGAAATAA
>CANQUN010000052.1 GCA_947627065.1 uncultured Clostridia bacterium
GGACGGCACACGAGAGCTGACCTTAAAAGAATTGGAAGAAGAATTGAGTTCGGATTTGGATGGAGCAACTCCACCACCGCGTCGCCGCAAGGCGAACTTTGCAAGAGGTTGCTACACGCAACCTCTTTGCTTTAACGCCTGCGGCTCCTTTTCCGACGCATTAAATTGCAAGCAATTTTCTGCGTCGGTTTTTGGGTTGCGCTTTCTCCGACGCATTTTCATGCGTCAGAGATACGCTCAAAACACTTTCTCCTCTTTTCCGCTCGGATAAATTGCAGAGCAATTTCTCCTCGCGGTTTTTTGTTTTTTCTTTACGCAAAAGCAATGGCGTACTGCCTGCTTCTCCTTTTTCCCACGAATAAATCGGAGATTTCTTCGTGGGAGCCTTTTTGCGAGCGTATCATAGTTTTTTCCGACGCAATTTTACGCTTTTGCGGCCTTTGCAGTTTTTCCTGCCGCGCGGCGTTTGATTTTAGCGCGGATTTGTGGTATAATTACAAAAAAAGCATTACCACGTTAACTCATGAACGCAAAGACAAACGATAAATCAACAAAAGGCAAAATTTCAAACATAAGAACGTCAAAAACACAGAAAATATTCAGGCAAAATATACTGTCGTTTATTTTCATGACGGTCGTTTTTGTCGGGGCGGTTGGCTTCGGCGTGGGGCTGATTCTGTCGGAAATCCGCTATCCTCATGCGGACAGTTTCTTTGAATGCCCGACGGGCTATCGGATTTTCATGTACGTTGCGCTCGGGGTCTCAAACGGCGGGCTTATCGGCTGCGCTTTCACTAAAAATGCCCGCAACACCACACCCCTCGAATGCAAAATCTGGCTTGCTGTGTTCATAATCGGCTTTCTTTACGAAGCGGCTTTTGGCTTTGCCGGCGACACGTCGTTCGCTAACGGCCTGTCCATCTGTATCGGCGCGGCCGTGAGCGCGGTTGGGTTCTTCTGCGGCGTCGGCAGCCTCATCGGCAGTCTGAAAAAGCCCCGCCGTACGTACGGCCAAATCTACGGTGAACTCTTTGCCTCAACGATGGAGTACAGATCGCTGCCGCGCGGCGCGACGCTCCTGCAAATCATGCGGACGGAAGCGTACTTCGGCACCATGCTGCCGGGCGAACTCGTCGATTTTCTGCTCGAATTCAACGGCGACGGAGAGTTGATGTTCTCCGCCGAAGAGATGATAGAAAAGACCGAAAAAGCCCGTAAAACGCGCAAAAACGCGGCAAACGAGGACGCTTTCAAGTTGTGTTTTATCGGAACCGACGGCAGCGGAAACTACTATTGCTACAAGATTTCCGACGGTTTTGTGGAGGAGGGGGAGATATACCTCTGGCACAGCGAAACCGACACTACCGTCCCCGCCGCCGCCACCCTTGCAGAGCTGATTACCCAACATTACACCCACCCCAAAACCCCGAATACCCACTCCGAAAACTCAAACAACTAACCCGAACACATACCCCGAAACCTCGAGCACCTATCCCAAAAATCCAAATACCACCCTGATTAACCGCCGGATTAACCGCCCGCGCCATATTTTCTACACACGGATTTTACCTTGCCGAGGGGACAGGGTGAATTTTCCGCAATGTCGTTTTCATTTTTAGCAATTGCTGTCTCTGTTTCATCGGCGTCGTTTCCATTTTCAGGCAAAAGCCGTCTTTTTCCCATCAAACAGCCGTCCCGCGCCATGCCGTCGGGGCTTCTTTTTATAATATTGTCAAAAAGCATTGACAAAGGGCCTCGCATGATGTTATAATGTTGTTAACGTAAACATCAGAGAGGTTTTGATGAACAAACAGGATTTTATTTCGGTTTTCTGGGCATGGAATGCCGACCCCGACGTGCAGCGGGTAAAAGAGCAACTATCCGCTTTTGCCGACAAAAAAATAAACAACGTGTTCATTCATGCCCGTGCCGGTCTGAAGATCTGTTACATGGGGGAAAAGTGGTTTGAAGCGTTTGCCGCTGCGATCGAAGTTGCCGAAAAGAGGGGAATCCACGTCTGGATTTACGACGAAAACGGCTGGCCCTCGGGTTTCGGCGGCGGCGAAGTGTACGACAGGGACGACAGTTTTAAGGAGAGATATCTCCTGTCCTGCGACTGTACGGCAGACGAGTTTGCCTCCCTCGGAATCGACGTTTCGGACGTGCTGTTCGCATACGTCAAAGAGGGGGACGGCTTCCGTTCCGTTTCGGTAAAAGAGGCCGTTTCTTCGCGAAAAAGGCACCTTTTTGTGTACGCAAAGGTCAACGACTACTACGTGGACATCACCAATCCCGAGGCCGTGGACTGCTTTATTCATGTTACACATGAACGGTATGCCGAGCGTTTCGGCCAATATTTCGGCAACGTGATTCCGGGCGTTTTCACCGACGAACCGCACGTTTCGCCCGTCGGCGTTCCGTACGGCAAGTACATCGTCGGCGAGTACGAAAACATATACGGAGAAAAATTTGCCGACGCCGTTCCTTACCTCTTCCATGAAGTCGGCGCATACCGCCGTTACAGATACCGCTTCCACCGCCTGATAGGCAAACTCATAAAGGAAAATTATACCGCAAAGATAAACGAATGGTGCAACCGCCACGGCCTGTTGCTCACGGGGCATTTTGCCTGTGAAGAAGGGCTTGCAAGCCAGATATGCGCCGCGGGTAAAGTCATGCCGCTGTACCGTGAAATGGGCATAGTCGGCGTTGACGCTCTGGGCAACAGGCTCATTCCCGCAGTCGCCTACCGACAGGCGATGAGCGTTGCCTGGCAGTTTGGGGACAGGGACGTTCTGTGCGAAACGTTCGCCGGCACCGGCTACGACGCCACGTTTTCCGAACTCCTGCGCATCTGGGCGTATCAGGCCGTCAACGGCATAACCCTCCCGTGTTTTTCCATTTCGGTAATGTCGCTCGAAGGCAACAGGAAGCGCGATTATCCTCAATTTTTCTCCGAACAGATGCCTTGGTGGGAAAAGGCGGACGTCCTGTTCGATTCCGTGAATTTCATAAACCGAAACATCAAAGGGGAGAGACAGCCTCTCTTTCTCGTCGTCCAGCCCATGAGCGGAATGGAATGCGAATACGGCGTGCGTGCCAACGAAAGCGCGGTTGCAATCTCCGCGTCGTTTAGAAATTTAACCGAAAATCTGCTTGCCAATCAGGTGGAATTCGACTACGGCGACGAGGGCATGATTGCCGATTCCGCTGAGATAAAGGGCACTTCTTTGGTTTTGGGCAACGTTTCTTACCCCGCTGTCATCCTGGCGGAAAACATAAATGCCGAAAGCGGCGTGCTTGAAAAAATCAGGCGGTTTGCCCTTGCCGGCGGCAAGGTTTACGTCGTGGGTCCGCTGCCCGCGTTTACCGACGGAGAACCGTCAAAGCCCGCCTTCGACTTCCCTTACGAAATACTGATAAACAGAAAGGACTACATCCGCAAGCTGATAAGCGGCTTCCACCGTCCGCCGGTCGGCGTCTTTGACATAAACGAACGCCTTCTTTCCAACTTCTTCATGACCGCGCTCAGGCGGGACGGGGAAGGAGAGAAACTCTTCGTCCTCAATCCTTCCCGCAGCGGCTGTGCCGAAGGGCGGATAAGGGCAAAGGGCAGGCTGCATGCCACGCTCGTTACCGAAAGCGGAGAAAGACCGCTCGGCGGCTTTTACGACGCGTACGCCGGCGAGAGGGAATTTCCACTGTCCCTGCGCGGCATGGAATACTGCTTTGTCAGGTTTGCAAAAGGCGCGCCCGCTTTGCCCGCCCATGCGGACGGAACGGTCTTTCTCAACCCAGCGCGCATAACCGCGGGTTCCAACTTCATGGCAGTGGACGTTGCGAGCCTGTCGGTTGACGGCGGAGATTACGGAGAGGAGCAGAACATCATTCACCTCACCTCCTCGCTTTACAACGAGATAAACGGAAAAGGGGAAAAGACCATATCCGTCAGGTACAGGTTCAACGTCGGTAATCTGCCTTCCGCTCTGCTGCTCCACGCCGAAACGGGAGACGGAACGCTTGCCGTAAACGGCCGCATCATTCACGAAACGACCCCCTCGTTCAATTCCGATTTCAGGACGTACAACATCGTTTCCTTTGCGAAAAAGGGCACTAATGAGGTTGTAATCACCAAAAAGATACCCGCCTTCAGTTCGGATTTGCTCGGCAAAGACGTGTTCCAGAGCATAACCAACGTGTTCAGTTTTCCCTATTATATAGAAAGCCTCGTCCTGCAGGGCGACTTCGGCGTTGCCTGCACGCGGCCTTGCGCCACCATGACGCAGATGACAACCGCGGGCGGGTTTGAAATAGTAAATTATCCCAACCTGCACGCGGGCAATCTCACCGAACAGGGTCTGCCGTTCTTTGCGGGCAAAGTGCAGGCGGAATACGTCGTCGACTACTCGGGCGGCAACGTGCGCGTCGTTGTTCCAAACACCTGCGCCGTGTATGCCGAACTTGAACTCAACGGCAGAAATTATCCCGTTTACGCGGGCGGCAAGATTGATGTAACGGAAGGCCTCGTCATGGGCAAAAACCGCCTGAATCTCACATTATATGCCTCTTTCAGGAATCTTTTCGGTCCTTTGCACCACGTTTACGGCAAGCATTTTTACACGGGTCCGTCCGTCTTTGAAGGCTATGCCGAATATCAGGACGCCGTGGTCTATCCCGAACTCAAGGGCGAAACTTTCACCGACAATTATTCCTTCGTACCCCTCGTCGTTCCGCCGCTCGGAATCGAGTACAGTGGCTGCACGCTGAAAAAACCCGCCCCGCAAGGCACGAGGTAAAAATTCCCCAAACGCTTCCGCCGGCACAAAATAACAGCGGACACAAAATAACAGCGGGCAAAAAACCCGCCGAGGGACCCCGCCGCGGGCAGAACAAAAATGCCCGATACACATAATAAACCCCATAAAACGCGCAAAATCACAACAAAATCACAATAAAGATAAATCAGGAGAACTATGGTTACAATAGAGGATATCGCCAGACTTGCGGGCACGTCTCCCATGACAGTATCCCGTGCGATCAACACCCCGGAAAAGTTAAAACCTTCCACTCTCGAAAAGATAAACAAGATAATCGAGGAGACGGGTTACCGCCCCAACATGTTTGCAAGGAGTCTCGTCCGCGGCAAGAGCAAGACGATAGGCGTGCTTACATCAAATCTGTACAATCAGGTGTATGCGGACATTCTTTCAGCAATAGAAAAGATCGCCTACAAAAACGGCTTTGTGGTAATCAACGCCAACGTTGACAATTACAGCAACGCCCAGCAGGCCCTCGACATGCTGATATGCAACCAGGTGGACGGAATAATCCTGCTCCCCTTGGAAATGAACATGCTCCACATGAACGACTACCGCGTAGCCCTTCATGAGACGGACAAGTTCTTAAAACATTTCAAATCTGTGTGCGACAGGTACAACCTGACCGTCGTTACCATTTCACAAAAGATAGAAGGTTTCCCCGACATCGCTTTCGATTTCGAAAAGGAATGCGAAATCTCCATCAATTACCTCATAGAAAAGGGCTACACCGACATAGCCATGCTCAACAGTAACTATCCCGAAGGACTGTGGAAAGCCAAAGAGGACAAATACCGCTGCATCATGGAAGAGAGGGGGCTTGCAAAGCACATTCTCGTGTGCAACGGCCACGCCGACATAACGGGCGGCAGAAAAGCCATGGAAGAACTCCTTTCCAAGCACCGTCCGCGCGCCGTGTACTGCGCCAACGACAACATGGCCGGCGGAGCCATTCAGGCGATAGGCCGCGCGGGTCTGCGTATACCGGAAGACATCGCCGTCATGGGCAACGACGATTTCTACATCTGCGAATACCTCTATCCCAGACTCACCACCGTGTCCCTCGGCGCAACGCAGGCGGGAACGGTGGCGGTAGAACGTCTGCTCGGAATATTCGAAGGGCAGACCTACGGCGACACGTCGGTTACGCCTTTCCTGTGCGAGAGAGAATCCGTTTGATACTCGTGCAACAAAAAATTTCGGCTTAATCCGCATACTAACGGCGTAAGGCCGTCCTCGGCTCGGCACCCTCGGCAACGAGAATCCCGCCAGATTTTGCGGGCGTACAGAGGGGAAAGACCCACGATTTTGGGGGATAACGGCAAAAATCCCGCTAATCTCTATATATAAGGCTCGCGGGCGCGCAAAATGCCAAAGCGCGGCCGCCAATGCCGGGCGAATGCGCCGTCGGTGCGGCAGGGCCTCCGTCCGAAATATAATTTGTGAAAATTTTGTGAAAACACTTGACTGTACACGTCAATAGTGATATAATAAAACTGTGATAACGCTAACATTGTGGAAAATGATGTTTTTATTTTTTTGAAAATGTTAACGTTATCATGTAAATAGAAATCTTCTCAATCACCAACAAAAAAGGAGGATAATGTATGAAGAAAAAGATTCTATTGGCAATTTTGACGCTCGTATTTTCCGCGTCCGTCGCGGTGGGCGCGGCAACGGCTTTTGCCTCGGGAGGGGTTTCCGCCCTTGCCGAAGGAGGGTCCACCAAATTCCGTGATCCTCTCAACAACGGCCGTATGACGGCGGTGGACGACGAGGTGGGCAAAACCGCCATCGACCTCAAGGCCGCCGACCTTCAAGCCTCGATTTCCCGCGCCTTGTATACGGGCAAGGTGGACATTTCCAAGACTTTTGAAATGGAAATCACGCTGGACAAGATGAATGCCGACGGCGGTATCTTCGTCTCTTTCCTCTCGACTGCAGACGATTTCCCCATGGCGGGTTATGGCGACGGGTTTGCCATTAATTTCTGGGATGAAACCGCATGGGGCCATCCTCAAAGCACCTGGCTCCGTGCCGACCCGATAACCTATTCCAAAGCAGGCGAAGAGAACCTGCAAGCGCAGTGGCGTGTATGCTCCGATGAAAGCACACAGTATATCGGCACGACTTTTTACATGAGAGTCTGGGATTTTACCGACACGCAACTTGCCGTCAAGATAAAATGGGGCGATTCTTACGATGACAACAGAACGATTAAAAAATCCGATCTTCCCGAAGGGTTTGACTACACCGACTGCAATCTCCTCATAGCGCCTTTCGTTGACATGAACCACACGACTTACGCCGACGACATGAAGGTTACCGTTGACGTTTACGAGCAGTACAACGTAACGTGCGGCTCCACGGGCAACGGCAGCGTAACCGCTTCGGCACAGGGCGTTGTCAAAGAGAGGCAGGAAGTAACCTTTACCGCCAACCCGCAGGAAGGCTATCAGGTCAAAGAAGCCACGCTCAACGGCACTCACGTAGACCTGCTGCCCGACAACACTTACAAGACCACCGTTACGGGAGACATCGCTTTCCACGTAGAGTTTGAAGAGATACCCGTCTACTACACGGTAACCGCCACCGCCGGAGACAACGGCAGGGTGGAGGCTTCCGCTCAAGGCAGCGTTCGCGAAAATTCCGAAGTCGTGTTCACCGTGTATCCCGAAGAAGGATACCGTATAAAACAGGCCACCGTCAACGGCGAACCCATAGAGATGCAGGGCACCGTTTACACGACCACCGTTACGGGAGACATCGCTTTCCACGTAGAGTTTGAAGAGATACCTCCCGAAGTGATAACCCACACCGTTACCGTGCAGACCGAGGGCAACGGCAGGGTAGAGGCCACCGCACAGGGCACCGTAGAAGAGGGCACCGTCGTTACCTTCACCGCCATACCCGACGAGGGCAACAGAGTGCAGCAGGCCACCGTCAACGGCTCGCCCGTTGAACTCACCGCCCAACTCACGCACGAAGAAACCGTCAACGGCGACATCACCTTCAAGGTTGTATTCGAAGAGATACCCATAACTTACTTCAACGTTTCCGCCACCGCGGGCGAGGGCGGCGAAGTAACCGCCGACCACGAAGGACAAGTTCCGTCGGGTACGGAGGTAACTTTCACCGTAAAACCCGCTTTATCGCACAAAATCGGCACCGCAACGGTCAACGGCGACCCCGTCGACGTCGTTGACGGAACGTACACCGTTACCGTTTCCGACGACGTTGAATTCCACGTTGATTTCGCAGCCTACTCGGTAGACCCCGCAACCAAATTCACCGATGGTCTCAACAACGGCAGGGTAGACGCCGTGCTCGACGGCGAAGACGTTCGCCTCTCCCTCGCGGTGAGCGACGGACAGAAGTCCATCAGCCGCGCCGTGTACACCCAGCCTGTCAGCCTCGAATACTTCGAGATGAGTTTCACCATCGAAAACCTCAGCCTCTACGGCGGTTTCAGAATCTCCTTCCTCACTCAGCCGGGCGACTATCCCATGGAAGGATACGGCGACGGTTTCTGCATCCATTTCTGGGATGAAACGGCGTGGAATTACGAACAGTTCACCTCTTTGAGGGCAGATTACGCCGCTTTCAAAAAACTCCCCGGTGCAGACGGCAAAAACGTCTTTAAGGTCAGCGCCATACGCGGCAGCAACTATCTCAACAAAAAGTACGTTCTCGTAATAAAGAAATTCAAGGAAAACAGCCTTTCCGCCGCAGTCAAGTATAACGGCGAAAACGTTACCATAGGCGAAGTTGACCTCAGCCTCTTCGGCGAATTCGATTACAAGAACTGCTACCTCCACATAACCCCCGAAAAGGATGACAGCCGTCCCGTTTCTTACGCCGAGGACGTCGTCCTCACAGTCGGCGATTTCGTGCTCACACCCGCCGAAATCCCGCCCGTGGACCCCGACGACCCCGATGACCCCGGTACGGACGAACCCGACCCCGACGAAGTTTACATCGCCTATTACGACGGCGAAAGTTGCATCCGTATAGCCTATGCGGACAAGGGCGGCGCTTTCAAAGAATACGTCCCCGTCAAAGAAGGCTACAAGTTCCTCGGCTGGTATTTAGACGAAGAACTCACCGAAGAGTATGTTTACGGACCCGCCGAGGCCAACGTAACCGTCTACGCCAAGTGGGAGAGTTTAGGCGAAGAAGCCGCTTGCAGCGGCGGACTCGGCGGATGCTTCCTCCCCGTTGCGGCTGCCGCCTTTGCCGCGGCTTTTGCGGGACGCAAGAAACATTAAGGAGAAAAAATGAAAAGAACAGTCTCGTTATTGGTGGCCGCCGCGCTCGCGGCGTCCATGCTCCTGTTCGGCGCGTGCGGAGGGGATGAAGAGAGGACCGCGGTCGCCCTCGACCCCGCTTCTCTTCCTCTCGGCAGGTACAGCGAAACGCTGGATCTGTCCGTCGGTCAGATGATTTCCACATCGCTGTACGTAAACGGCGAAACGGCCTCCCGCAACTGCATGTACGACCTTATAAAAGAGGTCATGAACATCAACGTCAAATCGCAGTTCAGCGCCAACATAGGGGATCCTTACAACTACCAGCTCAACCTCGCCATGGTCAACAACGACCTGCCGGATATGTTCTTCTGTTCGCAGAGCCAGCTGTCCGACCTCATTTCTCAGGGAATGGTAGCCGACCTTACCGAGGTGTACGAGCAGTACGCTTCCCCGGCGCTGAGGCTGGCCATGGAGTACCAGTACACGGGCGACATTTCCGTGTGGAACAACGGCCACCCCGAAATAGAGAGGAACGCCGCCGTTCTCGAAGCGGGATCCTCGGGCGGCAAACTGTACGGAATACCCTTCCTCAGCGACCTGTTCGTCAGCTGCCCGCTCGTCTGGATACGTCTCGACTGGCTTAAAAAGTACGCCGAAGTCAAGGGTATAACCTACTCCGACGTCAGCGAACTCCTCCCCGACGATTTCGGAGAATATCTCGAAATAGCCGAATGGTTTGCCACGGGCAATCCCGACGGAGACTCCTCAAAAGCCACTTACGGAATGTCTCTCGGCTTCTCGGCAGAAAACCTCAACGGGTTCGCCAACGTTTACGGCGCGTACCCCGGCTATTACGTCAAAAACGACAAGGGAGAGTACGTTTACGGCACGCAGGACGAAAACGTCATGCAGGTGCTCAACATGCTCAACAAGTATTACAACAACGGCGTGATAGACAAGAACTCCGCCCTCGACGGCGCAACCCTGAAAGCGGCGCTCGCAAACGGCAGCATCGGTTCCTTCCTCGGCGAATTCTGGTCCGTCATGTCCTACGGCCTCAACGACGCGTACCTCGTCAACACTCAGGTGGATTGGATACCTTGGGCTATAAGGGATTTTGATGGCAACGTAATAGAACCTCTCGTCCCGTACAACGTCAACAACAACTCCTTCTACTGCATGAGCACCGAATGCCCCAATCCCGAGGCGATAATCATCATGGCCAACCACATCGTGGACAGGTTCTTCTCCGACGACGGCGAATTTACCCAAAAGACCGTTGCCATAAGAAAGTCCGAAAAGTACCGGAACGTCGCCAGCGAACTCGAAATGTACCTGCCCTTCCGTCTCGACGCTCCCAACAAGAACATCCGTTACGCTTTCGACATACAAAAGGCGCTGAGAACGGGCGACGCTTCCGAACTCACTCTCGACGAATCCACGTATTATACCAGCATAGTTTCCTTCATAAACAAGCCGACGGGCGCAGGCAGAAAATTCTATCCTTACTACAAGATATTTGCCGAAAACGGCGCGTATACGGAACTTATCAACTATGCCGAATACGACTACGACGTCAACAAAAACGACCTCAAAGTCCACTTCAAACGTCCCGCGTTTTATACTATCAACACGAGGGAGATGAACGAGGTGGGCGGCATGGTCAGCGACTATGAAACCAGAGAACTCATCTTCATGTTCACGGGCGACAAACCCGTGACGAGCGAAACCTTCAAAGCCTTTACGGAC
Source organism: uncultured Clostridia bacterium (assembly GCA_947627065.1). GTDB lineage: Bacteria > Bacillota > Clostridia > Christensenellales > Borkfalkiaceae > RGIG3732. The sequence goes on from CANQUN010000052.1 coordinate 10,817, forward strand.
GGACTCAACAGCAAGGGAATGTCCAAGATTCTGTCCGCCCTCAACAAGAGATAACCGTAATGAAAATATTGTCGGGAAAAAAGCGCCGCCATATCCGCAGAAACGATTGGCAACTGCATCTTATGATACTGCTGCCCATCATCTTTCTCATACTGTTTGCCTACCTGCCCATGTTCGGCCTGCGTCTTGCGTTTGTCGAAAATCTCGATTACCGAAAGGGAATCTGGGGCAGCCAGTGGGCGGGGCTTAAATGGTTCAAATACATCTTTACAAGCCTCCCAGAATTCGGCAGGGCGTTCAGAAACACTCTCATCATAGCAACCGCAAAGTTGGTGCTCGGTTTTCCCGTGCCCATAATAGTGTCTCTGCTGCTCAACGAGGTGCGTAAAAAGTTTTTCAAAAAATCCATTCAGACCCTCATATTCCTGCCTTACTTCCTGTCGTGGGTCGTTCTCGGCGGTATAATCAAAAAGACGGTTTTCAGCCACGGCGGGCTTTTCGACAAGATGCTTGCGGCCTTCGGCGCTCACCCGGACAAGTTGTGGCTGCAGGACAACTTCTCCTTCGTGGTAATAGTCATCGCCACGGATATATGGAAGGGCTTCGGCTACGGCACGATAGTGTATCTCGCCGCTCTCACGGGCGTCGACCTCAACTTGTACGAGGCTGCCGAACTTGACGGTGCAAACCGATTCCAGCGCGTCATACACATAACTCTGCCTTCCATAATGCCCGTCGTCATGCTCAACCTCATTCTCAACCTCGGCAGCGTGATAAACGCCAACTTCGACCAGATAATGGTTCTGTACAACCCGCTCGTGTACG